>JBJECI010000050.1:0-14462 GCA_051870915.1 Paludibacteraceae bacterium
GAACTCGATTTTTGAAGAATATTACTCGTTAATATTTTTTAATGGACAGTAGTGATAATTATCATGTAATTCCTGATGCGTTAACTTTTCGTACTTTCCCCGATAAATCGGGATGTAAGCATATTCACATGAATTCGAAATAAGATTTATACACAAAAACGAACAATAATACTTGACAAAAACGAACAAAAACCTTTTTATTTCAACAAATATTTCCAAATATTGTTCAAATATTCTTATTATCACCAAAAACCAAATTACTCTTTGACTGCTGAAATAACTCGCTTATATCGAACTCACATTAATTTAGGCAATGATAAACATGTTGACCCAGCGATTCAAGATTGAGTTATGTCGCCCCTTCGGGGCTTGCAAGGAGGGGACCCATATTCGTAGGGTTTCACCCTACGCTAATCTATGTCGCCCCGTTGGGGCTTGCACTCAAGAGCATAGATTGGGTCAACTCGTATATCATTGTCAAATTAATGGTTAATTACATGAGAATTACATGTTAAAAGTTCCCTCGCGGCAATTCAATATTAAATGTTCTGTATGTTCTTTTATTTTCCTTTGCGGCTTGAAGCCGAGTGTACCTTCCCGCCCCCTTACCCCCTCCCCTCCTTTCAGAAGAGGCGGGGGAGTTAAAGTTACTTTCGTCTGTTTGGGATGAAGGATGAAGGAAAAAAGACTTATTACATTCGTTGATTACAAGTTAAAAGTAGCACTATGCAAGCAGAAATAATCACAATCGGGGACGAGTTGCTTATCGGGCAAGTGGTCGATACCAACTCTGCATGGATGGCAGAGCGACTAAACGAACAGGGCATTGAGGTGTGCCAAATCACCTCTATTCACGATAGCCGTCAGCAGATTATCCAAGCGTTGGACAATGCTTTCGAGCGGGCGGACATCGTGCTCACCACTGGCGGGCTCGGCCCCACGAAAGACGACATCACAAAGCATGTCCTCTGCGAGTATTTTCATACGGAGCTGGTGGAGGACGCGCGTGTGCGCGAACATATCCAAGACCTCTACAAAGACCGTCCCGATGTGCTCAACCGACTGACCGCCACCCAGTGGCAAGTGCCGCAAGCGGCTGATATTCTGCCGAATAGGGTAGGTAGCGCCCCGCTGATGGTTTTCCGCAAGGACAACAAGATTCTTGCCTCTATGCCGGGCGTGCCCTACGAGATGAAGATTGCTATGCAGGAGCAGATTCAGCCGTATATAAATAGTTGCTTAACGTACTGCTCTTGTTCTGCTTTGAAAGGGGAAGAATTAAAGCAGGCGGGGACGCCTGCGCCCCCGGGCATTATCCACCGCACTCTGCTTGTCAGTGGCATCTCTGAGTCGGGGTTAGCGTTGCGTATTGAGGCGTGGGAGAACGCGCTCCCTGAGAGCATACACCTCGCCTACCTGCCCAAGGACGGCACTATTCGCCTGCGCCTGAGTTCCTACGGCGAAGCCACCGCCGAGGAGGTGGGGGCGCAGATTGCTCAGCTCCGACCGCTGATAGAGGACTACCTCATTGCGATGGACGATGAACCGATAGAGGTGCATGTGGGGCAGTGGCTGAAAGCGCGGGGATTGACCATCGCCACGGCAGAGAGTTGCACAGGCGGTAAACTGGCATCGCTGCTCAACAAGCACGCGGGCAGCAGTGCGTTCTACATGGGCTCCGTGGTGGCATACGACAACCGCGTGAAAGAGCAGGTCTTGGGCGTGTCTTCCGATGATTTGCAAATGCATGGCGCAGTAAGCGAAGAGGTGGTCAAGCAGATGGCGGACGGGGTTCGCAATTTAATGCACACTGACTATGCTATCGCTACGAGCGGCATTGCGGGACCCGATGGGGGCACGCCGGAGAAGCCCGTCGGCACGGTATGGATAGGGTGGGCTACGCCCGAAGGCACCTTTGCCGAGTGCTTCCACCTCGGCAAACTCCGTGAGCAAGTTACCGACCGCGCCTGCCAGAAGGCACTCATCGGTTTATGGAAAATCATGCAAAAGGGATAAAATACCCAAATAATCCTCATTTTATTTGCGTAGTTCAAAAAAAAGTGGTAATTTTGCCCGCAAAAGAAGAAACGTGTATGGGAAACTTAATTACACATACCAATCCGCAGACTACATCTAAATCAACATCCAAGGGCAATCCTTTCTATGAGTTCAAGCGTTTGACTCGCTCGGAGTTGGATGCGTATCGCGTTGATAGTTATGGTTACCTCATGTGATTTCTCTTTTTATCCGTATCAATTCTTGATGCGTGATAATAGAGACGGTGTGCCGTGCTTGATATATCATTTCCGTTCTTCTCGAACCAATAGGTGGTATTTCGTGCGAGTGGAAGAATACCCCAATCATTTCTACGGCATTAAGTTCTATCTCAAATCGGATTCCAACAGTCCTCATAAGTATAATCGTTTGACGGGGTTGAATGAACCCCGTCCGCTTATTCGTACATGTATAGCCATACTGGTGGAGATTGCACAAAACGATCCGTTATCTTCTTTTGGTTTTATCGGAGCTAATTGTGAGAATGAGAGTATTGCTATCACGAAGCGTTTTCGTGTGTACCGTCGTGTATTGACTTCTTATTTTTCGGAGGACAAGTTCTTGCATTATCAGATAGAAGCGCAGAGTGCCTATGCGTTAGTCCGCAAGGAGAGTCTGCGTGTAAATCCGAATCTGATACAAGATATAAGCATCTATTTTTCTGATAACTATACCAATTTTGATTAAGTAGTGCAACAACTGTTCGAGTTCATATCCACTCCCGGCATTATCCAGTCCACTTTGCTCCTGACGCTGGTCATCACGCTGGGGCTTTGGCTGGGCGAGCGGGCGAAAATCGGGCATTTCTCCCTCGGCGTAACGTGGGTGCTGTTCGTCGGTATCATCCTCTCCGCTTTGGGTGTCCGTATCAACCACGACGTGGCGCAGTTCGCCAACACCTTCGGCTTGATACTCTTCGTGTATAGTATCGGCTTGCAAGTCGGTCCGTCCTTCGCGCCGTTCAAGCGCAGCGGCTTGCAACTCAACCTCTTGGCGACCGCTGTCGTCCTGCTCGGCTGCCTCTGCACGATAGGGCTCCACTATGCCACGGGGATTGGTATGGACACGCTGGACGGCGTCCTGTCGGGTGCCGTGGCGAGCACGCCCGCGCTGGCGGCGGTGCAGCAGGCGTGTCAGGACGTCATAGGGAGCGTATCGCCCTCAGTAGCAACGGGTTATGCCGTGGCGTACCCCTTGGCTATCGTGGGCACTATCCTCGCGATGGAACTCGTGCGCCTGCTCTTTCGCGTGCGTCTGCCCGAGGAGCAAGCGAGGCTGAAAGCCGAGGGCAAGGAGCGCTCCGAGGAGCCCGTGTGCGTGGATATCACGCTCCGCAATCCGCAGTTGCCGCTCATGACCATCCACGACCTGCGCCGTCTCTGCCCCATCCGCGAGATGGTCGTCAGCCGCGTCATACGCCCCGACGGCTCGGATGAACTCATCCACGAACAGACCACCTTCGGCAACGGGGACACCATCCGCGTGCTCACCGACAAACAGCACGTGGACACCCTCCGCCTGCTCGGCACGCTCAAGAACTACAGTTTCCGCTCGCGCGAACACTCCGACCACCTTGTCTCGCGCCGTATCGTGGTAACGCGCCCCGAGTGCAACGGCAAGCGTATCGCCTCGTTCAACCTCCGGCAGCAGTACCACGCCACCATCACGCGCGTCAACCGTGCGGGGATTGACCTGCTTGCTACGCCCGAGTTGGTCTTGCAGTTGGGCGACCGCCTCGTTGTTGTGGGCGACCGCGGGGACGTGCAGCGCGTGGCGGACACCTTCGGCAACGAACTGAAACGCTTGGACCTGCCCAACCTCCTGCCGGTCTTCTTCGGCATCGTGTTGGGTATATGTTTGGGGCTGCTGCCTGTCCCTCTGCCTTTCCTTCACCAGACTTTCCGCCTCGGGCTGGCAGGTGGTGCGCTCATCGTCGCTCTGCTCATCGGGCGCTTCGGACCCTACTACAACATGGTTACTTTCGCCACCACTTCAGCGAACATGATGCTCCGTCAGGTCGGGCTCACCCTCTTCCTCGCGGCGTTGGGGCTTGAAGCGGGCGAGCAGTTCGTTCCCACCATCTTCTCGGGCGGCTATATGTGGGTGTTGTACGGCTTTATCATCACCATCGTGCCGCTCCTGATAGTCGGCTGCATAGCCTATAAGGCGCTGAAAATGAATTACTTTAAGGTCGTCGGCTTGCTGGCGGGCGCGATGACGGCGGCGCCTGCCTTGGCGTATGCCGAGTCGTTCGCCGACGACAACGACCAAGCCTCCGTCTGCTACGCCACGGTCTATCCCCTGACCACCTTCCTCCGCGTTATGGCAGCCCAACTACTTATCATCTTCTTTTGCGCATAATCTTGCACAATCCTTGTTAACCCGAATATATCCCCTAACTAATTCCCTCATGCTACTATGAAAGCACGTTTATCCGAATGGCTTAACTCTTTGTCGGGAGCGCTCGGCGACTCCTTCTATGCCAGTCCGCTCAAGAACGAACCCGGCTGGTGTATCATCCGTCAGAAGCCGGGCAAGCGTCCGAAGGGATGGAAGATGTCCGACGCGCAAGCAAAGCAGGTGGACGCTATGCGCAACCGTCAGGCGCTGGCGTCCGCTGCATACCGCGACCCCGAGCAGCGAGCGCGTTACCAAGCAGAGTACGAGGCATGGCTCGAGAGCGAGCACAAACGAGGACGCTACACCCACATGTACAACGGCAAACACGTCCGCTACCTCTGGGACTATATCCGCTACCAATTCTAACCTGCTCGTAATACACGCGGGCGGAGCAATAATTATCTCCATTTTGCTATTACTCCAAACAAATTGTCCTTGATTGCCGAAAGTATTCGCTTATGTCGAACTGCGGTATATCAAGGTCATTTTGTTGTGGGGGTAAGAGTCGTTTTTGTCTCGTTTTAGTCTCAGTATAGACAAGTGTTGGAACCGAGCAGGAACCGAGCAGAAACCGAGCAGGAACCGAGCAGAGTGGCTGGGGAATGGCTGGGGAGTGGATGAGGGAAGAATGATGGGTAGGAAGGGGGGGGGGAGGGATGCGTCTGCGACTTGTCGGGGAAAGGGTAACAACTTCTTCCATTTTTCATTATCCTACGCCCTAAAAATCATAAAAATGCAATTTTTATTTGCACAATTCAAAGAAAAGCAGTATCTTTGCACCATTGTTGGGTCTCGCGCTTGACAATGACAGAGATTGGTACACTGTTTGGCATCCGAGAGAATAACTTATCTTGTGCCAATGAACTGATGATATATAGTCCGATAGTACTTAACTATCAAAAAAAGAATTTATGAAGAAAAATTCCACGAACTATTGATGACTACTACTTCGCAGAAAATAGCAGTGATTGCAGGGGCAGGTCCTGCCGGACTGACTGCCGCATATGAACTATTAAAGCAAACGGATATTCATCCGATCGTTCTTGAGGCTACAGATGCCATAGGAGGTATCAGCCAAACAGTTCGGTATAACGGTAATCGTATGGATATAGGCGGGCACCGCTTTTTCTCTAAGAGTCAAGAGGTAATGGATTGGTGGGAAACAATCATGCCCATACAAGGGGCACCTTCCAAAGACGATATCCTGCTACATACCACGGACAAACAGCTACCTGCCGAAGGTCCGAATCCGGAAAAAGAGGATCGAGTGTTGCTGTTACGCCGACGTGTAAGTCGAATATTCTTCCTGCGAAAATTTTTCGATTACCCTATATCCATGAAAAAGGAGACTTTCTTGAATATGGGATTTGTCAATACGATGCGTGCCGGTTTCGGCTATTTGTGGTCTTGTTTCCACAAACTGCCGGAGACATCGTTAGAAAACTTCTATATCAATCGTTTCGGGCGACCATTATACGAGATGTTTTTTGAAGGATATACAGAGAAAGTATGGGGCGTACATCCTTCTAAATTGGGTGCGGATTGGGGAAGTCAGCGTGTAAAGGGGCTTAGTGTACTTTCTGTCTTGAAAGATATGATGCAGAAAGCATTGGGACTGAAAAAAGACAGTCAGCATGTAGAAACTTCTTTGATAGAGCAGTTTATATATCCCAAATACGGTCCCGGTCAGTTGTGGGAAACGGTAGCAGATGATGTGCGAAAGATGGGCGGTGAGATATGGATGGCGCATGAGGTAATCGGAGTGCAGGTAGAAAATGGATTGGTTAAGGCGGTAGAGGCGCAAACTAAAGACGGACAAATTAAAACGGTAGCTTGCGATTATTTCTTATCCACGATGCCTATCAAGGACCTTGTTCCGGCATTAAAAGGGGTTGAAGTTCCCGAGTCCGTATCTAAGATTGCGAAGACATTGCCTTATCGCGATTTTATAACTGTCGGGCTTTGTGTAAAACAAATGCGCATACACAACCATACCCATATTCCTACGATAGACAACCGTGTGCCTGATACGTGGATATATATACAAGAGAGAGATGTACATATCGGACGATTGCAGGTATTTAACAACTGGTCGCCCTATTTGGTGAAAGATTACGAGAATACCATGTGGATAGGGTTGGAGTATTTCTGTACGGAAGGCGATCATTTTTGGCAAATGCCAAAGGATGAATTCATACAAATGGCTATTGACGAGTTGGTAAAAATAGATGTTGTCAACCGCGAAGATGTGTTAGATGCTTGTCATGTGCGTATTCGGAAGGCATACCCCGCCTATTATGGATCATACTATCGATTAGATGAGGTGAAATCGTTCTTAGACAGCATTCCTAACTTATATTGTTTGGGACGCAACGGGCAACACCGTTATAACAATATGGATCACTCCATGCTAACGGCTATGGAATGTGTATGCAATATCAAAAACGGTATTATCGATAAGCAGAATATATGGAACGTCAATACCGAGAAGGAATATCATGAAAGCAAATAGACCAACTTCCGAAAGTAGGTTTCTCACTCCGCGAGCATTACAAATTATCCGATATGTAGTGTTTCCTTTGTTGATTGTATTCGCGTGGCTGTTGGTAGCGAACTATACTTTCAACAGCAAACCTGATATGAACGGGGATAACTTTTGCTATTATATCTATGCGTCCTCTTTGGCAGAAGGAAACGGGTACTGCGATTTGTCTTCGCCCGGAACTCCTGCTACTTCTAATTTTCCGCCGGGCTATCCGCTCTTAATGACACCCATGCGGGCGATTACGGACAGCGTTGTGGCACAAAAGTGGTTGAATGAAGTGTTTGTACTGTTGAGCATTCTATTGCTGTATTTCTCTCTACTTACTTTGGAACTTCCACAGGGAATAAGTTTTACAGCTGCGTTTGCGGGGCTGTTCTGCCCAAGGCTCTTGCATTTCTCTACCATGATGATGTCGGAGGCAAGTTTCTTGTTTATGTCTATGCTTGTCTTTTTTGCATTGATACAGATGACGCGAGATGAGGAAAAATGGTGGAGTGAAGTGCGTTCGCCGTGGTTATATGTAATGATAATAGCATTGGTTTTTACATACCATATTCGTACGCAAGGGATTGCATTGGTAGCCGGAGTCTTGCTGGTACTATTGGTTCGCAAACGTTGGGCAGCATTGTCGGTAACCATCATGGGATTCGTCATCGGATGCCTGCCTTGGATGGTTCGCAACAGAATGTTAGGATTAAATGGTAATCGCTATCTTGATGCTATTATGGTGGCCAATCCTTGGCGTCCTGAGATGGGAAATATAGGGTTCGGCGAAGTGGTAGAGCGATTTTTCGGGACATTGAAGATGCTTATATTCAATGCCTTTCCGAATACTATAGTTCCTTTTGTAAAAGTGGATTGCGATAATCCTACCTATACGTGGCAACTCTATCTTTTAGGCATCGTGATGCTAATTTTAATATTCTACGGTGCATGGAAATTGGGCAGCCAACGCTGGTTCGCTATCGGCTATATTGTAGCTACTTTAGGGGTTATTTCTATTTTTAGTACTCCCAGCGGCAACCGTTATATTACCTCTCTGTTACCTTTCTTAACGGCGTTTCTGCTAATTGGTCTTTGGAGCCTGCTGACTTCGTTGATACAACTGAAATGGAAAACTCTCTCCTTTCCTGCCTATATTTTGCTGCTACTGCTGTTTCTGGCAAAACCTGGGTTGGAGGAAGAGCATGAAATCGCCAAGCAAAAATACCCTGTCAATTATCAGCAGTTCTTTAATATCGGCAAAACCCTGAAAAAGAATACCCCGGAGGGTACCATCGTATGTTCTCGCAAACCGCAAATGCTATATCTATATAGTGAACGTCAGGGAGTTAATTATGTATTCTCTACTGATGCGAAAGAATTGATAGCAGATTTGGTACGCAAAAATGTGGACTTAGTAGTATTAGACGCATTAGGCTATAGTTCCACTTACCGTTATCTCTTTCCGGCCGTACAACAATATCCGCAGTTGTTTCCAAAGGTGCTGGTACATTATCCGGATACGCACACTTATTTAGTGTCTTTTGACCGCCAACGAGCTAAGCGGGAATTAGGTTTAGGGGAATAAGACAAGTAAAAACGCCTATGAATAAATGGATTGATATTCTTTTCCGTCAAGAGACAGACAATATATTGTTGCAACTATTCCGTTATTGTTTTGTTGCAGTGGGTGCTTTTGCCGTTGATTATGGTACGTATTTCTTAACGTCTTATGTGATAGGTATTCCTTATCTGATAGCTGCACTCATAGGATTTGTAACGGGGACGTTGACCAACTATGCGCTGTCCAAGTTTTTAGTGTTTCGTGGAGAACCGAAATCTCGTATTGGTGAAATAACGTTAGTATTTCTCATAGGGGGGCTTGGACTTATATTGTTAGAAACAGGTATTTGGTTTTTTACCGAGAGAGTAGGGGTTCATTACCTTGTTTCCAAATTGATAATGACCGTCATTGTATTCGGATGGAATTTCCTCGCTCGAAAATTTTTTATGTATTCCAAATATTTTAATGTTCTCAAAGATAAACAGCATACTAAAACATATACCCAAAGGTAATAAGAATGTTTTTTCTTTCCTAAAAACTCAGAAAATCGTTTTTTTCGATTTCTTTGTACTCAACTTGGCATAAAAATTGGAGTATTTAGATAACGTATAGACATAATAATAGAAATAGTTAATAAAAATCATATACAATGAACTTATCAGAATTAACCGACAAGATTTACGCAGAAGGCGTAGAGAAAGGTAATGCCGAAGCACAACAGATTATTGCGAAAGCCAAAGCAGAGGCGGAGAGCATCGTAGCCGAGGCAGAGAAACAAGCCGAAGCACTGCAAGCGCAGGCTGCTGCCAAAGCCGCAGAACTCGACAAGAACACCCGCGCGGAGTTGCGCTTGTTTGCCGAGCAGAGCGTGAACGCCCTCAAGAACGAGGTTACCAATCTGCTGACCGACCAAGTGGCACAAAGCAGCGTGAAAGCCGCTACGGCGGATGCCAAGTTCATGCAAGGCGTGATAGCCAAGTTGGCAGAGCAGATGGCAACGTCCGGCGAGGTTACTATCGAGACCAAAGATGCCGAGGCGCTGCGTAAGTACTTTGCGGCAAACGCCAAAGGACTGCTGGATAAGGGCGTGAAAATCAACGAGGTGAAAGGTATAAAGACCGATTTCTCCATCGTGCCTGCCGAGGGCGGCTACAAGTTGAACTTTGGCGACAAGGAGTTCGTGGAGTATTTCAAAGAGTTCCTTCGTCCGCAATTGGTTGAATTGTTATTCTAAGCCGCTATGGGTTACGAATGTTTATTAGCAGGCTTGCCTGATTTGAAAGCAGGTGGCGAAGCACCTATGACGATGGACGCTTTGCTGGCGTTGCTGGATGAGACGCTTGCCGAGAAAGACAAACCGCTGCTGGCGCTGCTGCGCATGAAGAGCGATGACGCGCTGATAACCGAGCAGATGGAGCAGTACGACGACACCATCATCGGACAGCCCGATTGGTGGGAAGACGCGCGCAAGCACTTGTCCGAACCGGACCTGCGCACGCAACTGCTCTACGAACACGGGTTGCACTGCCGCAGCCGTTTTGTGCGTGCGTGGTTTGCCTTCAATCAGGATATGTGCAACGTGCTGGTGGCGACTATCTGCCGCAAGCATGGTTTCGATGTGCGCAAGTCGGTGGTGGGACATAATCAGGTGGCAGAGATACTGCGCAAAGCTCTGCCCGCCAAGGACTTCGGATTAGGCGGCATGATGGACAACCTGCCGGAGGTGATGTCGCTCGTAGAGGTGGAGAACCTCATGGAGCGCGAGAAACGCATGGATGCCTTGCGCTTCGCATGGCTTGAGGAGAAGACCTTCTTCGTGGACTTCTCTATCGAGAACGTCCTTGCCTACTACCTGCAAGCCGAGATGCTCAACCGCTGGTCGCTGCTGACCGTAGAGCAGGGCGAGCAAGTCTTCCGCACCCTCGTCGCAGACATGAAAAAAGGAATCAAATTGGATTGATGAATAGACCTAGTGAACAAATACGTGCAGATTTGAGTCTAGAAATTGCTAAGGACCAAGTGCTTTCGCCTACAAAACAGAGGGAGGCTTTGATGCAATTTTTAGGAGCAGATAATTGTTCATTACAAGAGATTGAGGGGAGACGCGTTTTTGTTTATGAGAAGAATGGAAAACAACATATTTTATTGCTTCGGTCAGTGTCTTATTTAGGAAATCCGCATCCTATTTTCAAAAAGCGTATTCAATTGCCCGATTGGATAAAAGAGTTTTGCCAAAGGTTGCAAGATATAGGCGCGGTATATGATGTGCGTTTTATAGGTGTTTATCATTACGATGGATTGATTGTATTTGTAGATTTTGCAAAAGAGCAGTATCTCCAGCGAACAATGCATAATTCATCTGCACACGTATATACAAATGACATCTATCAAGCGGTAAAACTTGGGATTTTCCATAAGGAAGATGCGAATGGGAATCATTTGTGTACCATTAGAGGAAATTGTTTGGCAGAGTATTTAGATAAGGGAATAATTGACAAAAATAATTTGTTTACATGTTTTGAGGAATTCAATCAAACAATGCCTTTTAATACATGGTTGTATGCGGTAGATGCTATAAAAGAAATGCATGAACAGCAATGGAGTCAGTGGCAGCAAGCGGAGTGGGCAGGATGGTATTTAGAATATAAATTCAATGTTTTTTCATTGCAACGCCATATTAAGCCATATATGCAGTATGTGGGGGTAGCCCATAAGGGACATCGGCAGGATGAATTTGATTTTGATATTTGGTTTGATAATGATTGTTTTTACGGAGACCTGAAAGCAAGCGATATTGCTAAGAATGAGACACCGGCAAATGACCAACAAACATTCATTGATTGCATCAATAGGTATGATAAGTTTTGGTTCGTGGTTTACGAGCATGAAACGCGTAAAGATAGTCCTACTACCCAATATCAAGCAACAATAGAACGAAATCAATATATCCGCTCAATACGTTCTTGTTATACAAAGGATGATATGTCGTATCATCAACGCATGAAACATAGCGTGAATTTTGTTAAAATGTACATCATTGAGTTAAATCGTATCAATTATCGTAATGCGTTGATAGATTTTAATCAAGGTCGACAGCCGGATGGAAGTACTAGGAAAAAGAAATTTAGTATCAAGAAGAAGGATATAGATAATTTCGTAGTTTATCGATATAGCAAGTAATGGCAGATTTTAAGTTCATAGATTTGTTCTGCGGCATTGGCGGATTTCACCAAGCGATGACTAGTTTGGGTGGGGAGTGTGTGTATGCTTGTGATGTTGACGCTAATTGCCGAAATACATACTATGCCAATTACGGGCTATATCCTGATGGAGATATTACGCACTTGGATCCAACCACTCTACCTGAATATGATGTTTTATGTGCCGGTTTCCCTTGTCAAGCATTTTCAAAGGCGGGAAAAAGGTTAGGATTTGCCGATGAAACAAAAGGTACCTTGTTTTTTGATGTTGAACGTGTGTTGGCGACTTGTAAGCCTAAATACGCTTTGTTGGAGAATGTGAGAAATTTAGCATCACATGATAGTGGAAAGACATGGCAAACCATATACTCTCATCTGCGAAAATTAGGCTATCATGTATTGGAAAAACCGATTATTTTTAGTCCGCACTATTTGGGTATTCCGCAACATAGAGAACGGGTGTTCATCATGTGCTTGAGAGAAGATTTGGGTAAGTTACCCACGTTTAATAATATGGCAATCACTTACCCCACCTGCTCTATAAATGATGTGCTGCAAAGAGATGATGAGATCCTAAATATAGAGCGTTATCAATTGAATAGTACACAAATACAGTTATTGGAATTATGGAATGATTTCTTGCAACATATACAATGTAAAAAGTTACCCGGATTCCCAATATGGTCTGCCTATTTTACAGACTCAATTGAAGAAGACATTTCACTTTATCCCCAATGGAAACAAAAGTTTATTCTGAAAAATCAAGAGTTATACTTTCATAACAAAGCATTTATAGATAGTTGGTTGCAACGAGCAAAACAATGCCCCGCCTTTTTTGGAGCTAAAGCAAAACTAGAGTGGCAAGCGGGACAACCAGTGAAGCCTAGTTTGTTTGAACATATTTTACAGTTTCGGCCATCGGGCATCCGTGTGAAAGAAGGAACATATTTCCCCGCTTTAGTGGCTATCACACAGACTTCAATTATAGGAAATAAGTTGAGAACCTTAACAGTGAGGGAATGTGCTCGTCTGCAAAGTTTCTCAGAAGAGTTTGTCCCTGATGCGAATGAGGCACAAGCATATAAGCAGTTTGGGAATGCTGTTAATGTAGAGGTGGTTAAACTATTTGCACGGTATATGTTTGGTGATGTTGATGTGCGCAAACGCTACGCAGTTTCTATCGAACAAAGAACATTGAATTTTGAAGCAAATGGGACAAGTGCGTTATTAAAAGCAATAGGGTAAGTTTGGAATTTAAGGTATGGAGCATATAGAGGTTATACAAAAGAAACTGAAAGAAAGTGGATATTATATCTCACCTATGTGTATTTATCAGCAATTGCAATATGCTTTGGATTGCAAAATAGAACCGGCACCTGATGAGTGGGATAGACTATACAATGTGGATTTTTATATAGAAATAAATGGCAAGTATATCGGACTGCAAATAAAACCGATAAATCAAAGCATTCAATTGCCTGAAATTTATAAAGAGTATAGTCTTCAACACAATACGCATAAAGAATTTACGAGTAAGTATCAAGGAAACGTGTTTTACATTTTCTCGCAAAAGGTGGGTGATAAGAAAGAAATTGTGAATAAAGAAGTGATAGACGATATAAAAGCCGATATACAAAGACTAAAAGCAATACAATAAAAAGATATGACAACAGGAAAAGTTAAAGGTATCATCTCCAACTTGGTGATAGTTACGGTAGATGGTCCTGTCGCACAAAACGAAATCTGCTACATCACCGTGGGAGAAACCAAGTTGATGGCAGAGGTGATTAAGGTCATCGGCGACAACGTATATGCGCAGGTGTTTGAGTCCACCCGCGGACTGAAAGTGGGCAACTTGGTTGAGTTCACGGGACACATGCTCGAGGTAACGCTCGGTCCCGGTCTGCTCAGCCGTAACTACGACGGCTTGCAGAACGACTTGGACAAACTGACGGGTGTGTTCTTGAAGCGCGGTGAGTACAACTTCCCGCTTGACAAAGAGAAACTCTGGCAGTTTAAGCCTATCGCCAAAGTAGGCGATAAGGTGGAGGCGGCTGCATGGCTCGGTGAGGTGGACGAGAACCACCAACCCCACAAAATCATGGTGCCTTTCGTCTTCGAGGGTGAGTACACGGTGAAGAGCATCGTGCCCGCCGGAGAGTACAAGATAGAGGACACCATCGCCGTGCTGACCGATGCCGAGGGCAACGACCACGAGGTTACCATGGTGCAGAAATGGCCCGTGAAGAAAGCCATCCTCGCCTACAAGAGCAAGCCGCGTCCCTTCAAACTATTAGAGACCGGCGTGCGCACTATCGACACCGCCAACCCCATCTGCGAGGGCGGTACGGGCTTCATCCCCGGTCCTTTTGGTACGGGTAAGACTGTGCTCCAACATGCTATCTCCAAGCAAGCCGAGGCAGACATCGTGATTATCGCAGCCTGCGGCGAGCGTGCCAACGAGGTAGTGGAGACCTTCACCGAGTTTCCCGAACTGGAAGACCCGCACACGGGGCGTAAGTTGATGGAGCGTACCATCATCATTGCCAACACATCGAACATGCCTGTGGCATCGCGTGAGGCGTCCGTCTATACCTCCATGACCATCGCGGAGTACTACCGCTCCATGGGTCTGCGTGTGCTGCTGATGGCAGACTCCACCAGCCGCTGGGCACAGGCGTTGCGCGAGATGTCCAACCGCTTGGAGGAGTTGCCC
>JBJECI010000051.1:0-14457 GCA_051870915.1 Paludibacteraceae bacterium
CCAAATCTATACAAACTTTTTCTCTTAATCAACACAGACTTTTACTGGTGAGCCTATATCAACTCAGACTAATTATGTACCTAATATAACGTGAACTCGAAATAAGATACACAGACATCGAAACGACGACAATTCTTTTATTTCAACAAAAATTTCCAAAAATTATACAAATATGTTTTCCTTTAACATATAATTTCCCGACCCTCTAAATCTCCCTTAAGGGAGACTTTAATTCATTACCAAAAACCAAATTACTCTTTGACTGCTGAAATAACTCGCTTATATCGAACTCACATTAATATATGAACCGTATTATGCATATTAAGACTATTCTGTCGGCGGTTGCCGTTTTTTCGCTGTTTGCCTGTCAGAAACAGGCAAGCGAGCGCCCACTCAGACAGTACAAGATTCACGTTTGTCAGGCGGATACCATTCTTCTGCCCCGCACCTACTCCGCCACGATGCAAGGCAAGCAGGATATTGCCATCTATCCTCAAGTGAGCGGACTGATTACTGCGGTGCAGGTGGTGGAAGGCGAGCCCGTAAAACAGGGGCAGACGCTGTTTGAGATAGAGCGGGTGCGCTTTGAAGCCGATGTGCGTGTCGCCGAGGCAAACGTGCAAGTGGCAGAGGCGCAGGTGAAGACCAAGGAACTGACCTACTCTTCCAAGCAGCGTCTGTATGCAGAGAAAGTGGTCTCTGCCTACGACCTGCAAGTGGCGGAGAACGACCTGCTGACGACCAAGGCGCAGTTGGCTCAGGCGCAAGCCAGCCTGACCAACGCGAAGCAAAATCTCAGTTATTGTCGTATCACGGCACCGTGCAACGGCGTGGTGGGTCGCTTGCCCTATCGGGCGGGGTCGCTGGTCTCACCGCAACAGGAAGAGCCTCTGACCACCCTCAGCGACAATTCGGAGATGTATGTGTATTTCTCCATGTCTGAAAATCAGTTGTTAGCACTGATGAAGCAATACGGCAGCATGGGGAATGCGTTGAGCGAGATGCCTGCCGTTCGCCTGCTGCTCTGCGACGGCACGGAGTACTGCCATACGGGGCATGTGGAAAGTATCAGCGGACTGATAGAACGGCGCACGGGTGCCGTGAGCGTGAGAGCGGTATTCCCTAATCCCGAGCGGCAACTCTTCTCCGGCGGAGCATGCGATATTATCCTCACCGAGAGGCGAAACGAGGCGATTGTGATTCCGCAGAGTGCGACCTACGAGATACAAGACAAAGTGTTCTGCTACCGCGTGGCAGACGGCAAGACAGTGGCGACGATGGTGTCGGTGCGCCCGTTGCCCGACGGGAAACGATACATGGTGCTATCGGGGTTGGAGGCAGGCGACCGTATCATCGCAGAGGGTGCTGGACTAATACGAGAAGGAGAGCAAGTGGAGTAAGCGTATGAAAAAGACCATCTTTGCATTGATATGGCTTGCGATGCTCACCTCGTGCGGCATCTACGGCAAGTACACACGCCCCGAGCATATCACGGGCGACAGTATCTACGGCAGAGGTGTGGCAGAGAACAGCGATTCCGCCACGCTGGGGAGCCTATCTTATAAGACCCTATTCACCGACCCGTGTCTGCAAGTACTTATCGAGCAAGCCCTTGCCCGCAACGCCGACCTGCGTTCATTGGAGTTGGCAATTCGTCAAGCCGAGGAAAGTTACCAAGCCTCCAAACTGGCGTTTGCCCCCGGGCTGAGTTTCGCGCCGCAAGGCGGCTACAACCTGCCCGAGGGTACAGAGGGATGGGGCTATACCGTGCCTGTTGCCATGAACTGGGAGATAGACCTCTTCGGCAAGTTGCGCAACCAGAAGCGTCGCGCCGGCGCTGCCTTGCAGATGACGGAAGAGGCATGCGAGGCAGCGAAGACCTATATCGTTGCCCAAACGGCATCGCTGTATTTTCAACTCCTCAAATTAGACAGTCAAGTCCTTCTCACCGACTCCACCGCCCGCAAATGGCAAGAGACGGTGCGGGTGATGCAGTTGCTCAAAGACGCCGGTGTAGTGAATGAAGTGAGTGTTGCTCAGACGGAGGCGACCTGTATGGAGATAGTCATAAGCCTACGCGACCTGCAACGTGCCATTCACAAGACAGAGAACGCCCTTTGCCTGCTGCTGAAACAACCTCCGCAATCCATTCGGCGAGGCAGTATGCAACAGCAGGTGTTACCCGAACAACTGCAAGTGGGGGTACCGGCGCAACTGCTCAGCAACCGACCGGACGTGAGGCAGGCGGAGCATAACTTAGCGCAGTATTTCTACGGGGTGCAGCATGCCCGTTCGCTGTTCTATCCTTCCCTGACCATCAGTGCCACCGCCGGCTTCTCGGGTAGGTTCGTGCCTTCGCTTGTCGGCTCGCTGCTTCAACCGATTTTTGCCCGCGGGGCGATAAAGAGCAACCTCCGTATTGCGAAAGCACAATACGAGCAGGCACTGGTGCAGTTTGAACAAAAACTGCTGGAAGCCGGCACAGAAGTTAACAATGCGCTGTTGCAGTGCAGCGCCGCCCGCGACAAACGCAGCATACGCGCGGAGCAGATAGCGGCGCTGGAGCAGGCAATGGAGCACACCCAGTTGCTGATGAGCCACGGGACGACCACCTATTTAGAAGTTATCTACGCCCAACAATCCCTGCTCAAGGCACAGACCGAGCAAATGGAGGACTGGTTGGACGAGGCACAAGGCGTGGTGGCACTATACCGAGCCTTGGGAGGCGGGACAAAATAACCCTAAAAAAACGTGAACTCGATATAAGATACATATTTTTTAGCAGGCGGGGACGCCTGCGTACCCGGACACAGAAATAACGATGATTCTTTTATTTCAACAAAAATTTCCAAAAATTATTCAAATATTTTTTCTTTAACATATAATTTCCATGTAATCCCGACAGGTTCCCGACAAGTCGGGATAAACATAGATGCAAGCATTCTTCATTAATTCATTACCAAAAACCAAATTAGTCTTTGACTGCTGAAAATAGTTTGCTTCACTTGTCCCGATATGTCGGGATATCGAACTCACGTTAAAAAAAAGAAAAGGAACATGAACATAAAGCGTTTTATAGACCGACCGGTGCTATCCGTTGTTATCAGCGTATTCATCGTACTATTGGGTATTATTGCCCTAACGAAGTTGCCGATAGAGAAGTTCCCCGACATCGCCCCTCCGACCATCATTGTGTCGGCGGAGTACCCGGGTGCTTCGGCAGACGCGATACAAAAAGCCGTTGTCGCCCCGTTAGAGGAAGCCATCAACGGCGTGGAGAACATGCTCTATATAGAGTCCACCGCCTCGAATACCGGCACCGCCGAGGTGAAAGTTATCTTCCGCCAAGGCACCAATCCCGACATGGCGCAGGTGTTTGTACAAAACCGCGTGGCGCAAGCAACGGGACTGCTGCCCGCAGAGGTGAGCAAGATAGGCGTTACCACCTTCAAAGAGCAACCGTCTATCCTACGCACCTTCGCCCTCTACTCGCCGGATGACAGTTTCGACGAAGCCTTTATCGCGAACTATATTCATATCAACATCAAGCCGCAGATGCTGCGTATCAGCGGCGTGGGTACCGTCATGGTGATGGGCGGCGAGTATGCCATGCGCGTGAAACTCAATCCGTCGAAGATGGCACAATACGGACTGGTTCCCGCGGATATCGTCGGCGTGCTGGAAGAGCAGAACATAGAAGCCGCCACCGGCTCTCTCGGGGAGAACTACGACCAGACATTCCGCTACTCAATGAAGTACCGAGGACGGAAAGTGGAGGAAAGCGAGTTTCGAGAGATGGTTATCACCACCCTGCCAACGGGCGAGGTGTTGCGCTTGGGCGACATAGCGGAGATAGAACTGGGGTTGAGCAACTACAACTACAAGGGACTGGTGGACGGACATGTAGGTGTCGGCGTGCTGGTATATCAGACGGCAGGGTCGAACGCAACGCAAATCAACCGCAAGATAGACCAACTATTCGCCCAAGTGGAGAGCGATTTACCCAAAGGGCTGCGACTGGTCAGCATGGAGAACTCCAACGACTTCCTTTTCGCGTCCATGAAGAACGTGGTGTGGTCGTTGGTGCTGGCGATAGTGCTGGTGGTCTTGGTTGTGTATTTCTTCCTGCATGATATCCGCGCAACGCTGGTGCCGACCATCGGCATAGTGGTTTCATTAGTCGGGACTTTCGCATTTATCTACGCGGCAGGTTTCTCGCTGAACCTGCTGACCCTGTTTGCACTGGTGCTGGTGATTGGGACGGTGGTGGACAACTCTATCGTCGTGGTAGAGGCTGTGCAGGCACGGCTGGACGCGGGGTACAAATCCGCCTACCAAGCCTCCGTGGACGCGATGAACGGTCTGACAACCGCACTCTTCACCACTACGCTGGTCTTTATGGTCGTGTTCATACCCGTGTCGTTTATCGGAGGCACGATGGGGGTGTTCTATCGGCAATGCGGACTGACGATGGCGGTAGCCGTGGGTATATCGTTCCTCTCTGCCATCACGCTCTCGCCCGCACTCTGTGCACTACTGCTATCGGACGCAGAAAACACCAAAACAAACCCGCTATCCCTGCGCATCCGAAAGGCATACAACGTCTCATACAACGCATTGACCGCACGCTACTCCAAGACCGTAGAGCGGTTTATCGGCTCCAAGGGGTTGCTCTGGGGCAGTCTCGTTCTCTCCACCCTGCTGCTCGTGTATCTCATGCGCACCACCAAAACAGGCTTGGTGCCCGATGAAGACACCGGCGTGCTCTATGTGGATGTGTCCACACCGCCCGGCAGCGGAGTAGAATATACCGCACACGTGATGCAGAAATTAGACTCCTGCTTGCGTACCATACCCGAGATAGAAATCACCAACGGTATCAGCGGAGAAGGACTAATCTCCGGTACAGGAGCCAACATCGGTATGGTTATCGTAAAACTCAAACCATGGCAGGAACGAAAGGGAAAAGCACACAGCGACCAAGCCGTTATCGACAAGATATATGCCGCCACCGCCGACATCCATGATGCCGAACTCTTCGTGATGGCGCCGGGTATGATTGACGGATACGGAGCAGGCGACGGATTTGAACTGCACGTGCAAGACCGACAAGGGGGCACTATACAAGAGTGAAGCACACAGCGGCAGCCAACAGCATACCGCACGCATCTTCATCATCTGCATACTCTTCGTCTATCTCATCCTTGCCGCACTCTACAACTCCCTCCTGCTACCGCTCGCCATTCTCCTCACCATCCCCTGCGGACTCGCAGGCGCCTTCCTCCTCGCACAACTCCTACACCTGCAAAACGATATCTACTTCCAACTCGGTGCCATCATGCTCATCGGACTCCTCGCCAAAACAATGAGGAATTAGGAATTAGGAATTAGGGAATCCCCATGCTCTGAAACTCAATTCCTCATTCCTCATTCCTCATTCCTAATTCCTCATTCCTAATTCCTCATTCCTAATTCCTCATTCCTAATTCCTAATTCCTCACGCGCAGGCGTTGGGGCGAGGAGCCTAAGTGGCGGCGGACGTACTTGCAGAAGAAAGAGACATCACTGAAATTCATCTGAAAGGCTATCTCTTTGATACTCATCGTAGTATGAAAGAGATAGTATCGTATATGCTTGAGCGTGTAGTCTGTAATCCAGTCGCCCGCCGTGCGTTGCGACACTCGCTTGCAGACCATCGTCAGGTGCTTGGGCGTGATGAGTATCTGCTGCGCATACCACGCTACCTCGCGCTGCGTGGCGGCATAGCGGCTCAAGAGTTGCATGAAGGATTTGAAGAGGAGGTCGGAAGAAGAAGACCCAAGAGCCTCTAATTGGTGCGGCCTGGAGACCGCACCTCCTTGATAATCTCCTTTGTAAGGAGACTTCTTTTTTATCGCGGGCGAGACGCCCGCGTCCCCAGTTTGGTTCTCCCCTTTTAAGGGGAAGTTAGAGAGGGACTCGGAGTCAAGAGTGTCCATCTCCCCTATCTTGCTCTCGAGGCTGTGGAGGAATTCGAAGGCGGCGGACTGGGCGACCCCCAAGCGCAGTTTGAGCAGTTCCTCACGCGGCGACGGGTCTGCCAAGAAGGTTTGCAGAAGTTGGTAGTAACTGCCGAACAGTTCGCGCTGGTAGCGCGTGAGGCGCATCACTGGATGGTGCAGCACATACATCTGCTTCTGCCACCAGTTGGGCTCTTTTGGGAGACAGGTATTGAGCACCTCATCGTACAAGTGCTCACCCGCGCAGATTACTTTGGCACGGAAATCGGGCGTGCGCATATAGTGCCCGAGCAGGCACTGTGGCATGCAGATGAACATATCCCCCTCCGACAGCGAGTAGGTCTGTTCATCGATGGTTACTTGCAGTGCGCCTGCTTCGCACAGCATCAGGAGCAGATGGCCTTTCACTTGTTCGGGTGCAAGGCTGATAGCGTCTAAGTTGGATGAACAGATTAACATGGCGGGATTTACGATTTACGAATTACGATTTACGATTTGCATTGCGGGATGAACATGATTACAATATGTAGTTATGTCGCCCTTACAGGGCTTGTGTTGTGGTGAGAGCATTTTTACGTAGGGGCAAGCCCCTACGCTCTTCTATGTCGCCCCTTCGGGGCTTTATGGCAAAGTATATCATTGCATTCATGGTTTCTCCTTACCTAAAGCACATGTGCTATTTGCTTTTTTGCGTAAATATGCATTTTTTGCGAATAGAGACAACAGAAGTAAAGCAATAGGTCTAAATCGGGGGCAAAGGTACTACTTTTTTTGCATATAGCAAGGTCTATTTGGGATATTTTGGGGTAAATTGTACTCTTTTCGCCCAAATAGACCATACGAAATGTGCTATAGACCGTATGGCAATGGTAAAAATGGCGTACCTTTGCCGGCGAAATGTATCAATTATGAATTATGAATTATGAGGGCATTGTGGGGTAATCTTCAAATTGTTCATTTTTAGTATCTATTATATTAAGGCTATGAAAAAGATTCTTTTTGGCACGGTATGCGTGTGCATGGCGGTGCTGGTTACGGGCTGCGACGATGCAGCAGAGGTGCGTTCCGCGAAAGGGACGTACAGTTTCAAGACTTCGGGTACGGCGACCCTCACTACCGACGAGGAGTCGCGGCAGGTGGCGCTCAGCGATGAGAGCGGGCAGATGGAGATAGTGTCGCTCCATGAGGGCGACAGCGTGTTGCTGCTGTTCAACCAAGCGGACGGCGGGGTGTATAGCACGCGCGGGGTGGTGGCAAGTCCCGAGGAGAACGGACAAGCCCTGCCGTTGCGTTTTGCCCCTTTTGAGCGCACCTACTCGGTGGTTACCACGAAGACGGTGTATGATACCATCCACACGGTGATAGGCGGTATCGTGGGTGTGGACTCGGTGTATTCGCGGCAAGTGGTGGTGTCGGACGCGCTGCGCCTGACGGTGAGCGGGACGGCGACCATCCATGACCGGAGTGTGCTGTTTACATTGCGGTATGAAGGGCAAGGGATTGAGGACGAGGGTCTTCGCCTCGAAGCCACGGGGGTGCAGATGATTGCGAAGAAGAACTGAGTCTAATTATGAATTATGAATTATGAATTATGAATTATGAATTATGAGTGCCACTGCTCTATATCGGAGTTTTCTGAATAATCGGGATAGTTTGAGCGGTGATTGGGTGATGATATGAGAAAGAGTATTTATGTGCTTTGTGTGGCGTTGGGATTGGCGCAGTGTCAAAGCAACAAACAGACGGAATATGAGCGGCAGGCTATCCCTGTGCGGGTGGTGGAGGTGGCAGAAGCGACCTCGGTGCATAGCCACAGTTACATCGGTACGATAGCCGAGGATGGCAACACGCCGCTGAGTTTCCCCTCGGGGGGAACGGTAACCGCCATCCACGTGCGGGCAGGGCAACAAGTGCGCGCCGGCGAGGTGCTGATGACGGTGGATAACACGCAGGCGAAGAGCATGCTTGCCTCGGCGCAGGCGAAGTTGCGGCAGGCGGAAGACGGGTACAAGCGTATCGAGCAGATTTATCAGTCGGGCGGCGCCACAGAGGTCAAGTTGATAGAAGTGCGTACTCAGCGTGATGAGGCGCGGGCGATGGTGGCGACCTTGCAGAAACAACTGACGGACTGCACGTTACGTGCTCCCAAGGACGGCACGATAGGCGCCGTCCTCGCGGAGGTAGGACAGAACGTGCTGCCCGGGCAGAAGGTGGGGACACTGATACGCATAGAGGTGCTGAACGTGCAGATTTCCGTGCCCGAGGCGGATATGTCGGGCGTGCATATCGGCGGGCGGTGCACTATGCGGATGAATGCCTTGGAGGGGGTGGTGCTGCACGGGAGCGTGTCGGAGCGGGCACTGCTGCCTAACCCGCTGACGCATGCGTATGAGGTGCGGATTGCAATAGATACGGTGGAGCATGCTATGGTGCGAGGCGGAGAGCATAGCGGCATGGGAGCATCCACTATGGTGCGACCTGGAGACCGCACCTCCATGAGCGTTTCCACCGCGGGGGGGACGCCCGCGTCCCCAGTGGTGTTGCTGCCCGGGATGGTGTGCCGCGTTACGATGGATGAGCAGCGGGTGGAGGGCATTCTGCTGCCGGCGGAATGTATCCAGACGGGGCAACAGGGCAAGACGGTGTGGGTGCTGCAAGGCGGCAGAGCCATACGGCAACAGGTGGCGACGGGTCCTTTCGTGGGCGAGCAGGTGCTGATAACAGACGGCCTGCGGCGGGGCGACAGGGTGGTAACGGCAGGCATACAGAAACTATACAACGGGTGTGAAGTGGTGGTACAGTGAGGGTAGAGGTTCGTGAATCACCTATGAATCACCTATGAATCACTAACTAATCACTAACTAATCACTAACTAATCGTTAACTAATCGTTAACTAATCGTTAACTCTTATCAGGGATGATTGTCGGCTGGTTGGAGCGGAAATATGTACCCCGCCCCCTGCCCCCTCCCCGTAAACGGGGCGGGGGAGTTAGAGGCGATCGCCCCGTGTACGTAGGGGCAAGCCCCCACGCTGATTTATGCCGCCCCTTCGGGGCTTGGACTCACGATAATATCGCCCCTTCGGGGCTTGGACTTACGATAATATCGCTCACTCGGGGCTTGGACTTACGATAATATCGCCCACTCGGGGCTTTGACTCACGATAATATCATCCCTACGGGGCTTTGACTCACGATAATATCATCCCTACGGGGCTTGGACTCACGATAATATCGCCCCTTCGGGGCTTGGAATAATGGTTTTGTTTTACTTTTCTTTTTATGAAATCTTCTCGCAATCATATTGAATCGGCAATGGTGGGGCACAACATCGTTATCTTCCTGTTGGTGTGCCTGACCGCCTACGGGGTGTGGTCGCTGCCTCGGATGAACAAAGACGAGTTCCCCGCCTTCACGATACGTCAGGGCGTGGTGGGCGCCGTCTATCCGGGGGCGACGGCGCAAGAGATAGAAGAGGAAGTAACCACACCGCTGGAGCAGTTTCTCTTTACCTTTCCCGAGATAGACAAACAGCAGACGTACTCTGTGAGCGAAGACGGCATGGCATACGTGTTCGTGGAGTTGCGCAAGGAAGTGAACGACCGCGACGCGGTGTGGACACGTGTGCGGGCGGGGCTCGACCTCTTCAAGAAGACGAGCCTGCCGCAGGGGGTGCTGCAGATAGTGGTGATAGACGACTTCGGCAGCACGTCGTCGGTGTTGCTCGCCATCGAGAGCGCGGAGCGTACGCCGCACGAGTTGGAGGTGTATGCCAACCAACTGTGCGACCGCCTGCGCACCATCCCCACGATGGGCAAAGTGAAACTGCTGGGGCAACAGCAGGAAGAGATAGCCATCGAGATAGACCCCGACCGACTGGCGACCTACAACATCAACCCGCACACCATCAACGCCATCCTCGCCACGCAGGGTTTCCGTACGTTCACCGGCAAGATGGGCAACCACGGCGGCGGGGCAATGCTCTATATCCACTCGCCGCTGCTGAACGAGTACGAGATTGGTAATCAGGTGGTTTACGCCAATCCGCAGGACGGCAGTATCATCCACCTGCGCGACATCGCCACCATCACGCGGCGGTATCGACACAGGGAGTCGTTTGTGGATTACTATGGGGGGAGTGGTATGGTGCGGCCAGGAGACCGCACCTCCTTGAGTGCCTCCACCGCGGGCGAGACGCCCGCGTCCCCAGTGGCATCTATGGTGCGGCCTGGAGACCGCACCTCCTTGAGCGCACCGGCGGGTTGTCTGATTGTGGATATGCAGATGGTGGAGGACAACAACATCGTGGAGTTCGGCGAGGAGGTGGACAAAGTGCTGGACGCGGCGCGGAGAGAGTTGCCCGCCGACATCCGCTTCCACCGTATCACCGACCAACCGAAGGTGGTGGACGACTCGGTGCAGTCGTTTCTGCGGGACATAGGCATGAGTATCGTGGTGGTGATACTGGTGATGCTGGTGCTGTTCCCCGTGAGGACGGCGCTGGTGGCAGGCAGCGGGATACCGATATGTATCTTCATCACGATAGGTATGATGTACCTGTTTGGTATTCAGTTACATACCGTAACGCTGGCGGCGTTGATTTTGGTGCTGGGTATGTTGGTGGACAACTCGATAATCGTGATAGACGGCTACTCCAACTCGCTGGCGCAGCGGCACTCGCGCTGGTACTCGGCAGCCGTCTCCACGCGCGAACTGTTCGTGCCGATGGCGGTCTCTACGTTCAGCACCGCCGCCATGCTTTTCCCGCTGACGAAGATACTGACGGGACCCATCGGGGAGTTTGTGCAACTCTTCCCGTGGACGATACTCATCGCGCTGACGGCGAGCATCGTGTATGCGGCATGGTTCACGCCTTACCTCTGCTGCGCGTTCATCCAGCCGCCGTCGCAGGTGAAGGCGAACTTCTTCAGCCGCGGGCAGGACAAGTTCTTCGCGTGGCTGCAACGGGGTTACGAGAAGTTGCTCGGGGCGTGTTTCCGCTTCCCGTGGCTGACGCTGGCGCTGGCGGTAGTGCTGGTGGGAGTAGGCGTTTTCCTCTTCACGCAGACGAACGTGCAGATGATGCCGAAAGCCGACCGCGACTGCTTTGCGGTGGAGATACACCTGCCCGCGGGCAGCAGCGTGGATGAGACGGCGGCGGTGGCAGACGCGCTGGCAAGGCGGATGGAGAGCGACCCGCGCGTGGAGGGGATAACGGCGTTCGTGGGCATGTCGTCGCCGCGTTTCCATGCCACCTACGCGCCGCAGATAGGCAGACCGTCGTATGCACAGTTCATCGTCAATACCGTCTCCAACGAGGCGACGGCGGAACTGTTAGAGGAGTATCAGAACGGCGGCGAACACCTCTTCCCGGGCGCGTACATACGCTACAAACAGATGGATTATCAGGACGTGAAAGCGCCCGTAGAGGTCTATATCAGCGGCAACGACCTCGATGCGCTGGAGGCGTATGCGATGGAGTTTCGCGCGTATATGGCGACTATCCCCGAACTCATGTGGGTGCACTCCGACTACGACGAGACGGTGCGCTCCGTGCATATCGACCTCATCCCCGAGGAGGCGGAGCGGCTGGGGGTTACGCAGAGCATGCTCTCGCTCTACCTCAACGGCGCGATGGGCGGACAGACCGTCTCCACGCTCTACGAAGGCGATTATGCCATCCCCGTAACGCTCTACCGCGCGGGGTTGGACACGCTCAACTACTCCACTCTCGGCGACATGCTGGTGCCGACGGCGTACCCCGAGGTGTGGGTGCCGCTCAGGCAGGTGGCAACCATCAGCCCCGAGTGGCACCACTCGATGGTATGCCACCGCAACAACATCCGCACCATCACGCTCTCCGCCGACCTGCGGGGCAAGACCTCGCAGCCGCGTATGCAACGGCAGATAGACCAATGGCTCGCCGCCCATCCCGCGCCCGAAGGGGTGGAGGTCAGCATGGGCGGACTGACCAAGACCAACGCCGACCTGCTTCCGGAGATAGTGATGGCGATTGCGATGGCACTGCTCGTGATGTTCATCGTGTTGCTATATCACTTCCGCAAGATTGCCATCTCGCTACTCACGCTGATGAGTTGCCTGCTGGTCATCTTCGGAGCGTTCCTCGGGCTATATATCTTCGGGCTCGACTTCTCTATCACGGCGGTGCTGGGAGTGGTATCGCTGGTGGGGATTGTGGTGCGGAATGCGATTATGATGTACGAGTACGCGGAGGAACTGCGCTTCGGGCATCGGCACCTCTCCAAGCGCGATGCCGCCTACGAGGCGGGGCTGCGACGCATGCGGCCTATCTTCCTCACCTCGGCGACCACCGCGCTGGGCGTGATTCCGATGATAACCGCCCACACCAGCCTCTGGATGCCGATGGGCGTGGTTATCTGCCTCGGTACCATCTTCTCCCTGCCGCTTATCATCACCGTGCTGCCCGTAGCGTACTGGAAACTCGCAGCGAAGTAATGGGAAATTATGAATTATGAATTATGAATTATGAATTATGAATTATGAGGGCGCATGCTCTGAGTATTCTGAGTATTCTGAATGCTCTGAGTATTCTGAGTATTCTGAATGCTCTGAATACTCTGAATACTCTGAGTACTCTGACCACTAACCACTGACCACTTATGAAACATTATCCATATATCGCATTGCTTTTGTGTTTGCTGTGGTGTATGCCTATATCAGCAAACGATGGGGGTAAAAGTACCAACGACTATGAGAACTCAGAAACGAAGGTAATAAGTCCTTCATCCTGTGTCCTTAATCCTTCATCCCCGGACTCCCTTTCCCTCGACTCTGCCCTTGCGCTGGCGCGGGCGAACAACCGCAGGTTGCTCATGGCGCAGCAGGACATCCGCAAAGCCGAAGCGCTGCGCAAAGAGGCGCGCACCAACTATTTCCCGCAAGTAAGCCTGCAAGCGGGCGGTTACCATGCCTACCATCCCATGCTGGAATATGCAGCGTCCGACATCCCCAACGCCGCCGCACGCGACCTGCTCCTGACGCTCTACAACGACTACGGTGTCGCCCTCGGCTTGCCCGATAGGTTGGCACTCCTGCAACAGGGTGCAATGGCAACCGCCACCGCTGTGCAGCCGCTCTACATGGGCGGGAAGATTGTGGCAGGCAACAGGCTGGCGGAGGTGGGTGTGCAGGCGGCGCGTTACCAAGCCGACATCGTGGAGCGCGACCTGATGCAGCAGACGGAGGAGATGTACTGGCTGGTGGTCAATCTGGAGGAGAAACAGCAGACCATCGCCTCCGTCGCTGCTTTGCTCGACACGATACACTATCAGGTGGAGACGGCTATCCAAGCAGGGGCTGCCATGCGCAGCGACCTGCTCGCCGTGGAATTGCAACAGAACGAGATAGCCCTGCAACAACTGCGCCTGACCAACGGCATCGCCCTCGCCCGCCAAGCCCTCGCGCAAGCGATAGGGGTGGACGATGAAGGATTAAGGATACTATCGGATAAAGGATTAAGGACACAGGATAAAAGACTAAATAGTGCTGGGGACGCGGGCGTCTCGCCCGCGGTAGAAAAGCATTATACCGAGAACTCAAATCCAAAGGTAATAAGTCCTTCATCCTGTGTCCTTCATCCTTCATCCACAAACCGTCCCGAGTCCTCCCTGCTGGCATTGCAGGTGCAGGCGGCTACCTTGGAGAAGCGTATGACCCTCGCGGAGGCACTGCCACAAGTGGCATTGGGGGCAGGCGTGAGTTACATGGGCTTTGCCACCACGCCTTACAAGAGCGGCGCACACGACCTCCCGAACGGCACCGCATGGAACGACAAAGGCAACGGGGGCGTGTTCCTCATGGTGAAAGTGCCGCTTACCGACTGGTGGAAGACCACGCATAAGTTGCAGCAACACGATGCCGCCATCCAACGCGCCCGATTAGAAGAAACGGAACTCAACGAGCAGATGGCGCTGCAAGAGCAACAAGCGTATAACAGCATGCAGGAGGCAGGCGTGGAGGTTACACGCTACGAGACCGCCGTACAATCCGCCGAGGAGAACCTGCGACTCACGCGGCTTAACTACGAGGCGGGGCTGGTCTCCATCGCCGACCTCCTGCAAAACCAGTCCCTGCTCCTGCAAGCCCGCAACAACCTCACCGACGCCCGCATCCAACTCATCACCGCCACACACTACTACCAACGGTTGACGGGGAAATAGGATTCTTGTTGTTTCTATAAATCATAACTTATTGAAATGAAGATAGTTATAATTAGCTTCATTTACTTATTGTCGGGCGAAAGTTGCACTTTTTTTAACTTTCGCCCGATAATATTTGCATAATTCAAAGAAAAGTTGTACTTTTGCAGTGGTCAATAAGCGACAAGATACTTTGTTAACAAATCCATAAGTTTTATATATGACAATAGTTCGTGAATATTTGTTTAATAAGTTTATTTTGTGATAGTTAGGTACTA
>JBJECI010000052.1:0-2808 GCA_051870915.1 Paludibacteraceae bacterium
ATGTATATCTTGTAGCGGCTCAGGTCTTTGGTAATCGACATGCCTACCTTGGGGTCGGTGCAGTTGTGGCAGAAGAGGGGGTCTTGCTTTCTTCCAAGGCTTGCAACAACTCCGCCATCTTCGTCTCTGTCTGCTGTCCGATGACGGGGTAGGGTTGGTAGCGCGACACGTTGCTGCTCAGTTGCGCGGGGATGTTCCTGAACAAACGCTCTGCATTGCCGGTGGTATCAATCTTTCGGAAGTCTTCTAAGTAGAGTTTGATGATGCCGCGCTTCGTCTTATCTACAGCGCGCAGGTTGTTGGTATCTAAATAGGTGTTGACGGCTTGCGGCATTCCCCCGACCAACATATATAGACGCAGTTCGCGCATCTTGGTGCGAGTAACGTCATCGCCCAAGGATATGCGCTTGTCTAATTGCTCTCGGAGCAAGGGGATGGTCGCTGTATCGCCCAACGCCCAGCGGAACTCCTCGTAGTCCATGGGATACATGGTGATGCGGTCTTCCTCGCTGGGGATGGTGATATCCTTGGTGTTGCGATGGATGCTGATGAGCGAGCCGGTCTCGATGTAATCGTATCTGCCGTCTTGCACCAAGTATTTGATGGCTTGGCGGGCTAAGGGGCACTGCTGCACTTCGTCGAAGATGATAGCCGACCGGCGGGGTGTGAGCGTTATGCCGTAGGTCTGCTGGAGTTTTAGGAAGAGGGTGTCCAAGTCCGTGAGGTCGTCCCACAAGGCGACCACCTCTCGCTTGGCTTTGTTGAAATCAATAAGGATGTATGATTCGTATTCTTGTTGCGCAAACTGCTCCACAATGGTCGATTTGCCCACACGGCGGGCACCCTCCACCATGATGGCAGTACGACCATTTTCCGTGGTCTTCCAGTCCAATAAGTCTTGGTAAATTTTGCGTTTGAAAACTCGTTCCATGATTTTCCCTTTGAAATTCGGGGCAAAGGTACAAAAAATATTTGTATCCCGCAAATTTTTTCACCGAAAAATCATGCTGACCCCGAAATTTTTTTTGCCGATTTTCGTAGTTTCCCGCAAATTTGGAAATAGAGGAGAGCAGGATATGCCACTTATAAGAAAGCCGCCTAATAAGTCTATCAACTATTCAGAAACCAAAAGAGACTGCCTAACTTAACTTGGTTAGGCAGCCTCCTATATTCATTGGGGATTAGTTGCTGATTTTACCGGTATTTAGTTCGTTTTCCAGATAGGAATAGATATACCTTGCCGACTGGATATACAATCCTGTTCGCGGGTCTGAGAGTTTCTCATAGACTTCCGAGTTGTACAATTCTCGAAAGGCATTGTCAAAACTCAATCCTCGTTCTTGAATGAGCAAGGCTGCCAATTGTGAGAGTTTTCGCTCTCTCAGGAACTCAAAATCCCGCAATTCCTCTTGGGTCAGATGGTTAAAATCTATCGGCATATAGGAGTGTAAAATCCTTGCCCGAAGTCTTTGTTCGGTTTGGATTTAGCCAAATTGATATGCAGAATATCCGTATTTGAACCGTGATAAAGTTTCATACTAATGCCCCTCCTTGGCGATGACAATATGCGGCAATGCTCTCGATATTATCCTCAAACGAGAGCGTGTGCATAACGCCGTAATTGTTATGGAACAGCGTCAGTGCCCCATACCGCTCCATATAGTTGGCAGCCTGCTTGTCCGTCAGCCCGAAACGTTGTGCGAACTTGCGAATAAGCAAAACGGTGTATTCAGTAATGTCATTAGTGGAGTACATAATCCTGCCTTTCATAAATCTGCGGCAAAGATACAAAAAATATCTGTTACCGGCAAACTTTTGCAAGAAAATCATGCTAACCACACAATTTTTTTTGCTGTTTTGTGTTGTTTCCCGCAAATTGTTTGGGTGTTTTCTTGTCTAAGTTCAGAAAAATAGGGATAAAAAGGCGGGGGTGTTTGCATAATTCAAAAAAATGTAGTAATTTTGCTGCCGAAACCGAAGATGGGGTTGCGGGTGGGGCTCACGCCGAATCTTTCTTTATCAAGCGGAAAGCACTGCACACGCCGAGCATTGAGGTTTCATCATATATTTTTATAAAAGCGTTTATTGGCGCTTGTTTTGGAATCACGGAATTCGGAAGTTTCATAGACCCAAAGCAAGATTGACAATGAACGCCCGTAGGATATGATTAGTCCTTTCGTCCATGACGAAGATTATCATATTCGGCGTGGGCGTACAAATTGTTTATTCTTGTCTAAAGGTCTTTCCGAAACCCCGTGATTGTAGAATGGGCGAATAGTAGCACCACGCTTTTTTGTTTCTATTCACCGAGTTGTTTGGTGCTGGCAATTCACAGAAAGACAAACGATTATGAAGAAATGGCTATTTCTTTGTTTGGTGGCTGTTGCGGGTGGTTTGCCTGCGGCGGCGACGAACTTAGTGGTCAAGCCTGTGGCGGGTGCGGACTATCGTCGGGAGTTGGCGACTATCGGTAAGGTGGTCTATCACGGCGACTCGCTCTACCTCTACGACAGTTTCGGCACGGTGCTCTATGCGGAGGCGCTCGGCAAGGTGCAGCGGGTAATGTACTCGGAAGGCGGCGAGCCCACCACGGGCATGGCAGAGGTTGCCGACGCAGGCGGGGCTGTGCGGGTGTTCCCCAACCCGACGGCGTCAGTGCTTATCATGGAGGTGCGGTCGGAAGTTTATTCCGATGGAATCGGAAGCCGCACCCAAGAGCAAAGCGACCAAACCGCCAGCCTCTACAACCAGCAGGGGCAACTGCTCAAGACAACCACTCTCACCACCGCCCGCACCACGCTGGATGTC
>JBJECI010000053.1:0-10868 GCA_051870915.1 Paludibacteraceae bacterium
GTACTACTTTTTTTTCGCTTTTGCAAGGTTGTCTGATTTTTCGGGAGGATTATAAATTACACGGTAATTATATGTTAAAGAAAAAATATTTGAATAATTTTTGAAAATATTTGTTTCAAAAAAAAGAAAAGTTCTTGTTTATTTTTGTTGTAATTATTGTTCGTTTTTGTAAACTAAGCCACCAAATACCCAATCAAAAACGCCCGTAGTTGCGTGTTGGTCGTCCCCAATTTCTTCGCGGTATTGCTGCGCAACTTCGGCACACTCGACACCGCGCGGTGAATGGTTTCGGCTATCTCCAAGCGCGAAGCGTCAAACAGCGTCAGCAGACAGATGCGGAAATCCTGCATATCTATCCCATACTGCTCATGCAACCTTGTGTAGATATTAAACAGGTGGCTATCCGCTTGTTGCGTCAGCCTTTTCTCGTCCTGCCAAATAGGATCGCCTATGGCAAACAGGGGTTTCCATTGGCTCAGCGTGGTCTCCATGGCATCGCATTTTTGTCGCATGTTTTCTGCTTGCACTTGCGTCAGTTCATTCAACTGCTGTGTCAAATCGCTCTCATGCTGCCTGAGGTGCTGGAAGCGCTTATAGCCCATATACAAGCCCCCTACTCCTATAGCGCCCAAAAGCACAAGCACCACCCACAGCCATCGCCAAATCGATGTTCGTTCGCATTGCTCCCGATAGGCTTGCAGCGCATGTACCGCCGTCAGTTTTCCCTCCATCTCCTGCGTCTGCTGCCGCATCTCGCCCATTCTGGCAGCAGCAAGGTCGTTGGCTCGCAACATATCCCCGTCAGCCATAGCCTGCTGATGCAAGATATAGTACGCCCCCACCCTATGCGACCTATCCCCGCTTTGCGCAATCACCTGCTTGGCATACCACACCGCCGAATCCATCCTGCCTGTATGCTCCCATGCGATTGCCCGTTGCACCGTCCGTAGCGAAGTGCTGGGGGTTACTTTCTGCAACCACACCAAAGCCGAATCATACACCGACCGATGCATATAGTAGTAGATACGGCTATCGCATCGGTATGCCTCGAAAGCGGCATCCGACAAAGCATATCGGTCAGCCGCTTGCCACAGGCTGTCCGACTTCGCATAATCCCCCTGAGAAGCATAGGAAACACTCAATGTGAGCAACGCACTCGCGCAGTAGAAGGAATCGCCGGCGGTTTGAAAATAGCGCATCGCACGCTCGTTGTACCATAGTGCCAACGAATCGGCATTGTGCTGCGAGCAGATATAGCCCATGCAGGCATTCACCCGCCCGCGGGCAAGGGGCGCATCCATTCCCAATCGGTCGCTATGGATATAGCATTGGGCGGCAGACGGATAGTCGCCATAGAAATCATCGTAGTTGCGCCCGAGATAGTAATAGGCTCGCCCTAATGGATTGTGTTTTAATGTCCGAACAATAGGTCTGTCCCATTGTCTTATAACTCTTCGCAATGCGAAAGTATCCGCATACACCTCGTGTACGACATCCAAACTATCCGCCATCGCCACTATCCTCTCCGCTTCATGCCAATCCCTGCAACCACTGAAAAATACCGTAAATATCCACAGCAAGCACAACGATACCGTTGCACGTATTATCCGATATGGTTTGGCTTCCCTTTGCATAATGCAATATACAATGATAGAAAACGGCTGCAAAGGTACTGATTTTTTGCTAAATATGCAAATCTACCTGCATGTATTGACTAAATTTATAGTAGAAAAAGGAGTTTGGGAATACATTAGGTCTTCCCTCGCACTAAAGATGTGCAAACACCCAGTCTAATCGTTGCGCTGTGTAGCTTTCTTTGCAGGTCGTCTCGTGGTCCCAGGCTTCTTCTGTATCAAACTGATACTCACCTCCGTAGGCAGCCACGCTATCCAAGAAGCTCTGCAATCGCACCTCCTCGGGTTTCATCACCCTATCTTTGCCACCCATCACCGTATAGACGGGCGTTTGAGCCACTTTTGCAGCATCACAATTCTTCGGATTGCCGGCGCAAGGCATAGCCGCACAAAAATAGTGCGGATAAAGAGATAGCATGTTCCATGTGCCCGTCCCACCCATGGAACCGCCAAACAGATAAACACTCTCCTCTTATTCTGATAGTTCCGCGTCTAACATGCCCTTCAATACGGATGCCATCTTCACCCAATCCATCATCTTTCCTTTGGAATCTTTCTCCGGACACTGCGGGACTATGAACACTGCCTTTTTTTGTTTGGAAACCAAATAGTTGGCAATCGTATCAATGGCAGGTTCGTTCATCTGTTTCTCGTTATCCGTTCCTTTGGAAGAGCCACCGTGCAGATACATGATAACAGCTAACCTCCCCTCTCTGTGCTTGCCAATCTCCGCTTTCCGATATCCCCACTCCACCCCGGCATACGGGAAACTGCACTTCTCAAACACCACGCCTTCTTCCTCTTCTTCGGGTATCACCGCCTCTTCTGTTTCTCCATTGCTCGGCAACGGACTATCCACGGAGCACCCCGCTATTATCACAAAGAGAATCAATGCAATATAGAGACCCTTCTCTTTCATAATGTACATTATTTACAGTTCAAGAAAAACATCATCTTCTGCGAAATCGCTCCACTCCTCCGAGGCATAAACTACCTCAATAGCGTCGGAAGTAAGACTTGATGAAGGACGAACAACGCCTATGCTCAAAGTGATTACCAATGCCACAGTCACCGCCGCGGCAGTAATCCAATAACTTATCTTGCGCTTTGCCAGACTGTAATTCATCTTCGCCGCTCCGATGGTAGAGCCCGTGATGGCGGCTATCTCGTCATAAGACATATCCTCATGGTATCGCAGGTTGAACACCGCCCGCTGAGTAGGCGGCAGGCGCAAAACGGTCTGCTCCAACCGCGCCAGCAGTTCCTGCCCCATCTCCACCTGCGGCTCGGCTTTCAATGTTTGCAGCGTCTGTGCATCCACGTCGTCCAGCGATTCACATACCTTCTCATCACGCAGCCACATAAAAGCGCAATTGGTTGCCACACGATAGACATACGCCCGCTCGGAGGGCTGCTCGCGCAACTCTCCGAGGTGGGTAAATAGTTGTATCCACGTGTTTTGCAGCACATCCTTGGCGTCCTCGCTATTGTGGAGCATACGCCGCAGATAGCGGTAGAGCGGTTGCTGATAGGTTTTGACGATTCGATCCATCACTTTTGAATTTTCTCTTTACGACTTTTCTCATCATCGTAGATTTGTTGAATCTGCGATGGCGACAGCACCTTACGGAGTTTGTGATAATACTCCAGCCGCAGGTCGATAATGGCGTGCTGCCGATTAAATCGGGCCAAAATCTCATTCTCCAACGCTTCTTCGGTAGGCTCCTCTGCCTTCGGAACGGCATACAGCCGCTTCAAAGCCAACATCTGTTTGTTGTAGTCGGCATAGATTTGCCGGAAAATGGCGGCTTGCGTCTCGTCAAGCGCAAAAGTCTGAATATACCCGTCGGTCAATTCGGTGAGTTGTTGCTGGCGAGCCGCTTTTTTCTGTTCTTTACTGAGGTCTGTTTGTGCCATCAGACCGATGCTCAACATTAATGTCAGCACCACGATTGAAATTCGTTTCATACCCATTCTTGTTTTGAAAGTTAGACATTGTTTGTTAATGGTTCTATTGATATAGATGCAACGAACAGCCAAAAGTAAAATTCCTATATCAAAAAAGCTGCCTAACTCAACTCGTTAGACAGCCTCATATTTAAGCCTGCAATGGCATTTCCCTACGAATACACACCACACGATTTGTACATCATTCGCATCAGTATTTGTCGTCATACACGATTGCTTCAGCATTCCACATACACCTCCAGCAACTCGGACGGCGCTTGCGGTAGCAACACAATATCGTTCAGGCAAGCGGGTATCAACACCGCCTCACCTTTTCGCAAGGTTACCTCTGCAGGCACATCCCCCTCGCAGTCCAATGCTTTGACGGACAACATTCCCTCGGTGCAGATGTAAATGACAAACGAGTCCAACGCCGCGTAATCACGCTGCGCAGGCGCAGCGACTGACAGACGATTGGTAGTGAAATACGGAGTCTTGGCAAGCGAAACAACCTCTGCCGTTTCTCCATCTTTTGGCGCAGGAAAATGCTCTACCCTACACGCCTCATTGGCGGTGTAGTCCATCACCTCCAACGCAGAGTCCAGATGCAGCGGACGCTGTTTCCCATCGTTGCCCACGCGGTTGTAATCGTACAAGCGATATGTTGTGTCGCTGTTCTCCTGAATCTCCGCCACCACGGTACCTTTCTTGATGGCATGCACGGTCTTGGCGTTTATCAGTGCCATATCCCCGCGCTTCACGGGAAATAGTTGCAGATGGTCATGCAGGTCGCCTTCGTGTATCGCCTCGCGGATATGCGCCTCGTCCATGTCGTGCTTCCATCCCAGAAGGAGAGATGCCTCCGGCTCCGAGTCCATCACGTACCACATCTCCGTCTTGCCCATCGTACCCACATGCTCCCAGGCATAGTCGTCATCGGGGTGCACCTGAATACTCAGGTCGTCTGCCGCATCGATAAACTTCACCAGCAACGGAAACGTATTGCCAAAGGTCTCATACACACGGTCGCCCGCCAACTCGCTCATATACACTTCCAGCAAGTCTTGCAGGCTATCCCCCGCATGCGGACCATTCGACACCTCGGTGGGGTATTTCTCCACCGCCGAAATAAGCCAACTCTCTCCCACGTTCTCAAAACCATCCGAGGCGGGACGATACCACTCTTTGATATGCTCCCCGCCCCAGATTTTATGAAACAAACGCGGTGTAAACTTCAATAAATAAAGCACCTTTTTGCTAATTAAGAATTATGAATTAAGAATTAAGAGGGTGCAGTACCCATCCCAACCGCACCGAATGTCGGACAGCCAAAGGCGGTCTTTCAGCGTAGCGGTCAGACAGCCAAAGGCGGTCTTTCAGCGTAGCGGTCGGACAGCGTAGCGGTCTAACAGCACGAAGCGCGGTCTCACTGGATATTCCGCAGCCGCTTCTCCCAATTCCATGCCGAAACCAGCACGTCCTTCACGGGCGTATCGGCTTTCCAGCCCAGCACCTCATTGGCTTTCTTCGGGTTAGCCCATACTTTCTCGATATCGCCTTCGCGACGACCGACAATCTGATAAGGTACGTTCACGCCCGTAGCCTCCATGAAGTCGCGCACAATCTCCAGCACCGACAGACCGCGACCGGTACCGAGGTTGAACACCTCTACCTGCTCGGTCGGCTTGCCTGCCAGCATGCGCTCCACGGCTTTCACGTGTGCCTTAGCCAAGTCCACCACGTAGATGTAGTCGCGAATGCAAGAGCCGTCCGGCGTGTCGTAGTCATCGCCGAACACCCTCAGTTCCGACCGCAAGCCTGCTGCCGTCTGCGTAACGAAAGGAAGCAGGTTGTTAGGCACGCCGTTGGGCAACTCACCTATCAATGCAGACGGGTGTGCACCTATCGGATTGAAATAGCGCAAGATAGTCGCATGCAACGATTTGTCGGCATGCGCCTCATCGTAAATGATATCTTCGTTTATCTGCTTCGTGTTGCCGTAGGGCGACAAGGCTTTCTGTATCGGCGCCGTCTCGTCCACGGGCAGGTGGTCTTTGTCCGGCTGACCATAAACGGTGCAGGACGAAGAGAACACGATATTGCAAACATGATACCGACGCATCACCTCCAGCAGCGTGATAAGCGAGCCAATGTTGTTGCGGTAGTACATCAGCGGTTTCTCCACCGACTCGCCCACTGCCTTGCTTGCTGCGAAATGGATAACACCCACAATATCAGGATACTGCTTAAACACAGCCTCCAGATTCACGTAGTCGTTGCAATCGATATTTGCGAACTCGGGACGCTTGCCCACAATAGCGGATATACCGTCCAGTACATCCACGCTGGAGTTGCTCAGGTTATCCACGATGGTTACATCATACCCCTGTTGCATCAACTCCACCACGGTATGCGAGCCGATATAGCCCGTACCGCCTGTTACTAAAATTCGAGCCATTTTTCTAATGATTTTAAGAATTAACACGCGTTAGCAAAAACACTATACTTTTGTGTTTTCATATACAAGTTGCCCCAAATAGTTTATCAAATGCAAGCCCCGAAGGGGCGATATAGACTAGCGTAGGGTGAAACCCTACGAATACGAGACATCCCTCTCCATGCAAGCCCCGAAGGGGCGACATAACTCAATTTTGAATCGATGGGTCAACATATGTATATCATTGCCTTCGTATTTTTCGCTGTTTACGTAAACTACGAAAAGAACGTAAACTACGAAAACTACAGCTGTGCCGCTAACTAGAACAACTTCTCGGGATAAACACCTTCTTTCACAAGGTTGTTAATCTTCATCACTACCTGCGGACGGTCCTCAGCGTAGGTAACGCCAAACCATTTAGACGTAGTATCCAGCACCTTGCAAGTCGCCTCGCCGTTGCGAATCATGTCGTTCACCAGCGTCGGGATATAGAACTCCGACTTCAACTCCTGCCCGCGCGTCTTCAAGAACTCCACAAAGGCTTTCTCCACATAGCCAAAATACTCAGGCGTAAAGCCCCACATGTTCATCGAAACCGGCGAGTTGGGAGCAATCTCCGTATCCACACCGTCTTCCGTGTAGATAATCTTATCGCCCACTTTCTCAATCTTCGTGCGCTCTACCACATCGGTCAGATAGCCGTTCTCATCCGTTGCGCACACACCGCGACTCACGCTGCCGTTCTCGCTCAACGTATTCGCCACGCGGTAACCCACCATGCAATACTTGCCCGTTGTGCCTTCCACGGATTTCAGGTAGTCCGCCAGCACTTGGAACGAATCGCGACCATAGAAATCGTCGGCATTGATAACGGCAAAAGGCTCTTTTATCAGGTCTTTCGCCATCAGCACTGCGTGATTCGTGCCCCATGGTTTGGTGCGCTCTGGATTATAAGTGCAACCCTCCGGCACGCTATCCACCGACTGGAAGCACACCTCGCAAGGCACCTTGTCAGCATACTTCGAGATAACCACCTCGCGGAAAGCCTCCTCAAAATCCTTGCGAATCACAAACACTACCTTGCCGAAACCGGCACGAAGCGCATCATACACGCTATAATCCATGATTGTTTCACCACTCGGACCAAGACCGTCAATCTGCTTCAGTCCACCATAACGGCTGCCCATTCCCGCAGCCAAGACAAAAAGAGTCGGTTTCATATCTTTTATGTATTAGAAGATTAAATCAAAGCAATTAAAGAAAAGTCTATTTTGAAAAATATCTGAACAATTTTGAGAATATTTTTGGTAGTGATACACGAATTGACCCGAGCAGTTTTTCATATGCAAGCCCCGAAGGGGCGATATAAACCAGCGTAGGGTGAAACCCTACGTGGGCATTTCCCCTCGGTAATGTGAGCCCCAACGGGGCGACATAACTCAATTTTGACTCGCATGGTCAACATATAAAAAATATTTGAACAATTTTTGAAAATATTTGTTACAATAAAAAGTTCTTGGATATTTTTGTCGTAATTATTGTCTGTTTTTGTATAACGTAAATCGTAATTCGTAAATCGTAAATTCGTAAATCATTCCGTGGTATCCACCTCTATCTTCCCGTGCCGTTTCTTGTGTTTCGCCCATAATCCGTACACCTCCGAGCAGTTGCCCGCCGTCGTGAACGCGTGGATATGGTTCTCCGACATAAACTTCATCAGCGACGCAAACTCATCCGGCGTCAGCAGGGTCTGAATCTCAATGTTCTCCTCGTTCTTAAATCCGCCCGTTACCTTGTACAAAGAGCACCCGCGCACCAAATCATTCACAATAAACTGTCGTATTCGCTCATAGTCCGGCGAGATGATACATACCCGCTTGCGCAAACTGATGGATGCCGAGAAGTAGTTGATTACCAATCCGTTAATCCACGTACCTATCAATCCTATCACCACCATTCGGAAGTCGTTGATAAAGAACGCCGAGCAGCAAATCAACGCTCCGCCTATCGTTACCGAAGTGCCAATGTCAAAGTGGAAGTACTTGTTGATAATCTTCGCCAATATATCCAAGCCGCCCGTCGAAGCATTGATACGAAACTCTATCGCCTGACATGCCGACAGCAGCAACACGAAACACAACAAGTCAAACCACACATCGCCCATCCCCAATCCTGCCGACATCACCGAGTCGCGCACCTGCTCCAGCACGTTCCCCGCGCGGTCCAGCAGATAAGGGTTACCATGTGCATCCAGCACTGTATCTCCCGCCTGCAAACGAGCCTGCAACGCAGGGTCGGTTATCACTTGGTGCGTGAAGTTCGTGCTCGGATAAATCCTGTCCCACAATTGCGTCAGCGGACCCAATATCATCGCCGTATAGACGGTCTTCGCGCCAAACTCATTGCCAATCAGCAGGAATGCCAGCAGCAGCAAGAACGCATTGATACCCATCACCAAATAGGAGAACGTGTCTGCATCGCCGCCTATCAACGTGTTTATCACGATGGACAAACCTGAGATTGTACCGATAATCAGGTGGCTCGGCATGAGGAAATAATACACAGCGGCGGCTCCCAGCATCATACCGATGGTCATCACCACCAACTCGCGCCAAAACTTCTTGGTGTGCAACGCATGCCAAAAACCAAGGCACAAATCTTTCCAATACGCAGCACTCAAATACTGCTGCAAATAGGTGTTCATGGTATAATAGTTAATAATAACAAATAAATATCAATTCAACACATCTACCTCTCTAATAATAGATTTTCTTTTTTAAATGCTAATAATCTTCTTTTTTGATGATAAATAGATTTTCTTTCTTGATTTTATATAGATTGCAGTTCATCCCGACTTGTCGGGAAGCGTAGCGAAACAAGTAAATAATTCCTCAATCTATTTTTAGCAAAGATTTTATGTAGATTGTAGAGTAGATTTTTGTTGTTAAAATGTTCAGTTCCTAAGTCAAAGCCCCGAAGGGGCGACATAAATCTAAATAATAGTTTATCAAATGCAAGCCCTGAAGGGGCGACATAAACCAGCGTAGGGTGAAACCCTACGTATGCGAGGCGTCCCCTATAACTCCCCCGCCCCGCTCGCGGGGTGAAGCGATGTCCAGTGGACATCGAGGTAAGGGGGCGGGGCAATATGGAGACATAGTGTCAACATGTAAAGAATCGTCAATTAAATAGGCTATTGAAAATTATTTTTTGGCGATAAATTAATGATAAATTACACGTCAATTACACGTTAAAGAAAAAATATTTGGACAATTTTTGGAAATTTTTGTTGAAACAAAAAATTTATGTTCTTCTTTTTGAGGTATTTTTGTTTCATAAAACCTCTTTCATCACTATCCGTGCCGTCCGACGTGTAGTCTGGCTAAGCAATATCTCCCGCCCCTCTTTCTCGCGCGCCAATATCTCCGGCGTTACGCCTCGGATGGTCAGCAGCGACAGATGTTCGTTATAGACCACCCGATAGTTCTCCGACAACTGCTCCAGCGCGCTCTGCAAGTACCGGCTGTTGTCTACGCATACCGTGATACTCACCGCCGACGACTGTATCAGCGACACCCGCAACCGATGTTCCTTTATCACATCGAAGATATGACTCAGGCTCTCCTCCAGCACAAACGAAAAATCCTTCGCCCGCATAGTCATCAGCACCTGATTCTTTTTCCATATATATATAGGCACGTCTATCGGACCTTTCGCGTCCGCATGTATCACGCTCCCCTTGGCGGCCGGGTCGCCGAATGGCTTCACATACAGCGGAATATGCTTATTCTCCAACGGACGTATCGTCTTCGGGTGGATAATCTGCGCGCCGGAATACGACAACTCCACCGCATCGTTGTACGACAACTCAGGTATCAGCACCGTGTCTGCCACCAACCGCGGGTCGGCGTTCAGTATGCCCGGCACGTCTTTCCATATCGTTACCGACTCGGCTTGCAGGAAATTGCCGAACAGCGCTGCCGAATAGTCCGACCCCTCTCTGCCCAGTGTCGTGCGCTCGCCGTTGACCGTGCCGCCGATGAAGCCTTGCGCCACCACCACGCGCGGACGACTGTCCCTATTCCACCCCGCAACAATCTGCTTCTCCGACACCTCCATATCAACCTTTCCCTCGCAGAATGTGTCGTCTGTCCGCAGCAGTTTGGGCACGTTCCACCACTCCGTCGCTATCCCTTGGCTCAACAGGTACACCGCCACTATCTGCGTGGACATCAACTCACCCATCGACACCACTTGGTCGTAGTTCTTGTCGTAACTGTCTTCTTTGCAGAAAGGTATCTCCGTCGGCAGGCGCAGGTCCACGTTGTTCTTCAGCCCCAACTCGCTCATTATCTGCAAGTGGTAATCCATGATAGCCGCCCATTCCGTCTCGGCTTGCTCGTCCAGCCCTGCCATCTTGGCTGCCACCACGCGCTCCAAGGCGTTGGTTGTCTTGCCCATAGCAGACACCACCACCAGCAACTCGCCTTCCGTCCGAGCCACTATCTCGCAAAGATTGCGCACTCCCGCCGCATTCTTCACCGACGCTCCACCAAACTTAAATACTTTCATTTCAAATCTGTCCGGGTACGCAGGCGTCCCCGCCTGCTAAAAATCACATTGGGTATGCCCCGATGTCTCGCGGGCTTTTATAAAGTCCCCCTTTAAGGGGGATTTAGAGGGTCTTTACAAATTCGCCATCCGAATAGCGGTATAGGCACCTTCCACGCCTTTGTTGCCCAATCGTCCGCCTGCCCTATCCAACGCCTGTTGTTTATCCAGCGTGGTCAGCACAGAGAAAATCACGGGCACATTCCCCTGCGCGTTCAGTATCGTTACGCCCTGCGTAA
>JBJECI010000053.1:10968-14379 GCA_051870915.1 Paludibacteraceae bacterium
GAGAAAATCACGGGCACATTCCCCTGCGCGTTCAGTATCGTTACGCCCTGCGTAACCGACTGACACACATAGTCGAAGTGCGGCGTATCACCTTGTATCACACAACCTATCACCACGATAGCGTCCATATCTGCATACTCGTCTATCATTCGCGCCGCCGCGTAGGTCAACTCCACCGTCCCGGGCACATGCTGCACCAAGATGTTGTCCTCCTCCACGCCGTGTTTGCGGAACGTATCTATCGCCCCCTGTGCCAATGTAAACGTTATCTCCGAGTTCCAGTCTGCCACAATAATTGCGTAACGCTGACGTTTCAGCACGTCAGCGTTAGGCAATGTGTTCGCATCATATTTCGACAAATCCGTCGTCATAACTTATTGAGCGATAGCAATGTACTTATCTATGTCTTGCGCCTCGGTCGAAGCCGGATAGTTTGCCTTCACTTGCTCAAAGGCTTTCTTCGCAGCACGTTTGTCGCCTTGCTCTAAATAGACGATACCGGCTTTCTTCAGGCTCATCGGAGCAATCAACTCGTTGCCCGACTTTGCGGCAGCCTCAAAGGCAGACACTGCCTTGCCGTACTCGCCCAACTCCACGTAGGCATCACCCAGCAACTGCGAAGCAGCAGGGTCTATCATCAGGTCTTTGGCGGAGAACTTCTTCAGATACTTTGCTGCGTCCTCATATTCGCCCAACTGATAATAGCAGATTCCTGCGTACAGAGCAGCCAGTTTGCCGGTCTGATACCACGAATAATCATCCGCAATCTGCTCAAAACCAACGCACTCTGCATCATCGCCGTGCAATGCTTTCTCAAAGTCGCCAGCCATGAAATACACCACAGCCTTGGCGTTCTCGTTGCTTGCCTCCACGGCTTTAGGTTTCAGCACGTACTGGTTCAGCGCGATGATACCCATCACCACCACTACTACTGCCAACACAATCCAACTCAGCAGATTAGCGTTTTTCTCAATCCAAAGACCTGCTGCCGACAAACTCTCGTTCACTTCCGCCAGATTCTGGTCTTCCTTCTTAAACTCTTCTTTCTTTGCCATAATTATTTTGATATTTTATATTTTCAATAAATCCAATCTTTCCAACGAACAACACCTCTCTCCATTGCCCTCATAATCAACGTCTATTCGATATTAGAGAACTATTTCAGCACTCAAAGACAAATTTGGCTTTTGGTAATAAATTAATGAAGAATTATACGAAGATTATATGTTTAAGGAAAAAATATTTGAATAATTTTTGGAAATTTTTGTTGAAATAAAAGAATCGTCGTTGTTTTGATGTCAATGTATCTTATTTCAAGTTCACATTAGTTATTAGAGCCTCTGCCTCAAATAAGCGTGCAAAGATACTACTTTTTTCCGATATACACAAATTATTTCGCTTTTTTTTCACTTTTGTTAGATTCTCGTCTTTATTTTCCTTTGATGTCTAAGCCCAATCGAAATTTCCATAATCCACCATCAAACGACTATCAATCACCCACCCCACGTAGAGCATACACCCACTCAGCAGTCAATCTCGAAAACAACTCGAAAAAAGGACGAAGAAAAGACAAAGAAAGTACACAGAAAGAACAAGTAAAAGACGAGCCAAACACGGCAACGACACGGCAACGACACGGCAACAAGTCGAAAGAAAAAGCAGACAAAGAGCAGACAAATAGCAGAAAAGAAGCAAAGAAGAAGCCCCAAAAAAGCAGAAAACTTACTGGGGACGCGGGCGTCTCGCCCGCGGCAAACACCCTCAAGGAGGGGCGGTCTCCAGGCCGCCCCTTTAGAAAACAATAATAATAATAAATTGAATCATTGACTTATCATTTGCAAATGAGTCCGTTTAGTATAATCAAATGGTTACCGTTTGTCGATTTCGTATCCGATATATATTGTTTCAACACCTTGGTAGCACGTCTTGCTCCCACCTCATTTAAGTGCGTGAGGTCATGCATACATAGCGAATCACCATCTGCGAAATACAATGAGTCAATATGTCCCACTGAGTATGAAAGTGCCAATTGTTTGATATCTTCATCCAACACCTCTCTATAAGGGGACTTCTGATATAGTGTTCCCGTCAGTTGATGGAAAGGAAACGCCACTATATACACCTGACAGCCTTTTCCATTCAATTTATCCAAAGCACATCTCATTAGAGCGAGTTTGTCCCGATAGTACGATGGCTCATGTGCAAACATTTTCTCAAAACCGGACAATGGTTCTGAGAATGTAATCTCTGTACTATATGGATACAAATAAGAATCTTCTGTGTGAAAAATAGGCTTGGGATGCAATCTGTTTTTGCCATAAATCTTTTTAATTTCTGAGTATGTATAGTGTTGCTTTGCACACTCTTTCAATGCAAAAAGATTTGCACCACTTGAGTTGCCATCACGGTCTTTTCTTCGTAAAAGGCAGCATTGTGAATACGCCACAATACACATACTACCTGCAGGCACCTTATCCGCAAACACCAGCAAATCATATACCCCACTTCCGTGCGCAGCAGCAGAAAAAACAGATTTCTGCAATGTCTGCTGCAAATCGCTTAGTATCAAGCCTTGATAGATTTGGGAATCTCCCCATACATAAATCACATTTGCAGGAAGATTAGTTTCTTTTGCGGTGCCTTTAGCACATATCAGAATACACAGACCACAGAATAGAACCGCGAGCAAACCGACATATACCAATATCTTAACTATAAATCGTTTCATATTTTAGAACTGAAAATAAATAAACTCGTGATGACTATATTGTAAGCAATCTGCGTACAGGATAGCGCAACCGAGCAACAAATAAACACACCACCGTAACCAAACATTGGAATATATTTGGGTTAATCCGTGTTCCTTACCCCGATTATACCATTCAGTCAATAACATCCCAATAATCGCTATACCCAAAATAAGGTAAAATACTCTATTCTTCAACCAAGGAATACTAAATAGGCTCGCTTTACACATCCCCTCCACATATTCCGCAAATTGGGATATGCTTTCGGCGCGGAAGATTATCCAGCCGAAGACTACAAGGGCAAAGGTTAGCAGTATCTTGGGCAGGTCGCGCCACGTGGGGGCGTCCATATACTTGCGGTTTTTGCCCGTCAGAATCAGCGGCAGGAACAGCAACGCATGGTACGCGCCCCACAGCACAAACGTCCAATTCGCACCGTGCCAAAAACCGCTTAGCAGGAATATCACAAACGTATTCCGCACCACAATGGCTTTCTTGTACGCCTCGCAGAGTCCGTCAGTCGAAAGCCTACCCCTGAATAGCAATTTACAAATTTTCGGAACTTGTCCCGACTTGTCGGGATTTACAAATTTACAAATTGTCTCCTTCGGTATCTCCGGTCGGCTGCCGCCCAACGGGATATACACATAATCGCGGAACCATG
>JBJECI010000054.1:0-54296 GCA_051870915.1 Paludibacteraceae bacterium
TTTCGTTTCTAAGGAAACCAAAAAGTGTCAACGATGTCTTGATACATGACAATTATGAATTAAGAATTAAGAGTGCCACTACTCTGAGGTTTGTAATTGATAATTCCTGTAACCCATTACATAAACATTAAAACAATTCGCAATCATGAAAAATATCTGTTTTTGCTTTCAAATGCATGCGCCTTATCGTCTGAAACGCTATCGTTTCTTCGAGATTGGGCAAGACCACTACTACTACGATGACCTGATGACCGAGGAGTACATCACCGGTCTGGTGAACACCTCGTACATGCCGCTGTGCCAGACGCTGAAGTCGATGGTAGAGCAGTCGAAGGGCAAGTTCCACTGCGCGCTGTCCGTATCGGGCACGATGATGGAACTCTTCGAGCAGTTTGCACCCGAGATGATTGACGTGCTCAAGGAGTTGGCAGACAGCAAGTGCGTGGAGTTCCTCGCTACCCCCTACGCTTACTCCTTCGCTGCCGAGTACGACATGACGGAGTTTGAGAACCAACTCAAGAAACACGCCGACCTCCTCAAGGAGGTGCTGGGCGTGAAGACGCAGAGCGTATGGAACAGCGACCTGCTCTACTCCGATGACATCGCTTATCGCCTCTACGAGATGGGCTACAAGACCGTACTCACCGAGGGCGCAAAGCATATCCTCAGTTGGAAATCGCCTAACTACATGTACGCCAGCGCTGCCGCTCCGAAGCAGAAAGTGCTGTTGCGCAACATGCCGTTGAGCGACGAGCTGAGTTTCCACTTCTCCGACCCCGCATGGCACAACTATCCTATGGACGCGGTGAAGTATGCGAACATGCTGCAAGGGCTGCCCGAGGGCGAAGAAATCATCAATATATGGGTGGGTGCCGAGACCTTCGGCTTCAACCAACCCGCAAGCACCGGTGTGTTTGAGTTCCTGAAAGCACTGCCGTTCTTCGTTGTGGAGCGTGGTATGGGCTTCTGCACTCCCGCCGAGGCTGCGAAGGCAATGGAGGCGAAAGACGTGGTGTCCGTTCCCTACCCCATGACATGGTCGGGCGAGGCAAAAGACCTGAGTGTCTATAACGGCAACGACCTGCAACACGAGGCGCTGGAGAAGCTCTACTCCGTGGCTGAGCGCGTGCGCCTGTGCCAAGACAAGTCGTTGAAGACCAGTTGGCTGCGCCTGCAAGACATCAACCACTTCCACTTCATGAACCATATCGACCAAGGCACCAGCCACTACGAGTCGGCTTACGACGCGTTCATCAACTACATGAACGTGCTGTCGGACTTCATGCAGTGCGTGGAGGAGCAATACCCGACCTCGATTGGCAATGAGGAGTTGAACGAGTTGCTCAAGACCATCAACAACCAAGAGCAGGAGATTCAGCAACTGCAGAAAGAACTCGCCAAAGCCTCGAAGGCAACCAAAGCGGCTGCCAAAGAGGAGAAGGCAGAAAAGAAAGAGACCAAGAAAAGAGCGTGCAAAAAGTAAGACTACTGCTCATATTTCTTCTCGGGGCGGCTGCCGCCGTAGCCGCTCCGAAGCATAAAGTTGTCAAGACCGTGCTGCGGTCTTGGCAACTGCCGTCTGCAACGGGTATCGCCGACACCGTCTCGTTTCAAGATACCTTGATGCTCAACTATCCGATGCGCGACGTAGAGAACAACTACTCGCTCTCGTCCGCTTTCAACGGCAACTGCCTCGTCTCGCCGCTGCAGGCGCGTATCTATTTCGACCGTTTGGAGACCGTGGACGACCTCTTCGCCACCGCCTACCAGCCCTATGTGTATTCGCCGACGGATGTGCGTTTCTTCAACACCACCACACCCTATTCGGAGATAGCCTACAAGAAGGGCTTCACCACCTACCGCGAGGAGAACGAAATCAACCTGCTCCTCACCGGTAACATCAACCGCCGCCTCAACCTCGGCATGCAGATGAACTACCTGAACGCCGTGGGGCACTACAACAACCAAGCCGGGCAGGACTACAACGGCTCCGTATGGGGCTCCTACAACGGCAACCACTATACCATGCAAGCCGCCTTCGCATGGTCGAAACTGTCGCATTACGACAACGGCGGACTGAGCAACACCGACGACTTGGACGGTCCTCTGGAGCCCGAAGACCTGCCCGTGCGACTCAATGCCATGGTCGGCTACCGCTACCTCACGGGCTTTCTGAACCACTACTACAGCATCACCGTGGAGCGCGAGCGGCACGACTCCATCGAGGTGCGCAACGAAGAAGGCAAATGGGAGAAGAAAGACACCATCCGTATCGACTACATCCCCGTTACCACTTTCCGCCATGTCTTCGAGACCACCAACAGCAACCGCCGCTACATAGAGAAGACCGCGCAGCAGAAGTTCTACGGCGTGAACGGCTTCGGCAACACCTACCTGCGCAACCCCAACCGCACCAACGACTCCACCGACGTGCTCACCATCCGCAATACCTTGTCGGTAACCTTTGAAGAAGAGTTCAACCGTATCTTGAAGTTCGGCGCGAGCGTATATGCCATCAACGAGTGCCAGAGGCATTTGTTCAAGACGGGGGATGATAATAGTGGTCAGTGGTCAGTGGTTAGTGGTCAGACAGCAGCGTCTCCAGTTTTCCCCGCCCCCAACCCCCTCCCCGCAAGCGGGGCGGGGGAGTTCGCTTGTGCACCCGGCTTCGTTTCTCATATTTCCTTTCCCACCTCCGCCCAACTCATGGGCGACACTACCTATCGCTACCAATGGACGAACAACACCTTCGTGGGCGGCGCGCTCTACAAGAACCGCGGCAAATGGGTGCACTACGGCTTCGACGGCGACGTGTGCGTGGCGGGGTATAAGTTGGGCGAGTTTCAGGTGAACGGGCACGTGGACGGCTATTTCCCCGTGGGCAAAGACACGATGTATATCAACGCCCGCGCCTTCGTGAAGAACGAGACCCCCTCGCTCTATCTGAACCACTACGAGAGCAACCACTTCCGCTGGGAGAACGATTTTCAGAAGACCTACCGTTTCTACGTGGGCGGCGATGTAGCCTATCCGACCAAGTGGGTGAAGCCGAAAGTCGAGATTGGCTTTGAGAACCTGACGCGCTATATCTATTTCGATGCCGCCGATGGGCTGCCCAAGCAGTACGACGGCAACATTCAGGTGCTGATGGCGAACGTGCAGTGCCACCTGACCACGCCGTGGGTGAATCTTGAGAACCACGTGGTTTATCAGATGAGCACCTCGGAGTACCTGCCCCTGCCCGCCGTAACCCTCTACCACAACCTCTACTACCACGGCTCGTGGGCACGCAAAGCCATAGACGCGCAGATAGGCGTGGACATGCGTTTCTTCACGAAGTATGCCGCGCCGGTGTTCAACCCCGCCACCTCGCAGTTCGGTGTGCAGACGGGCGAGCAGAAAGTGCAAGTGGGCAACTACCCCGTACTGAACGTCTATGCCAACTTCTACGTGCGCTCCATCCACTTGCGTTTCTTCGCGCAGTACACCCATTTCAACCACCTCTTCATGAAGTCCAAGCCCTACTACTACGCCATGCCGTCCTACCCGATGAACCCCGACGTCTTCCGCGCCGGGCTCGCTTGGCATTTCTATAACTAACAATCAAACAACCAATCAACATGAAACACATTTTCTTAACTGTGATGCTTGCCATCACGTCCGTGTGCGCTTTTGCGCTCAACCCCACCGAAGCAGACAAGAAACGCTGCTACATGGAGAACACTGCCGACTCCACTATCACTTTCCTCTATCCGATGGGATCAGGCTATTTCTCCACGAACACCAACCAAAACGCCCTCTACGTCTATGGTTCGATGAACGGCTGGGGCAAAGACGAGCGCTACAAGATGGCATACGATGCCGCTTCCAGCTGCTACTTCGTAACGCTCAAATGGGAGGTGATGAACATCCCGGGCAACTCGGGGCATCCTGAGTTTAAGTTCAACAGCGGGGGCAGTTGGATAGACAACACTTCTTGGATGGACAAGAACTACCGTTTTGCGGGCGGCAACCTCGTGGTGGTCTTCTCTTACGAGGATATGGACGAGATACAAGCCAACTCGGCGTTTGCCAAGCAGGTGCGTCCGTTGAGCGATTTCGACTTGACCGATTCTGTGGACCAACACAAGATTAGCAATTTCCGCCGTGTGCCTGCCACCACCTGCCTCTATCGCAGTTACCATCCCTATCACGCTTATCGTCCTCAGTTCGACACGGAGCACGCGCGTCTCACGTGGATTGACTCGCTGGCTACGCGCGCGGGTATCCAAAACGACATCTGCCTTTCGGAGAATGAGTCGGGCAAGATGAACTCCTATACCTGCGGCGGCAAGACCTACAAAGAGGCTATTCCTGCTTATTATCAGCAGATTATCAACAACAACGGTGTCCTATATGTAGGTACGCAAAACGGCAGCACTCCCTCCTACAACGAGGTGTATTTCAACTCCGTGGGTACGAAGTTCGGTCAGTGGGTAGCCGAGGTGGTGGACTTCATCATCAGTCCATCGCATCCGGGTCCGTTCCAGATCCATTGTGCTTTGGGTACTGACCGCACGGGTGTCTTCTCTGCCACGCTGGCGGCTCTTTGTGGTGCTACTTGGCAGCAAGTGTCGGAAGACTACCAATACACCAACAACATGCAAATAGAGGAGTTCCGCGATAAGGGTATTCTTGCCTATTCCATGCGCAGGATCTGCGGAGTGTATGACATGAACAGCGTAACCGACTTGGAGAAAGCAGTGTCGGAGTACTTTATCACGAACGGTTACCTCACGCAGAAGCATATCGACTGCCTGAAGCAGAAACTCAACGGCGTGCAGCCCACCGAGATTCCCGACCCGTATGTAGTACCGACAGATACCGCTGAGGGGCAATACAAAACCATCGTGGTGAAATGCTACAGTCCGAATGGTCCTTCCACGATATGGTGGTGGGGTGGAGGCGACAAAATCACTAAGACCTCTGCCACTTACATAGACGGCACCGATACCAAATACACATGGGAGACCCGTCCTGCGATGCCCTCTGTGCAGTCGGCGTGGGATGCTTCGGGCGAGACTCCGACCGAGGACGTGAGCGGCTGGTACTATTGGGTTTTCAACGATGTGGATGCCGGCTTAGGCATTGACTATATCTTCACCGTAGCCGGTGGCAACAAATCGGCAGACCTCAACGCTAAAGAAGATGAATGCCGCGACGAGAACTACAAGGTGGTGAATACCTGTCCTGCTCTGCCGAGTGGGCTAACTAGTATAGTTCCCCCCGAGCAGACGATGAGCGACTGCGTTTCCTATCGCAAACTGATCCGTGACGGGCACCTATATATAGAAACGCCGCAGGGGGTGTTCACTCTCGGCGGTACTACTGTTGAATAGATGATGCCCCTGTTCGGGTATGCATGCATCCCCGTCAGTTGAATAAAATATATGAGGCTGTCTAACAGGTACATCATGCGCGGATGGGTAGAGATTCATTCTCGGTAGGAGGTTCGTTATTGACTCGGTACAGACTCGTCCAGATACCGAGCAGGAACCGAGCAGGAACCGAGCAGATACCGAGTAGAACTGCTGGGGAACAGGAGGGCAATACAATTAACAATTAACAATTAACAATTAACAAGTAACAAGTAACAAGTAACAAGTAACAATTAACAATAAAAAGAGGCTGTCTAACGGACTTGTTAGACAGCGGCTATAATCTCCAAAATACCTACTACATTGAAACGATTTCTTGACAGACATGCCCTTTGGCTGGCGATGGTGATTGGCGTGGCGGGCTATCCATTGTTTCGCCACATGATGTTCCTCTTGCCGCCGATGATTTTCTTCATGCTGTTCTTCACCTTCTGCAAGGTGAATCCGTTGGACTTGCGTTTGCATCGCTGGCATTGGATAGTGCTTTTCTTGCAACTAGCCATTGCCGTCGGGCTATACTATGGTATCATGGCGTTCTACTCCCCCGCCCCGCTTGCGGGGAGGGGGCAAGGGGGCGGGGTACTCGACCGACAAGCCATTGCGCAAGGGCTGATGATATGCGTGTTGATGCCTACGGCGACGGCAGCGCCTATCATTGCGGGTAAGATGGGCGGCTCGATACAAAACCTCACCACTTTCACCATGCTCAGCAATATCGCAACGGCGATTATCGTGCCTGCTTTCTTCCCGGTGGTTAATCCGATGGCAGACATGACCTTTTGGCATGCTGCGGCACTGATTCTCGGCAAGGTCGGTCCGTTGTTGCTCGGACCGTTCTTTGCCGCGTGGCTGCTGCGGCTGTGTTATGACGGTTACCAGCGCCACAAAGGCACTGACAAGCGTTTCGTGCTCACCAAGGCATGGGCATCCGTACCTTTCTATCTCTGGGCAGGGACACTCATCATCCTCATGGCGGACATCACCCACACCCTGCTCACTACCCGCTTCAATGGCTGGACGGTGGTCATCTTGTTCAGCGGCGCACTGATCACTTGCGTCTTGCAGTTCTTCCTTGGCAAAGCCGTTGGCTACCATTTCCCTGCGCCGTCCAAAGGCGAGGACTACCGCGCGGAGGTCATCCGCGAGGACTTGCCAACGGATATGCCCTCCGTGAGCAAAGTAACGGCAGGGCAAGCCTTTGGACAGAAGAACACCACTCTCGGTGTATGGATGGCGCAGACTTATCTCTGCCCGCTCGCCGCCCTTGGTCCCGCTGCGTATATCATTTGGCAAAACATCTTCAACAGTATTCAACTGCTTGTATTGGGCAGAAAAAAATAATCCTTTATGAAGCACTACTTGTCTTTTCTCTTGTTAGGTATCAGTTTGGTTGCCTCGGCAGCGACTATGTCGGAAACTCCCATACTTGCCTTCCCCGAAGCGTTGGGCTATGGGGCATATGCTACGGGCGGTCGTGGGGGCGTAGTCTATTACGTTACTCGCCTTGATGACGCACTCAACAGCGACGGAACGCCCGCGGAAGGCACGCTGCGTTGGGCATTGACCACGGGCGATGACACACCCCGCACGGTGCTCTTTCAAGTATGCGGGACTATCTACCTGCAGTCTGTCTTGAAACTGCAGCATCCTAATGTTACGATTGCAGGGCAGACTGCCCCGGGCGGTGGTATCTGCATTGCCGGAGCCAATATCTACGTATGCAAACCGAATGTGATTATCCGCCATATCCGATTTCGTGCGGGGGATATCCCGACGAAGAACTATCCCGCGCTGGACGTAGAGAACACGCGCAACGTGATTATTGACCACTGTTCGTTCACATGGTCGATGGAGGAGTGTTTGACGCTCTACGACACGGACTCAACGACGGTGCAGTGGTGCATCATCGGCGAGGGGCTCTACAACTCGAAGCACAAGAAGGGCAGCCGCGCCTATGCCACGCAGTGGGGCGGCGAGCACGGCACGATGTGCTACTGCCTAATCAGCAACTGCCTTAACCGCACACCGCGGTTTAATGGTGTGCGCGACGAGGCAGACCTCGCCAACGGCAAGCACAACCACGATGCACAGGTGGACAACATTTTCTACAACAATGTGATTTTCAACTGGGGGAAGAAAAACTCACTCTACGGTGGCGAGAACGACACGACGAAGAACCACGATGCCGACGGCACCCCACTGGGTTACAACCGCGTCTATATGCTCCACAACTACTTCCGTGCGGGACCTGCCACGCTGGCGGCAAACCTATCGGAACGCTATTTCGTGCAAGGCAGCAAGGTGGGCGACTACGGGCAATGGTATTTGGAAGGCAATATGTTTGAGCCGAATAACAAGTTTAATCCGCAGAAACCCGCATGGCATGCCGATACGCTGGCGAAAGTGAATGCAGATAACCTCTACGGCTACACACGTGGGTATGCCTATCGGGCTTTTAACTTGGACGGTGCGCTCGCCAATGCGGATAACTATGCCAAGTATGTGATGGATAGCAGTCAGTGGGCAGTGGTTAGTGGGCAGTGGTCAGTGGTTAGTGGGCAGTGGTCAGTGGTTAGTGGGCAGGAAGCCTATCAGATGGTAACGATGGGCGCCGGTGCTACCCTACCCCGCCAAGATGAGCAGGATACCCGAATGCTGGCGGAGGCGGCAGGCAGTATCGCCCCGCAGTTCGTGGGCACCACAGTTCCTGCTAACCTCGGTATCATCGACTCGCAAGACGACATCACTTTTGCCCGCGAGGACTATTTTTACGTGAACGACTCCACCGTTATGGGCGGTTATCCTTTCCTTGACGCCGTAGAGGGGGACTCGCTGGCATTGGACACGGACGGCGACGGGCTGCCCGACCTCTACGAGACAGAGATAGGGCTTGACCCCAACAATGCTTCCGATGGTGTCATGCTCACCGAACAAGGCTATAGCCAACTGGAGTTATACTTGAATGGTGTAGCCAATGGTAGCATAGACAAGAGCCTTTATGAGACCGAGCCCTATATCTCGCAGCAACCCGATGCCCCATCTCTGCCGGAGAGTATTCGAGAGATTGATGGAAACTCTATGGGATATGGATGCTATGACCTGCAAGGCAGACCCATGCAAGAGATGCAGCCGCAGCAGATATATATTGAGAACGGTAAAAGCAAACTAATGACTAACTAATAACTAACTAATAACTAACTATAATCCTTTGGTGGTGTTCATCTGAGGACAGAGGACTTGGAAGATTTCAACAAGTTTGTACTGACAGGGGACTGACATTTTGGCAGTCTCCTGTCGCTTTTCTATGCGCTTACTACCTTTGGCGTGGTTTTTGATACGTAAACTACGCGAACCACCGCGGGCGAGATGCCCGCGTCCCCAGTAACTACGTAAACAACACATAATATATAATACCACTATGAGTAAAGGTAATATCGGAGTAACCTCCAACAACATTTTCCCTGTAATCAAGAAGTTTCTATACAGCGACCACGAGATTTTCCTGCGTGAGTTGATTAGCAACGCTGTGGACGCTACACAAAAGTTGAAGACCTTGTCGAGTGTCGGCGAGGTGAAAGGCGACTTGGGCAACCTGCGCGTGCGCGTGCTGCTGGACAAAGACAAGAAGACGCTGACCGTGCAAGACCACGGTATCGGCATGACCGCCGAGGAGGTGGATAAGTACATCAACCAAATCGCCTTCTCCGGCGCAGAGGAGTTTGTGAACAAGTACAAAGACAAAGCCGAAGCCATCATCGGGCACTTCGGACTGGGTTTCTACAGCGCCTTCATGGTAGCGAAGAAGGTGGAAATTTTCTCGCAGTCGTATCAGGCAGATTCCAAGGCGGTGCATTGGAGCTGCGAGGGCGACCCCGAGTACACGATGGAAGACACCATCAAAGCGGAGCGCGGGACGGACATCGTGCTGCATATAGACGATGAGTTCGCGCAGTACTTGGAGGACGCGACCATCGAAGGGCTGCTGAAGAAATACTGTAAGTTCTTGCCTGTGGAGATTGCCTTCGGCAAGAAGAAAGAGTGGAAGGACGGCAAGCAGGTGGAGACCGATGAGGACAACATCATCAACAACGTTGCGCCCGCGTGGACACGCAAGCCCGCCGACTTGACGGACGAGGATTACGACAAGTTCTACCACGAGTTGTACCCCATGCAGATGGACGAGCCGCTCTTCCATATCCACCTGAACGTGGACTATCCTTTCCACCTGACGGGTATCCTCTACTTCCCGAAAATCAAGAACAACCTCGACGTGCACCGCAACAAGATTCAACTCTATTGCAACCAAGTGTTCGTAACGGACGAGGTGGAGAACATCGTGCCGGAGTATCTGACGCTGCTCCACGGCGTGATTGACTCGCCGGACATCCCGCTGAACGTGAGCCGCAGTTACCTGCAAAGCGACAACAACGTGAAGAAAATCAGCGGGTATATCACCAAGAAGGTGGCTGACAAGTTGGCAGAACTCTTCAAGAACGACCGCGAGAACTTCGAAAAGAAATGGGACGACGTGAAGATGTTTATCCAGTTCGGCATGCTGACCGATGAGAAGTTCTACGACAAGGCAGTGGGCTTCAACCTATTGAAGAACCTCGACGGCAAGTACTACACGCTGGAAGAGTACAAGAACCTTGTGAAGGAAGCGCAGACCGACAAGAACAGCGACCTCATCCTGCTCTACACGCAAGACCCCGACGCGTCCTACTCGTATATCCAGCGTGCGAAAGAGAAGGGCTACGATGTGCTGCTGATGGACGGTGAGTTGGATGTGCACCAGATGTCACAGTTTGAGCAAAAGTCCTACGGCGACGGTACGGAGGAGAAGAAGGGTGCGCTCCGCTTCGTGCGCGTGGACTCCGATGTGATAGAGAACCTCATCGCGAAGGAGGACAAGCAGGCTGTCAGCCTGACTACCGAGCAGGAAGATGCGCTGCGCTACTCCTTTGAGAGCCAACTGCCGAAGGGCGACAAGAGCAACTACGTGGTGTCCTTTGAGGCGGTATCGGCAGACGCGCTGCCCGTCTTCCTCACGCAGAACGAGTTCATGCGTCGTATGAAAGAGATGTCTGCGCACCAGCAGGGGATGTCGTTCTACGGCACGATGCCCGACTCGTACAACCTCGTGGTGAACACCGCGAACAGCAAGGTTACTGACCTGATGAATGAGTTGGTAGGTGCCGTTGCCGCTGAGGTAGCGCCGCTCAACGAGCAGATTGCTGCCAAGCAGAAAGAGGAAGACGACCTGAAAGCCGCGCAGAAAGGCAAGAAGGACGCCGACCTGACGCAAGAAGAGAAAGACGCGGTTACCAACGTAACAAAAGAGTTGGCAGACCTGCGCAACCAACTCAAGGGTGTCTATGCCGCCCACGCCGAGAAGAACGAGAAGGTGCACCAACTGATTGACATCGCGCTGCTCGCAAGCGGTCTGCTCAAAGGCGAGGCACTGGCGAAGTTTGTGAACCGCAGCGTGGAGATGCTCTAAACCCACGCCCAAGCGGCGCACCAAAGACGCTCAAAGGGCACACCAAAGAAGTACAAAGAAGTACTAGAGGTACCCCGCCCCGTCGCGGGCGAAAAGAAAAGGCTGTCTAACCGCAAGGTTAGACGGTCTTTTTGTTTAGGGGAACATAGCAACAAGTATCCATCAAGACTCCACACACTCACGGAAATCACTAACCAATCGCTAACTAATCGTTAACTAATCACTAACTAATCGTTAACTATTATCTGCTGTCTGTTTGCTGTCTATCTGCTGTCTGTCTGCTGAGAAAAACAGATTTGATTTAACTTGTCAGACAGGATCCTTCTGTGCTTGCAGGCTTCGCCGTGATAAAAAAGTACATTTTATTTTGTGTATCTCAAAAAAAGTTAGTATCTTTGCAAGCGAAACCAAAGATGGGGCTGCGGGTGGGGCTCACGCCGAACCGATACCAATAAGTAGCGAACAAGCGCAAGTCCGCACACGCCGAGCATCGAGGTTTCACCATATATTTTGATAAAAGCGTTTATTGGCGCTTGTTTTGGTACTTGGGAAATCCGGAAGTTTCTTAACCCGAAACAAGATTGACAATGAACGCCCGCAGGATATGATTAGTCCTTTCGTCCATGTACGAAGATTATCATATTCGGCGTGGGCGTTTGGATTGTTTGTTCTTGTTAAAGGGTCATTTCCGGAGCCTCCAAGTAGAGAATGAGCAAAGAGAGACTCCACGCTTTTTGTTTTTATTGATCCCCATATGGAGTCTATGGGTATAAAAGTTGAGCCCGACACGTATTAGGGATTTATTATGAAAACCAAGACTTGTTTAGTTATCCTGCTTTTGGCAGTAAGTGCAAGTGCAATTTTTGCTCAGAAGAGTGAATTTGCAGTGTATGGCGGTGGAGCATTCCCCGTGGGTAAATGGGCAGATGCCGGTGCTAGTTCAGGGTTTGATGTGGGATTTAAGTATCAATACAACTTACCGGTGAAAGGACTTGGTGTGTTTGGCACGTTTGATGTGATATTCAATGGACTCACCAAAGATGCTAAAAACATTTATAACAATATAAATGATGTTGACAAGTATGATACCTACAAACGTATTACTCCTAAGACATTAAATTTTCCTATTATGGCGGGTGTGAACTATCGTTGGGATTTTAATGATAAAGTAGGTATATGGGCAGAAACCGCATTAGGTGTAAATATCTGCAAAACTACTAATTATAGGTTTAGGGGGACAATTGAAAGCGAAACGGTATCCAGTAAATACTATTATAGTTATGACAAAATAAATCGTTCAACCATTATTGAAACGAAGGCTTATGCAAATTGTGCGTACCAATTGGGCGTAGGAGCTATATTTTGGCAGCATATGAGTGTAGGTGTTCATTTTTACGTGTTTGGTGGAGCTGATAAGATTGAGACGGAAACATACGAAACAACTACCCATGATTCACGATACAGAATAGGAAAAGATTCTCAAGAAAAACATAGTGTGAAAACTGATAAAAGTGAAAGTGAGTTTGCTTCACAAGATGTTGTTAATAGTCCTTTCTTTTGTATTCGATTAGGTTACGTTTTTTAATCAAACAACAATCGTATTCGGTTATTTGGGTATAATTTCTAACCGAAGCATGGAGATGCTGTAAATAATGAATATATGTGGGAAAGGCTGCATAACAAGACGTTAATGTAGCCTTTCTCAAATTTTAATAATCAAATACTTCAGTTAGGACATCAAGAGATAGGGGCGGTTGCCAACCATCTGTATGTAAAGCAAAATAATCGCATAGAGCGCGTAAATGCTGCTGGCGCGCTTGACGGTTTTGTGGGAGGGTGAGTAAGTCGGGGTGCGCTTCTTCATCGATGGCGAAACCTAAGTGCGCTGCTAATTGGATAAGAAAGGCAAGATGGATATTCTCGGGTTGCTCGGTGCTGTCTAAAAGATGTATGGTAGTTGCTATGAAGTCAAACAGCGCCTCGTCTGCCATCGGATGACGGAGCGTGCGGTACAGCACCTCTGCGATGAACATCGCCACTGTCCGGCGGCGCATGTCGGTGTGCAGGTGTTGGGGAACGAAAGCGAGATGTGCTTCTTTTATGGAGGGCAATGCCTTGGCGGATGGGGAGACCACTACCTCCAATAGCGAGAGGGGCGCGTAGAGGGCTTGCGACTTCTTCTTGCCTAAGCCGTACACCATGTAGTTCATGCGCCCTTGCTCCCGCGTGTAGGTATGCAGGATGTGGGCGCGGTCGCTGTAGGGCCGAATGGAAAGAACGATGGCAAGCATTTGTAATTATGAATTATGAATTATGAATTATGAGCGCCCATGCTCGGAGTAATTATGAATTATGAGACACAAAGGTAGTTGTTTTTTCTTGGATGTGCAAACAATTTTGCAAAAAAAAGGAAAAAAGTTTGGCTATGTCAAAAAAAAGCAGTACCTTTGCACCCGATTTTCGCCCCTGCAAAATCGTAAATTGTAAATCGTAAATCGTAAATTACTATAACTCGTCCTCGGGAGAGGGCATAAATACAGACAATAACACTATGAAACGTACATTCCAACCATCTCAACGCAAGCGTCGTAACAAACATGGTTTCCTCGAGAGAATGGCTACTGCAAATGGTCGCCGCGTGCTGGCTGCTCGTCGTGCGAAAGGCCGCAAGAAACTGACTGTTGCTGACGAAGGTCGCCACAAGTATTAAGAAGTTCTGACGGCTTCCCCTTTTGACCGTATTTTTATTTAGAAGTTAGACCGCCTTCGGCTGTTGGCTCGCATTGCGGGCGGAAGAACTGCCGTGGGTGGGTTTCTTCGTAATACAACCATTACTATGCAAACCACTCGACAACATAAGATAGCAAGGCTTATACAGAAGGACCTTAGCGATATCTTTTTGCGCTTTGCCCGCACGCTGCCCGGGACGCTGATTTCCGTGAGCGAGGTGCGTGTGTCACCCGACTTGGCGATAGCGCATGTCTATCTATCTATTTTCCCGCAGAACAAGGTGGCGGATACGATGGCGGCTATCCAAGACCACACGGGCAAGTTCCGCGGCGAACTCGGGACGCTGGAGCTCCATCAGTTGCGTATCATACCCGAACTGCATTTCCACCTCGATGATACCATCGACCGCATGGAGCATATCGATGAACTGCTGAAACAGTGAGATTGGAACTGCACATCGCTTGGCGCTACCTTTTTTCTAAGAAGGGGCATAATGCCATCAATATCGTCTCGGGCGTGAGCGCGGCGGCGGTAGGGGTGGTGGCAGCCGCTATGGTGTGTGTGCTGAGCGTGATGAACGGTTTTGGGGCGCTGGTGGAGCAGATGTTCTCGGAGTTTGACCCTGAGATTCGCATCACTGCCGCTGAGGGCAAATCCTTTCGTTTAGACACGCTCCCCGTGCAGCAGGCGCTGGCGTTGCCTTTTGTGCAAGCCGCATCGGAGGTGGTGGAAGAGACGGCGCTCGTGCGCTATAAGGACCACCAGCAGCCAGCGCGCGTGATGGGCGTGGACACGGTCTTTCAGCAGATTACCCATATTGATTCAATTCTCTCCGATGGTTACTTCTCCGTCTATGACGGCGCGTTTGACCGTTGCGTGATGGGGCGCGGCTTGGCGGCGCAGATAGGTGTTAATGCTCATTTCGTGGGGGCGGTGCACCTGTATGCCCCCAAGCGATTAGAGCGGGTGAACATGTTGCGCCCCGATGATTCTTTCCTTCACGAGACCGCCTTCATGGCAGGCACTTTTGCCGTCAATCAGACGACCTACGACGACCAACTTCTTTTGGTTTCCCTGCCTCTTGCGCGAAGGCTTTTTCAGTACGATACACTCACGGTAACGGCACTCGAGTTGCAGTTAGACCCCAACAGTCGCTTGTCGGACAGGCAGATGAAGATGCAACTGCGGGAGTGCCTTGGCGAAGGGTATGTCGTGGCAGACCGCTACGAACAGCAGGCGGATTTCTTCCGTATTCTGAAGATTGAGAAACTGCTCACGGCACTCTTGCTGGCGTTTATCCTGCTTATCGCCTGCTTCAATGTGATTGGTTCGCTCTCAATGCTTATCATCGACAAGCAGGAGGATATCCGTATCTTGCGCCATCTCGGTGCTGCGCCTGAGACCATCCGCCGTACTTTCCTCTATGAGGGATGGCTTATCACTACTCTTGGTGCACTTGTCGGGTTGGTAGTCGGGCTTGCGGTTTGCCTGCTTCAGCAGCACTACGGCTGGCTCAAACTCGGCTCGGGGACAGACTATGTCATCTCGGCTTACCCCGTCTTGGTGCAGGCGGGCGATGTGTTTGCTGTTGCTGCCGTGGTACTGCTCTTAGGCTTCTTCGCTGCATGGTATGCTACGCGTAGCCTACGAGGACAAAAGAGGATGCTCTCATAATTCATAATTGTAGCCCCGACCTGTCGCCTGGATAAATCGGGATGTACCACGCACACACCCGGACACAGTAGGCGGGGACGAAAAGCGGGCGGGGACGCCCGCGCACCCGGACATCTAACGCACTCATAACTCATAATTCATAATTCTTAATTCTCTCATGCAACTACTTGCAAAGACTTTCAAAGGACTGGAAGATGTTCTCGCACAGGAACTGACGGAACTCGGTGCGAACGATATACAGAAAGAGCGCCGTGCGGTCTCTTTCACGGGCGATAAGGCGATGCTTTATCGGGCGAATCTGTGTCTCCGTACTGCCTCGCGTGTGCTGTTGCCTATCGCCACTTTCCGCGCAAAGGACGCGGATGCTGTCTATGAGCAGGCGAAAGCGCTTGATTGGAGTCAGTATATGACGGCAAAGACCACTTTTGCCATAGACGCGACCGTCTATTCGGAGACTTTTCGGCACTCGAAGTACGTTACGTACCGCGTGAAAGACGCGATAGCCGACTACTGGATGGCGCGCGAGAACCAGCGCCCGAACGTCAAGGTAACAGACCCCGATTTGTCGCTGAACGTGCATATCGCCAATGAGACGGTTACTATCTCGCTGGACAGTTCCGGCGAGAGCCTGCACAAACGCGGTTACCGCGAGGCGAACACCGAGGCGCCTATCAACGAGGCATTGGCGGCGGGCATGATACTGATGACGGGCTGGCGCGGGGAGTCGGACTTCTACGACCCTATGTGCGGCTCGGGTACGCTTCTGATAGAGGCGGCACTCATCGCGCAGAACATTGCCCCGGGTATCTTCCGCAAGGGCTTTGCCTTTGAGAAATGGCGCGATTTCGATGCAGACTTGTTTGAGGCGATATACAATGATGACTCCCGCGAGCGCGCTTTTGAGCACCATATCTATGGTTCTGATGCGGGTTACTACGCTGTGCAGGCGGCGCTGAAGAATGTGCAAGCCGCTAACCAACAGCGATTTATCTCTGTGCGACAGATTCGTTTGGAGGAGATTAAGCAACCTTTTGCGGCGCAATCTTCTTCAGAGGTGAATCCTGCGGCATTGCCTCTCGTGATGATGAACCCGCCTTATGGCGAGCGACTGGCGCAGGATAAGAACGTGCTGCAACTCTATCAGGCAATAGGCACTACGCTCAAACACCAATTTGCGGGGGCGACGGCGTGGATTATCTCTTCCAACGAGGACGCGCTGAAAAGTGTCGGACTGAAGCCGAGCCGCAAGGTGCACCTGCTCAACGGCGAGTTAGATTGCCTCTTCTGCCGCTATGACCTTTTCGCGGGTACTCATAAGGATTTCAAGACCTTACACCCCTCCAAAGCGCGCACGGATGAGCGGAAATCTTTTTCAGACAGGAAACCTCGCAAAGAGAAAGGTAAACGAGACTTCCGCGAGAAGAAAGACTTTAGGGGCAAAAACGACTTCAAAGATAAAAGGAACTCAAAATTTTTTCATGGAGGTACAGTCTCCAAACAGCACCTAAAGAGGCAACAACCCTAATTAGTTTTTGGGAATAATAACCAAACGGTCGAATCAAATAGTGGTAATGATATACATGTTGACATAGTGATTCAAAATTGAGTTGTGTCGCCCCTTCCCGACATGTCGGGATAAATCTCGGCTTGCATTGTGTGGTTGCTCCTCTGCGTAGGGGCGAGCCCCTACGCTAATCCATTCCGCCCCGTTGGGGCTTTCGTTTGATAAATAATTTGGGCAACTTGTATATCATGTGCATAATTTATAATTTTATGGTGTTATCCATTTCTGACTATAATTACCCTCTGCAGGAGGAGCGGATTGCTAAGTATCCGTTGCCGGAGCGCGACCACTCTAAACTCCTTATATATAAGGATGGGGCGGTGTCGGAAGACCGTTTCTTCCGCGTGGGCGACTATATCCCTGCGCATTCACTCCTTGTATATAATAACACGCGCGTGATACAGGCGCGGCTGGTTTTCCATAAACCCTCGGGGGCGCGCATTGAGATTTTCTGCTTGGAGCCCCTTGCGCCGCATGACTATCAGCTGTCGCTCTCGTCCACAGAAGGCTGCACGTGGAAGTGCATGATTGGCAATGCGAAGAAGTTCCGCGATACCTCTATTGACCTGCCTTTGCAGGTGGCAGACGGAACGGTTTTGTTGCGAGCCACCAAAGGCGAACAGACGGGCAATACCTTTGCGGTAACGTTCTCGTGGGACGGCAATATGTCTTTTGCGGAGATACTTGACGCGGCGGGCGAGTTGCCTATCCCGCCGTATCTCAACCGCCCCACTGAGGAGAGCGATAAGACCACTTATCAGACCGTCTATTCGCGCATCAAAGGCTCGGTGGCAGCCCCCACGGCGGGATTGCATTTCACGGACGCGGTGCTTGCCGACCTCCGTCAGCGCGGCATCAAGACCACCGAACTGACTCTCCATGTGGGCGCCGGCACTTTCCAACCGGTCAAGACCGAAGATGCCAATCTGCATACGATGCACACGGAGATTATCGCCGTGCCGCGACAGGCTATCGCCGATATCTTCGCCAACTTAGGGCATGTCGTGGCGGTGGGTACTACCTCCATGCGCACGCTGGAGAGCCTTTATTTTTTAGGCTGCATGTTGCTTCGCGGAGACCGTTCCATGCACGTTCCGCAATTTATGCCGTATGAGCAAGAGTGGACGCTTACAACGGCAGAAGCATTGCAGGCGCTGTTGACTTACCTCGACGAGACACACCAAGACACGCTCCACGCCGAGACGCAGATTATGATTAAGCCCGGCTATCGTTTTCGCGTGGTGGAGCAACTGATTACCAACTTCCACCAACCCAAGTCCACGCTTCTGCTTTTGGTGAGCGCTTTCGTGGGTGAAGATTGGAAGAAGATTTACGACTACGCCTTGTCTCACGATTTCCGCTTCCTCTCCTACGGCGACTCCTCCATCCTCTTCCGTAACAACAGATTGTAATTTCCCGATGATTGATACCCATTGCCATATAGACGACCCGCAGTACCAAGAGAATCTGCCTGCTTTTTTGCAGCAGCAGAAAGATGCCGGCGTGGAAGCCATCTTGGTGCCCGGTGTGGATGTGCATTCTATTGATACTGTGTTGCCCTTGTGCGCACAGTATCCTGATTATCTTTACCCTGCGTTGGGGCTGCACCCCGAGGAGGTGAAGGAGGATTGGCAGCAGCAGTGGCATGCTATCGAAGAGGAAATCAGGGAGACTCACCGCGGGGGCAGACTGATAGCCATTGGCGAGATAGGGCTCGATTACCATTGGGATACCACTTATAAAGAGCAGCAGCACATCATCTTCCGTGAGCAACTCCTGCTCGCCCGCCGCTTGAATCTGCCGGTGATGGTGCATATCCGCGATGCGATGGAAGATACGTATCGTATTCTGCACGAGGTCGCCACGCTAAAGGATGATGCGCTTTATCCCCTCTGCGGCGTTATTCATTGCTTCTCGGGTAGCCGCGAGATGGCGGAAAAGTTCATCGCCATGGGCTTCTACCTTGGTATCGGCGGGGTGCTGACTTTCAAGAACTGCAAACTGGCAGACACCCTGCGCCATATTCCCTTGCAGCATCTCGTCTTGGAAACGGATGCTCCCTATATGGCACCCGTTCCCCACCGCGGGCAGCGCAACGAGAGCCGATGGATGACCCATGTGGCGGAACGCTTGGCGGACATCTATCCGGTCTCTACCGATGATGTGAAAAGGGTAACAACCGCTAACGCAAGAGCTCTTTTTGGTATAAAATGACGAAAAAACGAAAAAAAACACGAAAAACTATTGCAGTTTCAAAAATTTTTCGTACCTTTGCACGTCTTTTTGAGTGAATAGCCCTAAATTACAACGTAGGAGAGATGCTCGAGTGGTTGAAGAGGCACGCCTGGAAAGCGTGTAAACTCCAAAAGGGTTTCCGGGGTTCGAATCCCCGTCTCTCCGCAAAACTAACTTATTAATAATCTATTTATTCTCATGAAAAAAGTATTTGCAACCCTTACCGTGCTCGCAATGCTGGCTTTTGGCAGCAATGTCGCATTTGCACAAGAGGAAGCTGCTCCTGCTCAAGAGGCAGCTGTAGAAACTGTTGACGAAGCAGCCGCTCCTGCGGCTGAAGTGGTAGAAGAGGCTGCTCCCGCTGAGGAGGAGGCTACCGGTCTCGTGGCTCTTCACAAAACACTGAAAACCAAATTTATTGAGGGTGGTGCAGGCTTCATGGCTGCTACTTTGCTCTGCTTGGTGTTTGGTTTGGCTCTCTGCATCGAGCGTATCATCTATCTGTCGTTGTCGAAAACCAACACGAAAGTGTTGCTTGCTAAAGTAGAGAAGGCACTGAACGAAGGCGGTATTGAGGCTGCATTGGATGTTTGCCGTAATACTCGCGGTCCTGTGGCAAGTATTTTCTACCAAGGTCTGAGCCGCTACAACGAGGGTGTTGACGTAGTAGAGAAGACTGTTGCTTCCTACGGTGGTGTGCAACTCGGTCTGCTTGAGAAGAACCTCTCTTGGATTTCGCTCTTCATCTCTATCGCTCCGTCGTTAGGATTCTTGGGTACCATCATCGGTATGATTGCTGCATTCGATAAGATTCAACAAGTAGGTGATATCTCGGCTACGGTCGTTGCCGGCGGTATCAAGGTCGCTCTGTTGACTACCTTGCTCGGTTTGATTATCGCTATCGTGCTCCAATTGTTCTACAACTATATCCTCAGCCTCATTGAGGGTCTCGTTAACGAGATGGAGGATTCTTCTATCAGCCTCCTCGACCTCGTTGTAGAGTACGACAAGAAACAGGCAAAATAAGTAACGAATTTCAATGCAGGGACTACGCATCCCGCCATTGGAACTTTTAGAACCATTTTAACACTATAAAAGTATATTCGTTATGAAAAATTATAAATTATTGCCTAAAATTACCCTTTGGGTGCTCCTTATCATAGGCGTCATCTTCTCGGTGATGTTCTATGCAGGCGGCTCTGCGGGTACTCATGAGGTGGCAGGCGACTTCTTGGATATCCCGAGATTCTCTGACCTCTTCCTTACATGGAACTATATCCTCCTTGCTATCGTAATTTTGGTTACGTTGGGCGTAGTGATTGTTGAGTATTTCAAAAACTGGAAGTACGATAAGAAAAAAGCCATTGTTTCTTCTTGTGTAGTTCTTGGATTTGTTGCTCTCATCGCACTCTGCTGGGGATTGGGTAGTGATGCAAAGATTGAAATCGTTGGTTATGAAGGTACAGACAACGAAGGTTTCATGGCACGGCTGAGCGATGCTATCATCTATCTGTGCTATATCTTGGCAGTAGGTACTATCGGATCGATGATTTTTGGATTGATTTTCACTCGTCTCCGCAAGTAATTGGTAACATTGTAAAATTGGCAAATTAGTCATGGCAAAGAAAATCCCACAGATAAATGCCTCTTCAATGGCGGATATCTCTTTCTTGCTATTGATATTCTTCTTGGTTACCACCAGTATGGATGTCAACCAAGGTTTGGCACGTCGTCTGCCTGCGCCCGTTCCACCTGACCAAAAGGTGGAGAACACAGATATCAACAAACGTAACCTGATGGTCGTAAAGATCAACTCAGCGAACCAGTTGATGGTGCAGGGACAACTGCTGGATATCAAGCAATTGAGAACAAAAGCCAAAGAGTTTATCAAGAACGAGAACGATGATGCTACATTGCCCAAACTCGTGGAGGAGGATTTCGGTGAGCCTATCGGTGTAGTTAGATACACCAAAGATCACGTGATTTCCGTACAAAACGATGTGGATACGCAATACCAAGCATACCTCGATGTTCAGAACGAACTCGTAGCGGCATACAACGAACTGCGTGACGAGTGCGCACGCCAGTATTTCCACAAAGGTTACGCCGAATTGGATGAGGACCAGCAGAAGCAAGTGCAGAAAGTGTATCCTCAGAAGATTTCCGAGGCTGAACCGAAAAACTATGGAGGAGAATAACTATGGCAAAGATTCGTAGAAATGACAAGCGCGAGATGCCAGCTCTGAACACATCTTCGCTGCCCGATATCATCTTCATGCTCTTGTTCTTCTTCATGTCCGTAACCTCGATGAAAGAGGTGTCCTACAAGGTGCAATTCAAAGTGCCGCAGGCTACGGAGTTGGTGAAGTTGGAAAAGAAGTCGCTGGTGCGCTACATCTACGTTGGTACGCCAACCGCTGAGTTCCGCAAACAATATGGTGCCGAAACGCGTATTCAGTTGGACGATGCCTTTGCAGAGACCAACGAGATTGGAGAGTACATCGTGAACGAACGTTCTTCGATGAAGGAGCAAGATCAAGGTTTGATGACCGTATCTATCAAAGCTGACAAGGAGACCCGCATGGGTGTGATTGCAGACATTAAGCAAGAACTCCGCCGCGCCTACGCCTTGAAGATTAGTTACGCTTCAACCCAGCGCACGAGTTTCTAATACAAGTTTCGATTCGATTTTGTATAAAATAGCAAAGACGGCTGCCCGACAGGTAGCCGTCTTCGCTATTAAGTGTATAGGTTGTTGTCCTCCTTAATACAACCTCATGTATTCATATCGATTACCAACTATCGTGAGATAGTGCTCAAAGTCTGCGCGGGTAATGACCACTGTCCCACGGCAATCATTGGGATGGAAAGAGAGTGTGTCGGCTTCTCGCAAGCGGCTGTCTAAAAAGAGGATGACATGGTGGTCGGTGTCGTTGATAAGTCCGAAAGGAGAAACACTGCCCGACTCCAATCCGAGATAGCGCATCATACGCTCCGGCGAGGCAAAGCTGAGTTTCCCGGGTGAGGGCTTACCAAGTGCCTGCAGTTGAGCCTTGAGTCGGTGCTCCAAGTCGTGGATATCCAAGTCGTGATCGCAATGAAAACAGACCAGATAATGCTGATTTCCTTTGTGGTTGCGAAAAAAGAGATTTTTGCAGTGCACGCTCCCATCGTTGTGCCACCATTGTTTTGCTTCTTCGATGGTTTTGCCCTCCGGGTGTGCATAGCAAGTGAAGGGTAAAGTATGCTGCGAGAGCCAGTCAAAAACCGCATCTGCGCGCGGGCTGATAATAGGGAATAACATAGATGTATGACTTGATGATTTCGCCTGCAAAGGTAACAATTTTCCAACATATATGCAAACATCTACTCACAAAAAAATAAGGCATATAAAGTCAAATAAGCTATTGTTATACCCTTTATGGTTACTCATCCGCAATGTGTTCTATCCACAGGAATAAAAAAGGCCGTCTAACTAATCTGTTAGACAGCCTTTTTGTTCAATTTCAAAATTACTTCTTGTCCGCTTCCATTTGTGCTTTGAGGTTAACGAGCACGCTGAGGTCGCCGAGAGTGGTCTTCTCTACCTTGGGGAGTTCCACTGCGGGCTCTTTCTTAGCCTTCGCCTCTTTAGCAGGAGCCTCTTTGCGCTCCTCCCAAGTGCGGAGGTGCGACAAGCCGATACGTTTAGCATCGCGGTTGAACTCAATCACGCGGAAGGGCAGTACATCGCCCACAGCCACGCTGCTCTTGTCTTCCTTAGCGAGGTGGCGAGTGGTGCAGAAGCCCTCTACGCCCTCTTCGAGCAATACAACAGCGCCCTTGTCGGTGAGTTCAACAACCTTGCCTTCTACTACGGTGTCGATACCGAACTTAGCCTCCAGCTCCTCCCAAGGATTCTCCTCGAGCTGCTTGTGTCCGAGGCTCAAGCGGCGGTTGTCCTTGTCGATTTCGAGCACAACGACCTCAATCTGCGCACCGATCTGGGTGAACTCGTTGGGGTGTTTGATTTTCTTCGTCCAGCTCAGGTCGCTGATATGAATCAGACCGTCCACGCCCTCTTCAATCTCCACGAACACACCGAAGTTGGTGAAGTTGCGTACCTTAGCGAAGTGGCGGGTGCCGACTGCGTATTTCGTCTCGATGTTCTCCCACGGGTCAGCCTTGAGTTGCTTGATGCCGAGCGACATCTTGCGCTCTGCGCGGTCGAGGGTGAGGATAACGGCATCGATCTCGTCGCCCACTTTGAGGAAGTCGTTAGCGGAACGCAGGTGTTGGCTCCACGACATCTCGCTGACGTGTACCAGACCTTCTACGCCCGGAGCCACCTCTACGAATGCGCCGTAGTCAGCCATAACGACTACCTTACCGTGTACCTTGTCGCCTACTTTGAGGTTAGCATCCAGTGCATCCCACGGGTGCGGAGTCAGTTGCTTCAAGCCGAGGGCGATACGCTTCTTCTCCTCGTCGAAGTCAAGGATAACCACGTTGATTTTCTGGTCAAGCGCAACGACCTCTTTCGGGTCGGATACGCGACCCCAGCTGAGGTCGGTGATGTGGATAAGACCGTCCACGCCGCCCAAGTCGATGAACACGCCGTAGGAAGTGATGTTCTTGACCGTACCTTCCAGCACTTGCCCCTTCTCGAGGTGGCTGATGATTTCTTGGCGTTGTGCCTCGAGTTCAGCCTCGATGAGTGCCTTATGCGACACAACGACGTTGCGGAAGTCGGGGTTGAGTTTGACGATTTTGAACTCCATGGTCTTGCCTACGAAGATATCGTAGTCGCGAACGGGCTTCACGTCGATTTGGCTGCCGGGCAAGAATGCCTCCATGCCGAACACGTCCACAATCATACCGCCTTTCGAGCGCCACTTGATGTAGCCGGTAACAATCTCGTTGTTGTTGAATGCTTCGTTCACGCGCTCCCAACTGCGAGCGGTGCGAGCCTCTTTGTGCGAGAGAACCAACTGACCTTTTTTGTCCTCTTGGCTCTGGATGAAGACCTCCACTTTGTCGCCCACTTTCAAGTCGGGGTTGTAGCGGAACTCTGCTGCGGGCACGATGCCGTCGCTCTTGTAGCCGACGTTCACCACTACCTCGCGTTTGTTGATAGCCATTACGGTACCTTCCACTACCTCATTGTCCTTGATGGTGTTGAGGGTGTTGTCGTACTTTTGGGTTTCTACTTCGTTTTTGCTGCCTTGTTGTTCTGCTTCGTAGGCATCCCAGTCGAAGTTCTGGAGAGAAAGATTTTCTGCCATGATGGTAGAGTTTGGTTAATTATGAATTATGAATTATGAATTATGAGTGCTCATGCTCTTTTTAATGATGAATTATGAATGATGAATTATGAGTGCCCATGCTCTGAAATAGGCAAACAATGCCCTCATAATTCTTAATTCTTAATTAGCAATGCTCTTAATTCTTAATTCTTAATTCTTAATTAAAAAATTAGGGGTTAAACAATATAGTTATCTGCTTTTCTCGAAAAAGCGTGCAAAGTTACACCTTTTTTCTGACATGACCAAATTTCCGCGAAATAATTTGCAAATTTTCTGCAACAGCACTCTCCGACCGCGCTGTCCGGTGTGTGCTGTCCGGGTACGCAGGCGTCCCCGCCTGCTGTAAATCCGAGTAGGTGCGGTTAGCGTACGCCAGCGACCCGGACGGCGGTAAAGGAGGTGCGGTCTCCAGGCCGCACCCAAAGAGAAACAATGCTCACTGGGGACGTCCCGACCGTGTCGCGGACGGTAAGATGTCCGATGTACGCAGGCAAACTCCCCCGCCCCGCTTGCGGGGAGGGGGCCGGGGGCGGGGCAATGTCCGGGTACGCCCGCGACCGGTCGGGGCTGAAAAGTCTCCCTTGAGGGAGATTTAGAGGGTAGTAGAGGGTCGTAAGAGAGATTGAGAGGTTCTTTTGCCCCCCACACACCCCACACACACATCCCTTCCTCATTCATCCTTCAGCCGCTCTGCTCGGTTCCTGCTCGGTTCCTGCTCGGTATCTGCTCGGTATCTGAACGGGTCTGTAAGCAGACTCTACCGAGACTACACCGAGATACCGACACTCCCAGCCGACAGAACCATGAATGCGCTATTATCGCCCCAAAACGCCCGCATATCGCTCAAACCATCCCCAAACACCCCTCCGCCCCTCCCAAGCAGAAAAAAATCTCGAAAAAGCACTCCCCCCTCTTGCATATCTCCACAAAAAGCAGTATCTTTGCCCCCGCACTTAGTTGCACCCAAAAAACACTATACTATGGCAAACTTCATCCGCAACACCGAAAACTATGCCTTGGGCGATGTCATCAACCAACTACTACCCTCCAAAACCAAGTCAATGGATTTCCTTGTCGGATATTTCTATTTCTCCGGCATGCAGGAGATATACAATAACATCGAGGGAAAGAATATGCGTCTGTTGGTGGGCTTGGATATGGAGCATAGTCTTATATCGAAAACCTCCGAGTGCGATTTCTTTGTAACGAAAAGTGCCTCCTCGCGCGAACAGATACGCAAGGACTTCTTCAAGTCATTGACCAAACTATTTAATGATACGCCGTACTACGAGTCGGAAGAAGCGCAAAACGCCTTTCGTATCTACTACGAGAAAATCAAAGACGGCACGCTAGAGATCCGCAAAACCAAAGAACCCTGCCATGCCAAGATGTATATCTTCGACCACAAAGACGAACTCATCATCCCTTCCCCCAATGGCGGCAGTGAGTTAGGACGAGTGATAACCGGCTCCAGCAACCTCACATACAATGGACTGAAAAGCAACGGGGAGATAAATGTAGAACTGCGCGATGATGACGACTATCGCTATGCCAAGCAAGTGTTCGAAGACCTGTGGCAGCAGGCGGTGGTGATTGCAGACAAAGAGCATATCCAAGATTTTGAAAAAGAGGTAATACAAAAGATATGGCTCGATAAGACCCCCTCCCCCTATTTGCTCTACCTGCGTGTGCTGTACGAGTATTTCCATATAGATAAATCCACCAACATCCACTCTCCTCACGAAATCAGTAGCGAGTTCATGGATTTGCGATACCAGTACGATGCCATCTATGAGGCCATCAAGCGCATCAATATCCATAACGGGGTCATCATTGCCGATGTGGTCGGACTTGGCAAGTCTGTGATTGGCTCTACCGTAGCGTTTAACCTAAATATGCAGACCCTGATTATTGCGCCACCACACTTGGTCAAGCAGTGGGAAGACTACCGTGTCGAGTTCAAGGTCAAAGCCAAAGTAATGTCGCGAGGCAATATGGAGGCAATTCGTACCTTCTACATTGACCATAAGAAGACCGACGAACAATGGCTGATTATCGTGGACGAGGTGCATAAGTTCCGCAACGAGTTTATCAAAGACTATGCGCTCCTTCACCAGATTTGCAAGGGCAATAAGGTGATGCTCCTCTCGGCAACGCCGTTTAATAATACCCCGTCCGATATCTTCTCCATGGTCAAACTCTTCCAAAATCCAACCAAGTCAACCCTACAAACCGTGGACAACCTCGGAGCTGAATTTGCCGCACTCATTGCCACCTACCAAGATATACGAACCAAACAGAGGGCGAATCTAATTTCGGAGCAGGAAGTACGACTTGCCATTGAGACGGTCGGAAAACAGATTCGTGATATCATCGAACCCATTGTCATAAGACGCTCCCGTACCGACTTGAACAATATCCCCACCTACAAAAAAGACTTGCAAAACCAAGGATTCTCCTTCCCAAAAGTGAAAGACCCGCAGAGTTTGGAGTATAACTTAGGCTCTTTGGAGAACCTCTATCGCGCCACCCTGCTCAAAATATCACCACGCGAGGACGATTTGCAGCAGATGAAAGAATCCGACAATGTGGACCCCATTGCGGTTACATCTTTGCAGAAACAAATCCGCGACAAGATGCCAACCTTCAAGGCCACACGATATAACCCCATGGACTATATCCGCCCCGAGGCGGGTATAAAAGAAAAGGTGAAGAAGCAGATGGAAGAGGCGGGCATAGAGTGGAACTTATTCATCGGAACACAAAAGAACTTGGCGGACTTCATGCGCAAACTCCTTGTGCGCCGATTCGAAAGTTCGCAGTATGCCTTCAAAATCTCATTGGATAGTATGTTGCAAAACTGCCTCAATATCAAGCATTGGGTAGAAACCCGCAACAAAGTGCCTATCTTCAAGAAAGGCATGTTGCCGGATATTTCCTCCCTCTACGACTCCACGGATGATACCATGGGCGAGATTTACAGCGAAACAGCAGATTCCGCGATTCAGACCCTAAAAGCAAGGGGAATGTTTGAGTTGGATGCTTCCTATCTGACCGAGCAGTTTATGCAGGATCTAGATTCTGATATTGAGATACTGACCGAATTGCAAGAGCAGTGGGTACTTGTTCAGGAAAAGAATGATCCCAAGCTAAAAGAGTTTATCCGAATCCTAAAGCAGCAGATTGCAAAAGACCCCAAACGCAAAATCGTTGTCTTCTCGCAGTTCGCTGATACCGTCAACTATTTAGGCAAGTGTTTGAAAAAAGAGGGAATGCCGGTATTTATCTACACCTCAGAACTTGCCTCCGAAAAAAACAAAGAGTATATCAAAGCGAATTTTGATGCAGGATATCCTGCCTACAAGCAGGCGGACACCTACAAGATACTCGTCGCTACCGATGCCATATCCGAGGGATATAACCTCCACAGAGCCGGCACGATTATCAACTACGATGTGCCGTATAATCCCACGCGAGTGATTCAGCGGGTCGGACGTATCAATCGTATCAATAAAAAAGTCTTTGACGAACTGTATATCTACAACTATTTCCCCACCAATATCGGAGAAAACGAAACGCATACAAGAGAAATATCCACGCTCAAAATGGCAATGATACATGCCATCATGGGAGAAGATACCAAATACCTGACCGATGAAGAAGAACTAAATAGTTTCTTTGCAAAGCAATATGCCGCCTTGGCAGCAGAGCAAGAAGCCGAATCGTGGGACACACCCTATCGCGCCGTCTTAGACGAATTGGAAAATACACCGCTGATGAATGAGGCATTGGAACTACCCACACGAAGCAAAGTGCGACGCTTAACGGTGGAACATAAATCAGGAGTATTAGCTTTCGCAAAGAAAGGCAATGACTATGTCTTCAAGTTTGGCGAGAACGGAGCAGAGGTGCACGATATAGCGCCAAAAGATGCCTTCCGAATACTACAAGCCGAGCTGGACGAAAAGGGATATAAGTTGTCCGATGAGTTCCAGCCCCTCTTTTGCCAAGTCAAAAATGCCCTCTTCATACACGAAGTGGAAAACAATCTGGAAAGGGCAAGACGAAATGCGTTGGATAAAGTGCGTATCATCGCACAAACCAATGTATGCGATTCGGACTATATAAAAGACCTGCAATCGACTATTGAGCGCGATTTGCTGTCAGGATTCTCTCTGCGCGCTATCAATAAACTCCGCCCCGCTGATTATAGTAATCTGCCCGATATCGTCAGTCCGCAGTATGTGCAATCGGCTTTGCATAGTTATGATGATGTCTCCCTCGGCGAAGAGATGCTTATTATTGCAGAAGAATTACAAAACATAAACACACATCCCCAAACGGAAATAGATTTTTAGATATGGACGCACAATTTCTCCATGGCGCATATAGCCGCAACGACTTAGCCCGTTTCTTGGAAGACTTCTTGCCCGATGATTTTATCCCCGAAGTGAAGTCGCTCAACCCATTCGAGAGGTATACCCCGAAGTTTATCACTACGGTAACACGTTTGGGAAAATGTCCTTCGTTGGAATTAGAGGTATTTGAAGTGCACCACTCTTCTTTGCACGATGCGCGGGTCGGCATTAGCAGAGATGCTTTCCAACTCTTGCAGCATTGCAGTATGTGCAACCGAGCTTTGATGGCATTTGTACCTGAGAACGGAGAACAATGGAGATTCTCGTTGCTGGAAATGACGGCAGAAGTGAACGATGCTACGCTCCGCATTAACCGCTCCTATAGTAACCCCCGACGATTCTCTTTCTTGCTGGGAACAGAGGCTAAAACCAAAACGCCCGAACAGTACCTCGTCGGAAAAGGTAAAATCCGCACCCGTACCGAAAATAGCAAATCACTCTCACCTTGGGAAGACCTAAAAAGCCGCTTCTCGGTGGAAGTGCTTACAAAGGAATTCTATAACGAACTATTCAACTGGTATCAATGGGCTGTGGACGACAAATCAGGCATCTATTTCCCGAACTTCACAGACACCGAGGTCGATGATTTTGAAGATAAAGATAAGAAAATCATCCGCTTGATAACCCGACTGATGTTTGTTTGGTTTATCAAGCAGAAAAATCTCGTCCCTGATTCGCTTTTCGATGAAAAGAGGTTACAACATATTCTCGTAGATTTCAATCCGACAGCAACTGACAACGGCAATTATTACAATGCCATATTGCAAAACCTGTTTTTTGCCACCCTCAATCGCGCAATAGAAGATGAGGAGGGCAAACGAGGGTTCGCCAAGTTGCAAGGGCAGAAAGATGTAAAGACACTCTATCGTTATCAAGAAATGTTCCTCCTGAGTGAGGAGGAAATCCTGAAACTTTTTGCCGAAGTCCCCTTCCTAAATGGTGGTTTATTCGAATGTTTGGATAAAACCAAGCAGATTGACGGGGTAGAAAAAGCATACAATTACGATGGCTTCTCCCGTAATGATAAGCGTTTCCCCAATGGGCGATATCGTTACCGCGCTTTCATCCCGAATGTCTTGTTCTTTGATGAGGAAAAGGGATTGATAAACATCCTAAAACGATACAATTTTACCATCGAAGAGAACACTCCCTCTGACCAAACTGTTGCACTTGACCCCGAATTGCTCGGTAAAGTGTTTGAAAATCTGTTGGGAGCATATAACCCCGAAACCCGCGAAACAGCGCGAAATCAATCCGGCTCATTCTATACTCCGCGTGAGATAGTTACTTACATGGTGGATGAGAGCCTAAAAGCATATCTGCTGCAAGCACAAGAAATCGACCCGGAGTGGTTGAATGCACTTTTGGCGGATGACTTTGAATACAACGAAGACGATGAGGAAAAATACCAAATAGTCTCAAGTAAACTCAAATCGGTAAAAATCCTCGACCCTGCCTGTGGCTCCGGTGCCTTCCCTATGGGACTGCTTAATCGTATGGTAGATATTCTGCAAAAGATAGAACCCCAACAGGATGTGTATGCGCTGAAACTGCAAATCATAGAGAACTGTATTTACGGCTCGGATATTCAGAGTATTGCCTCACAAATCAGCAAACTGCGATTCTTTATTTCCCTTATCTGCGATTGCGAGAAAGACCCCTCAAAGCCCAACTTCGGAATACCCACTTTACCAAACCTCGAAACCAAATTCGTTACCGCAAACTCGCTGATAGGACTGCATAAAAATAAGGAGAATACCCAATTGAATGTATTCGCCGATTGTCTGGATAGCCCTATCAATACAATGAAACAGCAGTTGTATGATGTGCGACATAAACATTTCCGTGCCAAGACAGCACGCGAGAAGAAAGCATTGCGCAAACAAGATGAGCAACTTCGAGAGAAGTTATTACATTCATTGGATCAAGATGATATGTTCACACCAAAGGATGCCCGGCAGATGGCTTCGTGGAATCCTTACGACCAAAACGCAGTAGCACCCTTCTTTGACCCCGAATGGATGTTTGGGGTGTCCGATGGCTTCGACATTATCATTGGAAACCCGCCATATTTGAGGATTCAAGAACTACGTAAGTCTAATAATGATTTAGCGGATTACTTGTCAGATAATTATAAATCTGCTGTAGGATCATTTGATTTATATGTAACGTTCGTAGAACTTGGATTACAACTTATCAAGTCAAATGGGGTTATGTATTACATTATGCCTGTCAAATGGACAAATTCGTCATTTGGAAAGGGACTAAGGAGTATTGTCCTCGAAAAATCGTTTGTTTCCTCTATTGTTAATTTTGACGCATTTCAAGTCTTTGAAGCATCTACATATACTGGAATACATTGTTTTAAGCATTCTAGTACATTATCATATTTGGAATTAGATAGAGATATGAAAGATAATCAAGACTTGTACAATTATCTTAAATCAATTACATATTCTGAGTTTGTTAATATTAAATTGAATACTTCTGATGCATGGATTTTAACAGATAAGAGAACTAATTCTGTACTTGAAAAACTGAATAAATTGCCGTATAGATTAAATGATGTTTTTGATAAAATCTTTCAAGGAATTGCAACAAGCAAAGATGATGTGTATTTTTTATATGATTGTCAAAAGATCAATGCCTCTGAAATAGAAGGTTATTCAAAATATTTACAGAAGAAGGTAGTTATAGAAATTGGTCTTTTGAAACCTTTATTAAAAGGTGAGGATGTGCATAGATATGAACCACTTTCCTCTGACAAGTATGTTGTGTTTCCTTATGATATAGTTAATGGAAAGGCGCAGTTGTTTTCAGAACAACAAATAGCTGATTTATTTCCAAAGGGGTACTTCTATTTGAAAACTTGTGAAAGCGAACTACGTGGTAGGGAAAAAGGGAGGTTTAATAATGACAAATGGTATTCATTCGGTAGGGGGCAAGGAATAAACTTTGGACGTATTCCTAAATTATTAGCACCTGAAATCTCTTTTGGAGGCAATTTTATGTTTGATTCTAATGGTCAATTTTATAGTACAACAAAAATATATGGATATATTAAGAAACAAGATTGCCCATATAGTTATGAGTTCTTATTGGGGCTATTAAATTCTAGTCTCTTTTGGTTTTTTATACAGAAAACAGGTTATGTTTTACGAGGAGGTTATTATACTTTTAAAACAAACTATGTAACTCCATTCCCGATTCCTTGTTATTATTCCGTAGAGAAACGACTTATTTCCCAAGTTGAGGAGTTAGTTGATGAGGTGCTAACTCGCTATAATGAACTGACAAAAACAGAAATGGTAAATTATATGAAAAAAATAGATCATATCATCTATCAACTTTATGATTTGTCAATTGACGATATAAAAACAATAAATATATACTCATCCATTAGTAATTACAAATAGGTAATATAGAAATATGTTAGTAATCAACATATTATATGCATTTTAAGATAATACTATCTCTATATCATCCTTTGACAATCCGTAAAGTTGAAATAGTTTCAAATCTATTTCGAATTCTATATTTTTTTTCTCAATCATATCTTCTTCCTCAAACCTTCTGCACACCATTGTTCTTATAGTGTCATCATCTTCTTGTGATATGTATGGGATAGGCATAGGATTTAGATATGTTGGTTTATATCTATAATACCCATTAGCAAGAACTGTCCCTGTATTTTTTAGAAACCACCAACATAAACGTGAGTTCAATATTGCTAACCAAGTTTCGTAACTTGTACTAATTCCCTCTTTTTTAATGTACCCATAAATCGTGGTTGTACTATAAAATTGACCATTAGAATCAAACATAAAATTGCCTCCAAAAGAGATTTCAGGTGCTAATAATTTAGGAATACGTCCAAAGTTTATTCCTTGCCCCCTACCGAATGAATACCATTTGTCATTATTAAACCTCCATTAAAATAAGACTATTACCTTTTAAGTATGAATATAACAAATTTCTGCTGATGTGAAGTTCTTTTGCAATTTGTGTTTTACTTCTTCCTTCGAGTAACATACTGTTGATTAGTAATTCTTTTCCGCTTAGTTTATATTTTCTATTTTTACTTCCTTTGGGACGACCAAGCTGAACACCCTCCGCTTTTAATCTTGCTAAACTCTCTTTCGTTCGTTGGCTGATGAGGTTGCGTTCTATCTCAGCCGACAGCCCGAAGGCGAATGCCAGCACTTTGCTTTGGATATCATCGCCGAGGCGATAGTTATCCTTGATAGTCCATACCTTGCACTCTTTGGTCATGCAGATATTCAATATCTCCATAATCATAAAGAGGTTACGCCCCAAGCGGCTGAGTTCCGAGCAGATAATCACATCGTCTTTCACCACTCTCTTGAGCAGGCCGCCCAACTGCCGTTTGTTGTAACTCTTGGTGCCGCTTATGGTCTCCTCTATCCAGCCGTCTATATGCAAGTTATTACCCGTGCAGAACTTCTCAATCTCAAATCGCTGGTTCTCAACCGTCTGCTTGTCGGAACTTACGCGAATGTAACCGTAAACCATATACTTATTTGACAATTTGACAATTTACAATTTGACAGTTACCATGCGGGTGGTGAATTAAACATTCATTTTGTAAAACACTATAAACAAATACGACGGTTGCATATTTTGCAACCGTCGTAAAGCGTGTCGTTTTAACATGTAATTTTCGTGTAATTATTCGTATAATTGCACTGCGAATATGCAACGAAAAATTAATGGTTAATTACACGGCAATTATACGTTAAAGAAAGACTTATCCCGACAGGTTAGGACAAGTTCCGAATAATTTTGGGAAATTTTTGTTGAACGAAAAGGCTCATCGTTGTTTAGATATGTGTGTATCTTATTTCGAATGATAACCCATATCGGCAAGTTTTAATCAAAATCCGCTGCAAAGATACAAGAATTTTCCGATACCGGCAAGAAATTGTTTAATTTTCTTTTTCCCGCCCCCTTACTAGATTAAGGATTAAGGACACAGGATGAAAGACTAAATAGTATTGACTCTGAGAACGCATAGACGAAGGTAATAAGTCTTTCATCCTTTATCCTTCATCCTGAATCCTAATTGCGGCTTGAAGCCGAGTCCTCCTCCCGCCCCTTACCCCCTCCCCCCCTCTACGAGGGAGGCGGGGGAGTTTTGCGTAGGCTAATTAAAAAATTAAACATTGTCTTGCGTATTTCGGAAAAAAGTAGTACCTTTGCGCCCGAATTAGGCAAAGGGGCAGTTGTTCGCTCCGAGCCGTAAACATTTGTAGGTTTATTATGATAAAAATTACTTTTCCGGACGGTGGTGTCCGTGAGTATGAGAGCGGCGTAACGCCGCTGCAAGTGGCTGAGAGCATCAGCAGCAGGTTGGCACAAGATATCCTTGTGGCAAGTATCTTAGTGGATAAAGGATTAAGGACGCAGGATGAAGGACTAAATAGTCCCGACTTCAAGGAGGTGCGGTCTCCAGGCCGCACCCAACACGAAGAAACCTCTGAGACGAGTGTTGCAAGTCCTTCATCCTGTGTCCTTCATCCTTCATCCAAAGATGATTGGCAGATTACGGAGTTGAACGCGCCGTTGACCGAGGACTGCCACATCCGTCTGCACAAGTGGGACGACCCCGAGGCGAAGCACGCCTTCTGGCACACCTCTTCACACCTGATGGCGGAGGCGTTGCAGGAGTTGTATCCCGGCATTCAGTTCGGTATCGGTCCCGCTATCGAGAACGGTTTTTACTATGATGTGTATCCCGCTGAGGGACAGGTGATTAAAGATAGCGACTTCCCTGCCATCGAGGCAAAGATGATGGAGTTGCGTGCGCGCAAGGAGCAGTTGGTGAAGAAGTCCATCGCGAAAGCCGACGCGCTCAAGCAGTTCGGCGAGTGGGGGCAGCACTACAAGTGCGAACTCATCAACGACCTCGAGGACGGACATATCACCACTTACACGCAGGGTGCTTTCACCGACCTCTGCCGCGGTCCGCACCTCGTCTCCACCGAGCCTATCAAGGCAGTGAAAGTGCTGTCGTGCGCGGCTGCCTATTGGCGCGGCGATGAGAAACGCCCGATGATGACCCGTATCTACGGCATCACCTTCCCCAAGAAAGCCATGCTCGACGAGTACTTGGCGCTGCTGGAGGAGGCGAAGAAACGCGACCACCGCAAGATAGGCAAGGAGTTGGAACTCTTCATGTTCTCCGACATGGTGGGCAAAGGGTTGCCTATCTGGCTGCCGAAAGGTACCGCCCTGCGTCTGCGCTTGGAGGACTTCCTCAAGAAAATACAGAAACGCTATGGATATCAGCAGGTTATCACTCCGCATATCGGTTCGAAGAACCTCTATCTGACCTCCGGACACTGGGACCACTACGGCAAGGACTCGTTCCAGCCTATCACCACGCCCGAGGAAGGTGAGGTGTATCTCTTGAAGCCGATGAACTGCCCGCATCACTGCGCTATCTACAAGAACAGCCCGCGTTCGTACAAAGACCTGCCCTTCCGCTGCGCGGAGTTCGGCACCGTGTATCGCTACGAGCAATCGGGCGAGTTGCACGGACTGACGCGCGTGCGCTCGTTCACCCAAGACGACGCGCATATCTTCTGCCGCCCCGACCAAGTGAAGAGCGAGTTCATCCGCGTGATGGAGATTATCGAGATTATCTTCAAGGCGCTGGACTTCCAGAACTTCGAGGCACAAATCTCGCTACGCGACCCCAACAACCGCGAGAAATACGTAGGCTCTGACGAGGTATGGGAGAAGGCGGAGAACGCCATCATCGAGGCATGCCGCGAGAAGAACCTGCCCGCGAAGATTGAGTACGGCGAGGCGGCGTTCTACGGACCGAAACTCGACTTCATGGTTAAGGACGCCATCGGTCGTCGCTGGCAGTTGGGTACTATTCAGGTGGACTATAACCTGCCCGAGCGCTTCGAGTTGGAGTACGTGGGCGAGGACAACCAGAAGCACCGCCCCGTGATGATTCACCGCGCGCCCTTCGGCTCTATGGAGCGCTTCGTGGCTGTGCTCATTGAGCATACTGCCGGCAAGTTCCCGCTGTGGCTCACGCCCGACCAAGCCGTCGTGCTACCTATCTCCGAGAAGAGCAACGAATACGCATGGAAGGTGAAAGAGTTGCTCGAGGCGCAGGATGTGCGCGTGGTGGTGGACGACCGCAACGAGAAACTCGGGCGCAAGATTCGCGACAACGAGTTGAAGCGTATACCGTTCATGCTCGTGGTAGGCGAGAAAGAGGCAGAGCAAGGTCTTGTCAGCGTCCGCCAGCAGGGTGCCGAGGACAAGGGGCAGATGACCATCCAAGCCTTCGCCGACTTTGTCAACACCACCGTCAAGCAGCAGATGAACGCATATTGATATTGGACAATTGGACAATTTACTATTTGACAATTAACAAAAACAAACAATAATACTTGACAAAAACGAACAAAAACTCTTATATTCAACAAATATTTTCAAATATTATTCAAATAGTAAATTGTAAAATTGTCAAACTATCAAATAAAATCGCGTATGTTTCTATCTCGGAAACATACGCGATTTTATTTAAGTTTCAAGTGCTCGGGTGCACTCACCCCTCGGAACTAATGGTCAAATAGTAAATAGTCAAATGGTTAAATAGTTTATGCCTCGTCATCATCTGCATAATAGTAGCCTTTACTTTTCTGATGACCATAGAACTTTCCGTAGATATACTTACCATATTTACCGTATCTATTCGCTTTATCGCTTCCATAATGGCTACCATATCCATACCCATATCCGTATCCGTATCCATAAGCATGACGTCCTTCTGTAGGTACATCCGATAGTAAGAGTTGTACTTTCTCAGGGTCGTCTATCATCTCCGTCATCTGTTGAATAGTCTGCTTGCAGAAAGACTTGTTGGTCCGCATACTTCTGATGATGAACAGACATATATCCGACAATTCAATAAGTGTGTACGCATCGGGAACTAATCCGATAGGTGAGGTATCCATTACGATAAAGGCATATTCTTTGCGCAGTCGGGCAATCAGTTCTGCCATCTTGTCGGAGTGGATCAACTCGCCCGGGTTAGGCGGGATTGTACCTGCACGCATCAAATCAAAATTAAAGTGAGCGTCTTCTACGATAATATCCTCTACAGCGCATTCCCCTATCAGATAATTCGTCAAGCCATTTCCGCTGTCCAGTCCCAATTTAGTATGTACATTCGGTTTGCGTAAGTCCACATCTATCAATAATGTCTTCTTGCCGGACATCCCATACAACGATGCCAAGTTAGTGCTAAGGAATGTTTTCCCATCACCGGACTCTGTGGAAGTTAAGGTTACTACAATACCTTCTTTACGCTTCGTAATAAACTCTATACGTGTGCGTATAGCCCGCATCATTTCTGCATACGATGAGCGGGGCTTATTCTGAACCAAAGTCGGGTCTTGTACGCGGGCATGACGTAATGTACCAATCATAGCAAACGCACCTAAACGTTTTACGTCCTTGACGGAGCGCATCCTGTTATTGAGCAACTCGCTCAATATAATCAACGCTAACGGCACCAGCAAACCGATAAGAAGTGCTGTTGTTGTAGTCTTGGATTTGGCTTTCCCATTCACCACCGCCGTGGTGCGGGCTTTATCCAAAATCTTATTATCCGGTGTATTGCTCGCTTTTTGAATCTCCGCTTCAGCGCGTTTCTGCAAGAAGAATGTGTAGTAGTTGTCGTCTATGCGATAATTACGCTCAATGGCTACCATCTGCAACTCTTTGGATGGCAGGTTCTTTATCTCTTTTTCTACATCAGCAAAACGCTCTTTTAGGTCTTGTTTCTCAATCTCCAACGAGGCGCGCATGCTATTCACGACTTCGTTAATGGCAGTCTTGACATTCTCTATATCTTTTGTATATTTGGCGTAATAGACGTTCTTTTCGCTCAATTCCCCGCGCTGGATGCGCAAATCATTCAACTGCTGCACAAGAGTCATGAGCATAGGCTCATTAAGCCCCAAGGAGGTCGGTGCTATCACAGCACCGTTCTCTATGTTGGTTTGCAGATAATTGGTGAGGTAGTCAAAATAGGTCTCTTTCAGTTTGAGCGCCATATCCTGTTGATCATACTGGGAAATACGCCCCATCAACTGTCCTGCATACGAGCCTACATCTACAAATTTATTCTCTTGACGAAACTGCGTCATCGCGCCCTCGCTGACCTCCAATGACGACTGTAAAGTAATCAACTGTTGGTTGATAAAGCGAATACTATTTTCTGCCACCTCGTTCTTCTGCTCTAAGTTTTGGAGCAAGTATATCTCTGCTAACTTGTCAATAAACTCACAGTCGCGCTGCGGGGTCTCGCTGGTCAAAGCAATCGCTAATACGGTGCTTCCTTCACCCACAAAACTCATCTGCAGACGCCCCATAAACTCATCCACCAATGATGCCTTGCTGCGGAAACGGAAACTGAGTTTTCCTTCCGATATACTTGTGTCCGACGGACGTATGACAGCATCAAACAGCGGACAGTGTATCGGTTCGTCATAGTGCGCCGTTATTCGCATCGGAACCATCTCGTCCGTAGAAACAATCGTTAATAGACCATTCTGCTGAATCTCCACCTGGAATAGGATGGAATACGCCATAGGCTCAATACGAGTAGTTTCTATCAAAATAGGCGTTTGCCGGTATAGATTACGGGTTTTGAATCGTCCCTGCGTAATATACTCTGTCTGCATAAAAGGTAACGAATCCACCACACGACACATCAAATCGTATGACCCGAGCATAATCACTTGGTTGTTCACGTTCTTGTAACCGGCATCTACGCCGAAGCCCTGCATCAACGCGGAGTTAGACCCGCCATAATAGCCGGACTCCTTGATGATTATTGTACCTTGCGAATAGTATGCCGGCAACCACTTGCGATTCTTGAGCATCGCACACCCCCATGCGATTGCCACACCAATCACAAACAAGTACCAATAATGCAGGATCAGCATCACCCACTCCATGATGTTGAAGTTGCTCTCTGCCTCATCACTCGAGTCGTTATTGCTTCCTTGCCCGTAGTTCCCGTTACCATAGTTCCCCGAACCATAGTATTGTGCATTGTTGGGCTGACCATAGACGTAATTGCTGTTGCCCGTAGGCGTATATGTTGCGTTTTCTGCCATAGAAAAAGACTTTGAAACTTGAAACCTGAAACTTGAAACCAGAAACCTGAAACTTTTTTAGTCTATCAGCAGCACGGTGTAGTTGAGTACCGATACCAACAGAGATAGCGAAGAGGTGATTAACCCGAGGAAGCCCGTGTAGGACGGCACCTTGAAGAAACTGTCTTTCGTCCGCGCCACGTATATCACGTCGTTGGGATAGACGTAGTAGTATTTCGAGTTGATGATGCTATTCGTGCGGATATCAAACTCCAGCACCTCGGGCTCCTCGCCGTTGCCTTTGGGACGAATAATACGCACATGCCGCCTGTCGCCCGAGTTCATCAAATCACCCGTCATGGCGAGCGCCTCAAAGATATTCATCTTCTCTTTGTATATATAGTACTCGCCAGCATTGATATCGCCCACCACGGTGAAGTACTTGTTGTACAATGCCAACTTCACATCTGCATCGGGGATTATCTCGCGAAAGGCTGCCCGCAGCGTGTCTTGCGCCTGCTCTATCGTCAGTCCCTCTACATGCACGGGTTTCAAAAAAGGTAAATCAATCGTTCCGTCCGAATAAACACGGTAGGAGTTGGCATACTGCCCTGTGTACGACTGATTGCCGGAGATGGTCTTTGAGATAGTCTCGTCCATGGTAATCAGACGGTAGATAATCTCATCATTCACCCGTATCGTATAGGGCACATACTCCGCAGAGTCGTAAACCGGCAGGTTGTTATGTTTTGTCGGCTCTTGCAGCAGACCTATCACCTTGTGGCTGTAGCAACTATTCAGCAGCAGCGGCAGGAGGAGCAATCCGTATAGTATCTTTCGCTTCATTTCTCTATCCTCCTTTTATTGCGCCGGAGCGGGGTTATACTTGTTATACAGGTGAATACCCGTCTGCACCAGCGAGTAGATAAACACGCCAAACGAAATGGTCGATGCCACTACACTCACTACCGTACCTGCCGAATTGATACCAAACGATTTGCCGGGTATTTGGCGGATATAGATGATATCATTCGGCTCTATATAGTAGAACTCCGAGTTGATGATGTCTTTCGACCGCACGTCAAAGGTCTTTATCGTGGTAACGCCGTCTTTCTCGCGCACCAACTTTATCTGCGACCTATCCGAGAACTCTCCCAAGTCGCCCGCCATCGCCAACGCCTCGAAGATGGTCATCTTCTCGCGGTCAATAGCGTATCGCCCGCTTTGCGCTCCGATGATAGAGAACGACCGCTGTACAATATTTACCTCCGCTGAGATGGTTTGATAACCGGGGATATCTTTCATCAACTGCCCTAACTCTTCCTCCAACTTGCGTTTTACTTCGCGCGTAGTAAGTCCAAGCACCTGCAACTTGCCTAAAGTCGGGAAATCGATATTCCCTTCTTCATCAATTAAATAGGTGTACAACTCATTCGACCCGTAGGTGGAGTTTCCCCGCATCTGCTGCCGCATATTTTGACCACTCATCCCCGAGTTGTAGAGTGCAGTGATCTTCTCGTCCAACGAATAGACATAGATATACAATCGGTCATCTACCCTCAGTTTGTAGTCTTCAAACGACAGGGTATCCGCGTAGGAAGGTATCTGTCTGCTCGGTTCTTGCATATAGTTCACCTTTCGACTCGTAACGCAAGACGACAGCCCGACGACCATCGCCGCCAACCCTAAAAACAATATGTATCTCAGCCGACTACGCATCAATGCACTCTTAATTCTTAATTCTTAATTCTAAATTACCTACCGTTTCTCATCCCATCCAAACGGGTGCTTCGCCAGCGGCAGTTTAGCCAGCGGATGGTAGTCGCCCACCAGCCCGATAGGCTCTGCATGCCTTATCTGACTTACTATCTCTATGCACGGACGCGCCTCCGAGATACGGAATCCTTCGCCCGCCAAGATATGCTTGTAACTCTCCGTATGCAACTCCGTGAAGCCCTGCGAGAACTCAAACTCCTCGCCGTCTATCGACAGCGTGCGATACGTTCGTTTCTCTCCTTGCACGGCATTCTCCGGCAGGCAGTCGCCGTTGATACTCAGGAAGTAACGCACACGCGCCTGCTTCAACTCCAAGTACCCCGCCACGCGGTCAAACGACATCACGTGCACGATATTCTTCTCCACAGGTCCGAATATCCATTGCAGCATATCGTAGAAATGCACGCCGATGTTCGTCGCAATACCGCCCGCCTTGTGCACATCGCCTTTCCAACTGGAGTAGTACCATTTGCCGCGGCTGGTGATATAGGTCAAATCGATATCATACACCTTGTCTTTCGGACCTTTCTCCACTTTCTCTTTCAGCGCCCGTATCTTGTCGTGCAAGCGCAGTTGCAGAATCGTGTATGCCTTGTGTCCTGTCTCCTGCTCCAATTCCACAAGGTTATCGATATTATAGGGATTGAGCACTAATGGCTTCTCGCATATCACATCGCATCCCAAGCGCAAACCGTAGCGGATAAACGCATCGTGCGTGTAGTTTGGCGTACAAATCGACACCCAGTGCAATGGGTCGTCCGTACGCATCTGCTTCGAGCAGAAGCGGTCAAACTGCTCATTCTCCGTAAAAAAAGAACACTCCGGGAACGAAGCATCCAGCCGTCCCACAGAGTCGAACTTATCGTAAGCCACCATCAAGTTGTTGCCGGTATCGGCGATCGCCTTTATATGCCGCGGCGCGATATATCCCGCCGCACCTATCAATGCAAAATTTTTCATTATTATTTCTGAAATTGTATTACCAAACCATATTCAATCGGAAGAACATATCCTCCGGCGCATTATTGATAAAATCATTGTTCGTTATCCCTATCTCTACATACCCGACACTAAAAAGAAAATCAATGGTCGTGGTGTATCTATTGCCGTCTGCATCCTCGTTGTGTATCGTCTGCGGCAATAGGAACTTCGTCCCGTTATCATACTCGTGAGAGCATGTAACTATGCCTTTGTCGTATACATAGGCCGTTAACTCAGGGACATTAAACCCACAATAATAAAATCCCCCGCCGTCTTTCCAATCACTTGCACGCACATATAAGTCCACCGTCTTGAAATTAGAGTCATATATTACCTCTTTCGGGCTGTTGTAAGTGCACGAACAAAAACCGACCAGCATACATGCCAATACGGCAAACAAAAGTCTTTTTCATAATTTTCCACAATTTAGCGTGCAAAGATACCGTTTTTTTTGCTTATATGCAAATTTTTTCGTAATTTTGCGGCGTTTTTATAGATATTATGCCAAAAATGAAGAAAACAACCATCTTATTTCTGCTCATGACTGCTTTTTTTATGCAAGCACATGCGCAATCTTCCCAAAATCAGCAGTACCTTCAATACATTGCCCAATGGCGTGATGTAGTAGTGGAGAATCAAAAGCACTACGGCATTCCCGCCTCCATCATCATGGCGCAAGCACTCCTCGAATCGGCGGCGGGCACCAGCGAACTCGCCACCCGAGCAAATAACCATTTTGGTATCAAGTGCACCTCCGACTGGACAGGCAAAACCTACCTCAAAGACGACGACAAGAAAGACGATTGCTTCCGCGTTTACAAGAACGCCTCCCAATCTTTCGATGACCACGCGGTCTTTCTCCAACGCTCGCGCTATCAGCCGCTTTTTGAGATTGTCATCGAAGACTACGAAGGTTGGGCATACGGGCTTAAGAAATGCGGCTATGCCACCGACCCCAAGTATCCGCAGAAACTCATCAAACTCATTCAAGACTACCACCTTGACAAACTCACTGACAAGAACTGGGAAACCGTCTGTAATACAGGAACTAATACTTCATCCAACCGTCCCGTGGTGGTAAGAAAACCCGAACCCATCGCTATCATCACTTCCAACCCCGAGCCCGAATACGAAGAGCCGCGCACGGCAAAGGAGGAAAAGCAACTATTCCTGTTAACCCATAAACCGCAGAAATGCAACGGGGTCAAATACATCCTTGCACAAGAGGGAGACACCTATGCTTCGGTCGCTTTCTGTCTAAATGTCAAGGAAAGAGACCTCCGCGAGCAGAACGATGCCCTCGGCAGAACGCTGCAAGCCGGAGATCGCATCTACCTCGCCAAGAAGAAAACCCAAGCCCCAAAAGAGAAGACACTCATGTGGGTTACCCCCGGCGAGACCCTATGGGAGATTTGCCAGAGAGAAGGCGTACAACTCAAGAAAGTGCAACAATACAACAACTTCGCCCCTTCCATCCGAGTGCTAAAAACCCGTCAAGCAATCTACCTCCGAAAACCACCTAAGAAATAATTAAGAATTGAGAATTAAGAATTAAGAGTTCACATGCTATGAAACTCAGTTCCTATGCCCTCTTAATTCTTAATTCTCAATTCTTCATTCACAATTACCAATCGTGCGCGGACTTACAGTAACTATAGGAGATGCCATCGTCGCTTTCTTGCGCGAGTCAGGCTTGGAGCAACCCGTCTTAGAGACGCGGATTGTCGAACTATGGCCCGAGGTCATGGGCGATACCGTTGCCCGCCTCACGCGCTCCGTGGAGGTCAAAAACGGCATGCTTATCGTCCATATCTCCAGCGCCGCACTCAAAGCCCAACTCTTCGACTGCCGATTCGAACTGGTCGCCAAACTCAACAACGCCGCAGGAGCCAAAGTCCTCCGCGATGTCCGCATCCTCGGCTGATTAGAGGTGATGGGTGCAAAGAAACTGAGTTTCAGAGTTGGTGCTTTTATAAATCGTAATTCGTAAATCCCTTTGATGAATCCTATTGAGCAAAAAATAGACTTCACCACCGTTCGCGACGAACTCCGCCGCCGTTGCACTTCCCCGCTCGGCAAAGAGCAGGTGGATGCGATGGCATTCTCCGGCGACCCCGCCGAAATCTCCCGCCTGCTCGATGAGACCGACGAGATGAAGCGTATCTTCGAAGACGGCTCTCTTGACTTCCCTCGCGGCGAAATCCACGATATGCGCGAGCCCCTTGCCCGCATTCGCATTGAGGGGCTTTTCCTCGATGAAACCGAACTCTTTGACCTGAGCAAGACCATAGACTACGCCGCTCGCCTGCAAGCCTTCTTCGCCGCCCTCGACCCCGCGCGCTTCCCCTGCCTCTCCGCGCTCTCCATCGGCAACGCTGCCGGCAACAGTCAAGGTATACTCTTCGTCCTCCGCCTGATAGAGAGCGTGCTTGACAAATACGGCCGCTTGGCGGACAATGCCAGCCCCGAACTGAGCCGCATCCGCCGCGAGATGGCGGCGGCGCAAGGCTCCGTCAGCCGCGCACTCCACCAGATTCTTCGGCAAGCGCAAGCAGAGGGCTTGCTTGACAAAGACGCCGCCCCGACCATGCGCGAGGGCAGGCTCGTCATCCCTGTCCCTCCTGCCTACAAACGCAAAATAGGCGGCATCGTCCACGATGAGTCTGCCACCGGCAAGACGGTCTTCATCGAGCCTCAACAAGTGGTAGAAGCGAACAACCATATCCGCGAACTCGAAGGCGCAGAGCGCCGCGAGCGCATTCGCATCTTGCAGGACATCACCACCCGCCTACGCCCCTCCCTTCCCGACATCAAGGCCTCCGAGCAAGCCCTCGCATATGTCGATTTCCTTCGCGCCAAAGCCGAGTATGCCCGCGCCCTGCTCGCTGTCCGCCCTACGCTCCACAACGAGCCGATGCTCGATTGGCGGCAGGCGCGGCATCCCATCCTCTACCTCAAATTCCGCCAGCAAGGCAAGACGCTTGTCCCCCTCTCCCTGCGCCTCAAAGAGAACCGCATGCTCATCATCAGCGGACCGAATGCCGGCGGCAAATCCGTCTGCCTCAAGACCGTTGCCCTGCTCCAATACATGCTCCAGTGCGGCTTGCTGGTGCCCCTCGATGAAGGCAGCGAGATGGGCATCTTCCGCAATATCTTTGTGGACATCGGCGATGAGCAGTCGATAGAAGACGACCTCTCCACCTATTCGGGGCACCTCCGCAATATGAAGGACTTCCTCCGCCAAGCCGACGCGGGCACGCTGCTGCTGATAGACGAGTTCGGCTCCGGCACCGAGCCCCTCATCGGCGGCGCCATCGCCGAAGCCATCCTCACCCAACTCGTCAGCCAAGGTGCTTTCGGCGTCATCACCACCCACTACACCAACCTCAAGCACTTCGCCGAGCAGACGCCTGCCGTAGTCAACGGCGCCATGCTCTACGACCGCGGACAGATGCGACCGCTCTTCCAACTCTCCGTCGGACAGGCAGGCAGCAGTTTTGCCGTGGAGATAGCGCGCAACATCGGGTTGCCGGAGACTATCATCGCCCATGCCACCGACCTCGTCGGCGAAGAGCATATCGACTACGACAAGCAACTGCAAGACATCGCCCGCGACAAACGCTATTGGGAAAACAAGCGACAGAACATCCGCCAGCGTGAGAAACATCTCGAGGAGCGCATTGCCTTCTACGAGCAGGAGATAGCAGGGCTCAAAGCGAAGAAGAAAGTGGTCATGGACGAAGCAAAGCAGCAAGCCGCCGATCTCCTGCAAAAGAGCAACGCCACCATCGAGCGCACCATCCGCGAAATCAAAGAAGCCCAAGCCGATAAAGCCCGCACCCAACAAGCCCGCGCCCGCGTAGAGGCAATGAAGGAGAAAGTAGGACTCTCCCCTACCCTCCCTACAAGGGAGGGAGGAAAAAAGACACTCTCGACTACCGAAAGTAATCCTACTCCCTCCCTCGGCAGGGAGGGGCGGGGAGAGTCCGTTTTCCGCGACTTCGCAGCCCTCCGCCATCTCACCCTCACCGACGAGAGCCCCGCTCGCCTTCCCAAAGAGAAGCCCGCTAAGCACTCAACGTTGACCACGAAACGCTCATCACTGACCACTGACCACTTATCACTGACCACTAAAAACTTCACCCCCTACCTTGACCTGCGCGGTATGCGCGTGGACGAGGCTTTGGAGACTTTTATCCGTTTCATGGACGATGCTGTCATGGTCAATGCCGGCGAGGTAACAGTCCTGCATGGTACGGGCACCGGCGCGCTCAAGCAACTGGTCCGCGACTACCTCAATGGGCAGAATGCCCATCGCGCTAAATACCACCGCTCGCTCTTCACCTACCGCGATGGCGACCCCGACAGAGGCGGCGCCGGCATCACGATAATCAATGTATGAGGACCCTCCCCTGCCCTCCCTGAAGCCACCCCACTGCGCGTTGCTTGCGGGGACCCCGGAAGGGAGGGAGAAAATAACCACCATAAGTTACTGCGCAATATGAAAACCAAACATTTCTTATTACTATTCATCTTACTTTTCGCCCCCTCCCTTTGTAGGGAGGGTTGGGGTGGGTCCCCCTACTCCCTCGAGGTCTCCGCGGAGTATGCTTACAACCGCACTTACGCCCATTTCGCGAACATCAACCTCCGCGCGTTCATGCCCATCAACACGCATTTCGAGATGCAGGCGAACATCCGCTTGTCGTCCGCCAATGTCTATACCGGCACCTTGCTGGTTCGCCCGAAGTTCCCGCTCCCCGTCGGCGACCTCTTCTTGGAGACAGACCTCTTCTACACCGCTTTTGCCCGCAACCGCGCCAACGATTTCTGCGCCGCTGTCGCCCTCGGCTACCGCATGGACTATGTCTCCGTGCGCATCGGTATGTTCGGGCGGGTGATGAACGACTGGCAGACCGATTACCACTCCGCGGCGGCATACGTCTGCGAGCCCTTTAACCTGCTCTATGAACTGAAAGTGGGCTGCCGCCCGAGCGACTGCCCGTGGAATATATGGGTAGCGGCATCGAACATCGATGACTTCCAGATGGAGCGCATGTGGCAGCCTATCTTCCGCCTCGGCGCACGCTACGACATCGACACCCACTGGCGCACCATCCTCGAGGGCGAAATCAAGCCCACGGGCATGTTTCACCTCAACGCCACCCTCTACTCCGCCTACCTCCGCGCCGGCTTCGCCTACCGTTTTTAGAGATAATAATGCCTATCTGAATACTCCGAAAACTCCGATAACTCTGACCACTAACCACTAACCACAAATATGAAACTCACCAATTTACCATACCAACCACTCCGAGCATGGGGGCTCTTCATTCTTAATTCTTCATTCTTAATTATATTTTCCTCCTGCAATCCCAACTACGACATGGCGGGGATGTTCAACGGCTCCAGCCCTGAGGTCAGTACGCGCTTCGAGCAGTCGATGGCGTATAACGACAGCGTGGGAATCCCCGCGGTGGTCGTCCCCTCGGCGGACTATCGCGTCTATGTCTGCACCGACTCGCATATCGACTCCGTGCCCACCAACCTCACCACCTTCGTGCAGGCAGCCGCTGCCGACACCCTCTGCCCGCTGGCTATCCACCTCGGCGACCTCGTCAACGCACAGGGGCACATTCCCTACGCCGTCTCACTGCTACAAAGTTTGCCTAATCTGCTGACCACTAACCACTCGCCACTGACCACTACCCTCGCCATCACCCCGGGTAATCACGACTTGTATTTCAACCAGTGGGATGAGTGGCGCGGCTACTTCGGCACATCGGTCTATTGGTTCTATACCATGCTCCCCGACAGCACCGTCCTCGACCGCTTCATCTGCCTCGACTCCGCCGAAGGCACCCTCGGCACCGCCCAACTGCAATGGTTGCGAGAATTACTGACCACTGACCACTTGCCACTAACCACTAACCAGCCTTTCCGCCACACCGTCGTCTTCACCCACACCCACCTCTTCAAGCGCGACAACTCGCAAGGACATACCTCCAACTATGCCATCGAGGAGACCTACGAACTGACCTCGCTGCTTGAGCAAGGCGGCGTAGAGATGTACTGGTGCGGACACGACCACAGCCGCGAAATCACACAGTATGCAGGCTTCACCGCTATCATCGTGGATGCCATAGAAGACCACTACCCCCCTGCATTCTACATGATAGCCGACTTCTCCGACCAAATCAACTATCGTTTCATCCATATAGACTAAACACCAAGCAGAAAACGAAGCATAACGAAGCAAAACAAGGTACGCAGATACCTCATAGCCTTCATATTAAGGGGCTGTCTAACAAGTTAGGCAGCCTCTTTTTGTATGCGATTGACGTGAGATGAGAAAGAGGGATACGTGTTTTGGACAATTGTTGTTGACAGGTTATAGACCCGTTACAGACTCGGTTATGTTACGATAATGTTACGATAATGTTCCGATAAAAACAGCAGTTGATAAAGGTGGTAGATTGGGTATGATTATGCGAAAAAATGACAATTATTGGTAAATAGCCGTTTGTGTTATTGTAAACGTTATGACACAAAAAAGTGGAACTAACTTGATTTGTTGGAAAGCCTAAACGGAGGTTGATATGCAAGTTCCCCCGCCTTTCACTTATTTCTCCCCTGCGTAGAAGAATTGGGGTAAAAGGTGGAAAAATTGGATGAAGTACCATTTTTTTTGCAAAAATTGCAAAGTAGATATTGCAAAATTAAAAAAAAAGTACTATCTTTGCAGCCAAATTCAAGTAGCCTTATGAACACTTCTACCCACGATACTATGTTAGACGCTTTCTTTCGTGTGCACGACTATTTAGTGGCGCACAACGAAGCCCCCATCCGTCGTTTGCTGATGGATGAGATAGATTGGAATGCCCGACTGATTGCTATCAAAGGCGGTCGAGGCGTGGGAAAGACCGACTTCCTGCTGGCGCGCGCGAAAGAGATTGAAGCCAAAGATAGAGAACTGAAGATGCAGCAGGAGAATACTGCTCGCCGCCGTAAGGTGCTCGCTCCGCATCGCCCGTGTCTGTACGTCAATCTCAACAATTTCTATTTCACGGAGCACTCACTGGTGGAGTTCGCAGGCGATTTCGTTAGAGCAGGAGGGCACACGCTGCTTATTGACCAAATGTTCAAATATCCGAACTGGTCGAAGGAGTTGCGCAAGTGCTACGACAAGTACAAATCGCTGCATATCGTGTTCTCTGCATCACCGGTGATGCGTCTGATAGAGGACAACAAGGATATTGCCACCATCGTGAAGATGTACAACCTGCGCGGGTTCTCGTTCCGCGAGTACCTGAACCTGCAGACGGGGTTGAAGTTGCGCCCGTACACGCTTGAGGAACTGGTGAAGAACCATGCTTCCATCTCGCGAGAGATATGCGATAAGGTGCATCCGATGGACTATTTCAAAGAGTATCTTCACCACGGCTATTTCCCCTCTTACTTGGAGGCGAAGAACTTCGAGGCAGACCTCTTGAAGACGATGAACATGATGTTGGAGGTGGATGTGCTGATGATAAAGCAGATTGATGTGGCATGCCTGCCTAAGTTGCGTCGGTTGCTCTATATCATGCTTCGGGAGACACCCTGTGCGCTGAACATCAGTAGCATAAGCGAAGAGATAGGACTCTCGCGCGCTACGACGATGAATTATATCAAGTACCTCAAAGACGCGCGTCTCTTGAACCTGCTCTATATGGAGGAGAAATCTTTTCCGATGAAGCCAACGAGGGTCTATATGCAGAACCCGAATGTGGCATTCATGGATGTTACGCGCGATCCCGATTGGCAGTCGATATGCGAGACTTTCTTCTATTGCAGCCTCCACGGTAGCCACAAGGTGAATGCTACGGAGCGCAGCGCGATGTTCGTGGTGGATGGGAAGTTCTATTTCGACGTGAAGGGCACCTTGCCCGCACGCGACAGCATCCGCCCGTGCGCTGTAGGAGAGATAGAGACCGGCAAAGGAAATTTCATTCCGCTGTGGATGATGGGGCTGTTGTACTGACGGAGTTTACGTAGTTTCCGTATTTTACGTAGTTTCCGTAGTTTATGTACTTTTCGTTTTTTCCGTACTTTTCGTAGTTTATGTAGTTTCTCATGGTCGTAATTGAAAACGAAATCAACGAAAATAACGAAAACAACGCAAACAACATTAAATTAACTTTATAAATTACATTTCACACACATGAAAGAGAAAAAGTTTATGACATGTGATGGTAATGCTGCTGCTGCGCATATTGCGTATATGTTTACCGAGGTAGCAGCCATCTATCCTATCACTCCGTCATCGCCCATGGCAGAGAACGTGGACGAGTGGGCAGCCGCCGGCAGAAAGAACATGTTCGGCGAGACAGTCATGGTACAAGAGATGCAGTCGGAGGGCGGCGCCGCAGGTGCTGTTCACGGTGCGCTGAACGCAGGTGCTCTTACTACCACTTTCACCGCTTCGCAGGGTCTCTTGCTCATGATTCCTAACATGTACAAGATTGCGGGTGAGTTGATTCCTACCGTATTCCACGTATCGGCTCGTACTTTGGCAAGCCACGTGCTCTGCATCTTCGGCGACCACCAAGACGTGATGGCATGCCGCCAGACCGGCTTCGCGATGTTGGCTGAGGGTAGCGTGCAAGAGGTGATGGACCTCGCCGGTGTGGCTCACTTGGCTACCATCAAGAGCCGCGTGCCTTTCCTGAACTTCTTCGACGGTTTCCGTACCTCCCACGAGTATCAGAAAGTAGAGGTAGTGGATATGGAAGACTTGCGCCCGCTGGTGGACATGCAGGCATTGCAGGAGTTCCGCGAGCGCGCTCTGTCGCCTATGCGCCCCGTGATGCGCGGTATGGCAGAGAACCCCGACGTGTTCTTCGCTCACCGCGAAAGCTGCAACCCCTACTACGACGGCGTGGCTGACGTGGTAAGCGACTACATGGACAAGATTTCCGAAATCACCGGCCGCAAGTATCGCCCGTTCAACTACTACGGTGCTGCCGACGCAGAGAACATCATCATCTGTATGGGTTCCGCTTGCGAGGCTATCCGCGAGGTCATCGACTACGAGGCAGAGAAGGGCAACAAGTTGGGTATGATTAACGTACACCTCTATCGTCCGTTCTCGCTCAAGTACCTGAAAGAGGCGTTGCCCGCAAGCGTGAAGCGTATCTGCGTGCTCGACCGCACGAAAGAGCCGGGCGCTAACGGCGAACCGCTCTACCTCGATGTAAAAGACGCATTGGACGAACTCGGATTGAACAACATCCTCGTAGTAGGTGGTCGCTACGGCTTGGGCTCCAACGACACCACCCCTGCACAGATGTTGGCTGTATTCGAGAACCTCGCTCTCCCCTGCCCGAAGAACCACTTCACCGTAGGTATCAACGACGATGTTACCTTCACCTCTCTGCCCGTAGGCGAGGAAATCGCAATGGGCGGCAAGGGTATGTTCCAAGCGAAGTTCTACGGCTTGGGTGCTGACGGTACCGTAGGTGCTAACAAGAACTCCGTGAAGATTATCGGCGACACCACCGACAAGTACTGCCAAGCATACTTCTCCTACGACTCGAAGAAGTCGGGCGGTTTCACCTGCTCGCACCTCCGCTTCGGCGACGAGCCTATCCACTCCACCTACCTCGTTACCACCCCGAACTTCGTGGCTTGCCACGTACAGGCTTACCTGCACATGTACGATGTAACCCGTGGCTTGCAGAAGGGCGGCACCTTCCTCTTGAACACCATCTGGGAAGGCGAGGAACTGGCAAAGAACCTGCCGAACAAGGTGAAGAAATACTTTGCTGACAACGACATCAAGGTATTCTATATCAACGCTACCAAGATTGCACAGGAGATTGGCTTGGGCAACCGCACCAACACCATCCTCCAATCGGCGTTCTTCCGTATCACCGAGGTTATCCCCGTAGAGAAAGCCGTGGAGGAGATGAAGCACTTCATCGTGAAGTCCTACGGCAAGAAGGGTGAGGACGTGGTGAACAAGAACTACGCAGCCGTTGACCGCGGTGGCGAGTACAAACAACTGGCTGTTGACCCCGCATGGAGCAACCTCGGCGCAGACGCGAGACCCGACTTCGGCAACGAGCCTGAGTTCGTTACCAACGTCGTTCGTCCTATCAATGGTCAGGATGGCGACCTGCTCCCCGTCAGCGCCTTCAAGGGCATTGAGGACGGCACATGGCCCGCAGGTACGGCGAAGTACGAGAAGCGCGGTGTATCCGCATTCGTGCCCGTATGGAATGCAGACAACTGTATCGAGTGCAACAAGTGTGCATACGTCTGCCCTCACGCTTGCATCCGTCCGTTCGTGATGGACGAAGAGGAGGTGAAGGGTATCAACGGCGCAACGCGCGAGATGAAAGCACCCGCTGCCCTCAAGGGTATGCACTTCCGCATGCAAGTGGGCGTGATGGACTGCCTCGGTTGCGGCAACTGCGTGGATGTCTGCCCGGGCAACCCGAAACTCGGCAAGGCGCTCAGCATGGTGCCGCTCGAGGGACAAGAGGCAGAGGCTCAAAACTGGAACTACTGCGTAGAGAACGTGAAGAGCAAACAATCGCTTGTGGACATCCAGTCCAACGTAAAGAACTCGCAGTTCGCTACGCCGCTGTTTGAGTTCTCCGGCGCTTGCTCCGGCTGCGGTGAGACCCCGTATCTGAAACTCATCAGCCAACTCTTCGGCGACCGCGAAATCGTGGCTAACGCTACCGGCTGTACATCTATCTACTCCGGCTCCGTGCCTTCTACTCCGTACACCACCAACGACAAGGGACACGGTCCTGCTTGGTCCAACTCCCTCTTCGAGGACTTCTGCGAGTACGGTCTCGGTATGCAGATTGCACACCGCAAGATTCGCGAGCGTCTCGCTAACCTCATGAAGCAAGGTCTGGAGTGCTCGTGCTGCACCGAGGAACTGAAAGCGATGTTCACCGAGTGGCTCGCTAACCCGCAGAGCGCAGAGGTAACCAATCGTCTCTACGAGCCGATGGTGGCTGCTTGCGAGGCTTGCGGTTGCGACACCTGCCAAGAGATTCTCAAGTACAAAGACCATATTGTGAAACGCAGCCAGTGGATTGTGGGCGGCGACGGTGCTTCCTACGACATCGGCTACGGAGGTCTTGACCACGTGATTGCTTCCGGCGAAGATGTCAACATCCTCGTGCTTGACACCGAGGTTTACTCCAACACCGGCGGTCAGGCATCCAAATCGACCCCGCTCGGCGCTATCGCGAAGTTCGCCGCTATGGGTAAGCGCGTGCGCAAGAAAGACCTCGGTATGATTGCCACCACCTATGGTTATGTCTATGTAGCCCAAATCGCGATGGGTGCTGACCAAGCACAGACCCTCAAGGCTATCCGCGAGGCAGAGGCTTATCCCGGACCGTCGCTTGTGATTGCATACGCTCCGTGTATCAACCACGGTCTGAAAGCCGGTATGGGCAAGAGCCAAGCCGAGGAGGCGAAGGCTGTAGAATGCGGTTACTGGCACCTCTGGCGCTACAACCCCGCACTCGAGGCTGAGGGCAAGAACCCGTTCTCGCTCGACTCCAAAGAGCCGCAGTGGGATAAGTTCCAAGACTACCTCAAGGGTGAAGTGCGCTTCGCCAGCGTGATGAAGCAGTACCCCAACGAGGCTGCAGAACTCTTCGCCGCTGCGCAAGAGAACGCACAATGGCGCTACCGCTCTTACCAGCGCATGCTCCAAACCAACTGGGAAAAATAATCGCTACTACAGCAGGTAGTGATGCCTGCTGTAATAAAAAAAGGCTGTCTAACAAATCGAGTTAGGCAGTCTTTTTTGTGGAGATAGGTAGGAGACGAAAAAGGCTTATACGTGTTTTGGACAATTGTCATAGAAGGGTTGAAGGCAGGTTACAGACACGTTACAGACTCGTTTATGTTACGATAATGTTACGATAAAACCGGCTACTAATAAAGGGGGCTGATCGGGTATGGTTATGCGAAAAAAGGACAATTATCATAGATTGCAGTTGTATGATAGGGAATTGTATAATATAAAAGAGACTGCCTAACTTGACTTGTTAGACAGCCTCTTTTCGTAGATAACAAGAGTTGAGGCTTGTCTCATTAGCATTACGTTATTATAGCAACACGATTTTGCCGGATCGGATAACCTCTTTGTCGGAGAGGAAGAAGGTGTATAGATATACATCACCGGGGGCGAGGTCGATGAGCACGCCGGAGTCGGTGTTGCTGACATCCATCAGCACCTCGTTGCCGTAACTATCCGTGGCAAGCGAGACATCATTGGGATTGGCGGTCGGCACCTTCTCCAAGGCTACGAGTCTGCCCATCGAGTTATAGACCCCTATGGAGACATCCTTGCGCGTGGTGGCAAAGAGCAACTGATAGGAGCCGTTCACACGCTTCACAAGCACATCGTTGGGCGTAGGCGTGGCAGCATCGTTGGTCTCGGAGACAGCAAACCATATCTGATATCTGCGGCTCTCACCCGACTCGGAGGTGCAGATGACCATACAGGTATCGCCTGCCGACACCTCCTTGATACTGATTTCCGCAA
>JBJECI010000055.1:0-52708 GCA_051870915.1 Paludibacteraceae bacterium
ATATAATTTTAGTCTTAATATCTTATCGTCAATCTTTTAGTGGACAGTAGTGATTTTGTATATTCTTTTATTTTCCTTTGCGGCTGGAAGCCGAGTGTACCTTCCCGCCCCCATACCCCCTCCCCTCCTTTCAGGAGAGGCGGGGGAGTTAGAGCTACCTCCGTTTGTTTAGGATGAAGGATAAAAGATGAAAGACTTATTACATTCGTTCGCTTAACTTGTCCCGATTTGTCGGGATATCAACCTCACATTAACTAATAACAATATGAAAAAACCGATTCTTTTTGTGGCTGTATTCCTATGCACTTGCTGTATGTTTGTTGCCAATGCGGCGTCTCGCGTTACTACCAATATTCGTTTTCGCAACATGTCTTTTGAGGTAGATGGTGTGTGGATGAAAGATACGACGGTGCATGCGGATTTTGGGAACGGCTTTCAGTTTTCCTATTGGTCGCTGGATACATCGAAGCGGGTGTATGTCTATTGCGTGTACGACACTGTGCTGCAAAAGCCTTTCGCCTTGCTTGGCGCAATGACCAGAATCATGCAGCGACAGTTTGCCGACACAGCCTACCACTTCTCTGCCGATACCGTTGAGACCTGCACGCTTGGAGACCTTCCTGCTGTAGGTCAGACTATTCGGTTCAAGTTAGGGGCTAATGTGTATGGAGATACCTACGAGTATCTGACAGCAAGTGCGCAAGAGGGCAACACGTTCTTTATCTCCGTTCGCACTTACTCGCCGGATAAATCCAAAAAGATAATGGGGCAGATTGGCAACTCGCTGGATGTGAAATCGCCGCAGTTTGAGGAAGATATCATAGAGCCCAAATTGGATGAGTCCTTCAAAATGCCTTCTTTTCGTGGTGGTCAACAGGCACTGTTTCGGTTTTTGTCTGAAGAGGTGCGTTATCCGATATTGGCTATGGAACAAAGGGTGCAGGCGAGGGTGATTTGCTCTTTTGTAGTGGATAGAGACGGAAGTATTACGGATATCAGCGTCTCGAATATCAGCCATATATCGGCAGGTCGTCAGGAAAGCCGAAAAGAGGCCATATTGTTATCTGACCTCACATCCGCGGAGATAAAAGCCGTAGAAGCTTTGGTGGCAGAGGCAATGCGAGTGATAAAGGCTATGCCGAAGTGGAAACCCGGGACGCAAGACGGGAAGCCGATGCGAGTAAGATACACAATCCCCATAAATTTCCGCTTTTGATATTCAATAATCCTCACTATCGGGCTGAATTGACCATTTCACATTACAAAATGCAAATTTATTTGCACGGGTCAGGAAAAAGCAGTACCTTTGCGGTCGAAAACAAGAATAAACATTCTAAATCTATACAATTATGTCAAAAGTAACCGTTGTAGGCGCCGGAAATGTGGGCGCAACGTGTGCAAACGTGTTGGCAGTGAACGAAGTAGCCAACGAAGTATGTCTGATTGATATCAAGGAGGGTTTCGCAGAGGGTAAGGCAATGGATATCATGCAAACGGCTCAGTTGATGGGCTTTGATACCGTTGTTACCGGCGTTACCAATGACTACACCAAGACCGCTAACTCTGACGTCGTTATCATCACCAGCGGTATGCCCCGCAAGCCGGGTATGACCCGCGAGGAGTTGATTGGCATCAACGCAGGTATCGTGAAGTCTGTGGCTAATCAGGTGCTCACCTATTCGCCCAACGCTATCCTCATCATCGTTTCTAATCCTATGGACCCCATGGCTTATCTTGCGCTCCACGCGTTGGGTCTGCCTCGCAACCGCGTGATTGGTATGGGTGGCGCACTCGACAGCGCACGCCTCAAATACTTCTTGAGCCAGGCTATCGGCTGCAATGCCAATGATGTTGAGGGCTTCGTAATCGGCGGTCACGGCGACACCACGATGATTCCTTTGGTAAGTTACATGACCTACAAAGGTATCCCCGTTAGTAACTTCTTGACCCAGGAGCAGATTGACGAGGTAGTGAAATCGACCATGGTAGGTGGTGCTACGCTGACCGGTCTGCTCGGCACCAGCGCATGGATGGCGCCGGGTGCGGCTTCCGCAAGCGTGGCTGAGGCAATCATCAAAGACCAGAAGAAGATGATTCCTTGCGCCGCTGCTCTCGAAGGCGAGTACGGCATGTCGGACATCACCATCGGTGTACCCTGCATCATCGGCAAGAACGGTATTGAGAAGGTGCTCGAACTCAAACTCACTGAGGCTGAGGCTGCACGCCTGAAAGACAGCGAGGCGGCTGTACGCAAGACCACCGAGATTCTCAAAGGACTGAATGTATTGTAAGATACCCTATTATTGGTAATTCCCTATTAAGAAGGGGCGAGTGCTGTACAAATCGGCACTCGCCCCTTCTCGCTTTTTATGACCTAATCATCTAAATAATAGGCAATTAAATCATAAATAATTAACATTTATCAATTAACAATTAACATGCCACTGCTCTGAATAGTTGGCATACAATGCCCTCATAATTCATAATTCATAATTCATAATTAACCATGGACATCTTTCAAAAATGCCACTACGACGTATTAGATAAAGTCCGCCAACTGGACATCTACCCCTATTTTCACGTATTGGAATCGCGCCAAGCTCCTGTGGTGCAGATGGAGGGCAAGCGTGTCATTATGCTTGGCAGCAACAACTACCTGGGCTTCACCGAAGACGAGCAGGTCATCGCCGCCGGACATCGTGCTTTGGACCGCTACGGCTCGGGCGTGAGCGGGAGTCGCTTCCTCAACGGCACGCTCGACCTGCACTTGCAGTTGGAGCAGGCGCTGGCGGACTTCACAGGCTACGAAGAGGCAATGACCTGCTCCACAGGCTTCCAGACCAACCTCGCCATCATCTCCGCACTCTGCGGTAAAGACGACTATATCCTCAACGACCGTGAGAACCACGCCAGTATCTACGATGCTTGCCGCCTAACCTACGCCCACACCATCCGCTATCGCCACTCCGACATGGACGACTTGGAGAAGAAACTGCAGACCATCCCCCGCACCGCGGGCATACTGATTGTTACCGACGGCGTCTTCTCCATGCGGGGCGATATATGCAAGTTGCCGGAAATATGCGCGTTGGCGGAGAAGTACGGTGCGCGTGTGATGGTGGACGATGCACACGGCTTTGGCGTGCTGGGACGCGGCGGAAGAGGCACTGCCGACTATTTCGGACTGACCGACAAGGTGGATATCACCATGCTCACCTTCTCCAAGTCGCTGGCGAGTATCGGCGGATGTATGCTTACCTCGCACCGAGTGGCGGATTATGTCCGCCATGTGTCGCGCCCGTTCATCTTCTCTGCCAGCATCACTCCCGCCAGTGCGGCTACGGCGCTGGAGGCGTTACGCCGCTTGCAGGCAGAGCCCGAGCGCCCGGAGCGACTGATGAGCATGGCGCGCTATTTCCAAAAGGGCTTGCAGCAGGCGGGAGTGCGTATCATTGAGGCACCCACGCCCATCGTGCCTATCTTCACCTACCACACGATGGACACGCTCTACTACGGCAAGCGTATGTTCGAAGAAGGCGTGTATGTCAACCCCGTCATCGCCCCTGCCTGCGTGGAAGGAGAGTGCTTGCTGCGCACCACCCTGATGGCAACCCACACCGAGCCCGTCATAGACGAGGCGGTGGAAATCATCGCCCGTGTCCTCCGCCAAGGAGTACACTTGGCACACTAATGTACAATTTGAAAATTTGAAAATGACCATGCAGAACTAATAATTTTCAAATTTTCAAATTTACTAATTTTCAAATTAAATAATGACTCTACTTATCACAGGTGCCTCTTCGGGCATAGGAAAAGCGACGGCGCAGTTGTTCGCCGAGCGCGGGTATCAGGTGTTTGACTTGTCGCGCCGCGGCACTATCCCTTGCGATGTAACCGACGAGGCGAGGGTGCAAAGCGCGGTGGCGGAGGTCATGCGCCGCACCGACCATATAGATGTCCTCATCCTCAACGCAGGCTTCGGTATCTCCGGACCTGCCGAGTGCACGCCGATAGCGGATGTGCGCAGACAGATGGACGTGAACTTCACGGGCGCCGTTGCGGTGGTGCAGCAGGTCTTGCCCCACATGCGCCAACGCCGGCAAGGGCGTATCATCTTCACCAGCAGCGTCGCAGCCATTCTTCCCATCCCCTACCAGAGTTTCTATTCTGCCAGCAAAGCCGCCATCAATGCCTTTGCCCTTGCCTTGCAGAATGAGGTGCGCGACTACGGTATCTGCGTCTCCGTCCTCATGCCCGGCGACGTGCAGACAGGCTTCACCGCCGCCCGCAAGAAGGTGCAACTGCCTTCTGGGGACGCAGGCGTCTCGCCTGCGGTAATGGAAGAGCACTCTCCATGCCGCACCACAACGAAAAAAATCTCTCCATTCAGTGGAGAGTTGGAGATAGCCTACCCCCACGCCGAGCAGGCAGTAGCCGCCATGGAGCGAGATGAGCAGCGCGGACTGACCCCAAAAGCCATGGCGCGTTGCCTCTACCGTATCGCCACTACCCGCCACCCGCGCCCGCAGTACATCGGCGGCGCAGAGTACCATCTCTTCGCTTTCCTCCACTGGCTCCTACCCCAACGACTCGTCAACTACATCGTCGGCAGATTATATTCCTAACTACTTTGTTAAAAATATGATATAATGCATACATAGTCATAATTAGAAGTAGGTGTCTCTATGGTATCATACCATGGTGCTTTTTTTTGATTCTGGGTGTCAATTTTTCTACATTTTCCGTAATTTTATGGTTATAAATTCAAGAAAAAAGTAGTACCTTTGCCCCCACATAAAAAACAGCAGTTTCCCAAAGACTCAATAACGTTAAAATTACAATAGTATGAAAAAAGCACTAAACAAATGGACTGCCCCCAAGAGCGTGGCACCCGAGCGTATCATCCAATTCGGTGAGGGTAACTTCCTCCGCGCATTCGTTGATTGGATTATCTGGAATATGAATGCCAAGACGAACTTCAACGGTTCTGTAGTAGTGGTACAGCCGATTGACAAAGGTATGGTGGAGTGGCTCAACGGACAAGACTGCCTGTACCACGTGAACCTGCAAGGTCGTCTGAACGGCGAGCCCGTGAACTCGCTGGAGCGTATCGACGTCATCTCCCGCGCCCTCAACCCCTATTCGCAGAACGCCGCTTTCATGGCATTGGCAGAGCAGCCCGACATCCGCTTCATCATCTCGAACACCACCGAGGCGGGTATCACCTTCGACCCCTCGTGCAAGTTCACCGACGCACCCGCCAGCGCATACCCGGGCAAACTCGTGCAACTGCTCTATCGCCGCTACAAGACCTTCAACGGCTGCCCCTCCAAGGGACTGATTCTCATGCCCTGCGAGTTGATTTTCCTCAACGGACACCACCTCAAAGAGTGCATCTACCAGTATATCGAACTCTGGAAAGAAGATCTCGGCGCTGACTATGAGGGCTTCAAAGAGTGGTTCACGAAGTACAACTACGTCTGCGCTACGCTCGTGGACCGTATCGTGCCGGGCTTCCCCCGCAAGGACATCGCCGCTATCCAAGAGAAAGTGGGCTACAACGACAACCTCGTGGTGCAAGCCGAGATATTCCACCTCTGGGTTATTGAGAAACCCGAGAACATGAGTATTGAGCAACTGCGCGAGGAGTTCCCCGCAGAGAAAGCCGGGCTGCACGTGCTCATCGCCGAGTCGGAGAAGCCCTACCACGAGCGCAAGGTTACCCTGCTCAACGGTCCTCACACCGTCCTCTCCCCCGTGGCTTACCTCAGCGGTATCAACATCGTGCGCGACGCTTGCAACGACCCCGTCATCGGACAGTATATCCACAAAGTGCAGTTCGAGGAACTCATGGAGACCCTCAACCTGCCGATGGATGAACTCCGCCAGTTCGCAAGCGATGTGCTGGAGCGCTTCAACAACCCCTATGTGGACCACCAAGTTACCAGCATCATGCTCAACTCCTTCCCGAAATTCGAGACCCGCGACCTGCCCGGCTTGAAGACCTACTTGGAGCGCAAGGGCGAACTGCCGAAGGGTTTGGTACTCGGTCTCGCCGCTATCATCACCTACTACAAAGGCGGCACCCGCGCCGATGGAGCCCCCATCCAACCCAATGACGCACAGGAGATTATGGACCTGCTCAACCAACTCTGGGCAACGGGCGACCTCCGCAAAGTGGCAGAAGGCGTGCTCGGTGCTACCGACATCATCTGGAAAGAGAGCAAGCAAGACCTCAACACCATCCCGGGCTTGACCGACATGGTAGAGGGCTTCCTCCGCAGCATACAAGAAAAAGGCATGGTCGAAACCGTAAAGAGCATCTTGTAAATTTACGATTGGACGATTTACGATTTACGATTGAAGCACAATGCCAATCGTAAATCGTAAATTGCCCGGGTACGCGGGCATCCTCGCCTGCTAAATCGTAAATCGTAAATTCGTAAATCGTAAATCCCCATGACTGATATCCTGAAAATCAATCCTGCCGACAACGTGGTTGTAGCCATACAGCCCCTGTCGGCAGGTGCCGTCATAGAAGTGGACGGCAAGCACATCACCGTGCTGGAAGACATCCCCGCAGGACACAAAATCGCCATTGCCGACATCAAGGCAGGCGAGAACGTGATTAAGTACGGCTTCCCTATCGGGCATGCCCGCGAAGACAAACAAGCCGGCGCGTGGATGAACGAGAACAATATCAAGACCAACCTCGCGGGGTTGCTCTCCTACGAGTACCACCCCCAAGACGTGGTGCTCAACATCCCCGACGACCACCGCACCTTCATGGGCTATCGCCGCAAAGACGGGCAGGTAGGTATCCGCAACGAGGTGTGGATTATCCCGACGGTCGGCTGCGTGAACGGTATCGTCAGCCGCTTGGCGGAGCAACTGCGCCGCGAGACGGGAGCAGACAACATCTTCGCATTCCCGCACAACTACGGCTGCTCACAGTTGGGCGACGACCACGAGAACACCAAGAAAATCCTGCGCGACATGGTGCACCATCCCAATGCCGGTGCGGTCTTGGTGGTAGGACTCGGCTGCGAGAACAACCAACCCGATGTCTTCGAGCAGTTCTGCGGCGACTACGACCACGAGCGCGTGCGCTTCGTCGTCAGTCAGAAGATAGCCGGCGACGAGGTGGAATACTGCATGCCTATCCTGCGCGAACTATATGCCCTCACGCAGCAAGACCAACGCACCGAGTGCCCGCTCTCCGAACTGCGCGTAGGCTTGAAATGCGGCGGCTCTGACGGCTTCTCCGGCATCACCGCCAACCCGCTGCTCGGTGTGTTCTCCGACTACCTCGTAGCGCAAGGCGGCACCACCATCCTCACCGAAGTACCCGAGATGTTCGGCGCAGAGACCATCCTCATGGACCGTTGCGCCAACCGACAACTCTTCGATGAGACGGTGTCGCTCATCAACGATTTCAAGGACTATTTCCTCTCCCACGGCGAGCCTGTTGGCGAGAACCCCTCGCCGGGTAACAAGGCAGGCGGTATCTCCACGCTGGAGGATAAAGCACTCGGCTGCACGCAGAAATGCGGTAAGTCGCTCGTCCGCGGTGTCTTGCCCTACGGCGAACGCTTGCAAGTGAAAGGACTCAATCTGCTTTCTGCGCCGGGCAACGACCTCGTGGCTGCTACTGCACTCGCTTCCGCAGGTTGCCATATCGTGCTCTTCACCACAGGACGCGGTACCCCCTTCGGCACCTATGTGCCTACGATGAAAGTGTCCACCAACAGCAACCTCTATCGCAACAAACCGCAGTGGATTGACTTCAACGCGGGCGTGATAGCCGAGGGAGAGCCGATAGAGGAAGTGGCAAAACGCTTCACCGACTATGTCATCTCCGTAGCCAACGGCACACTCACCAACAACGAGCGCAACGGCTACCACGAGATAGCCATCTTCAAAACAGGCGTAACGCTGTAAGCACAAACCACCAAAACCCGAGAATGCCGCAGAAATCGCAAGATTTTGCGGCATTTTTTGCCGCAACACTTGCACATATCCCAAAATATCACTACCTTTGCCGCAGATTTCTACCGCAAACAACGAAAACTACGTAAACAACGCAAACAACATTCTATTCATTATGTTCATACACGAGCGAAATAACTGGACTCAGTTCTATTGGAATGCCGTAGAGGTAAATCCTTTGCTGGACACCGTCTGCCGCGAGATAGGGAAGTTATACGGGCGGCTGGGAACACTGGGCATGCCATCGCAAGCCCTTATCGAGGCAGAGAACATCGTTGAGGATGTCGTGCGCTCATCGGAGATAGAGGGAGTGTTGCTCAATATGGACGAGGTACGCTCGTCGGTAACACGCAATTTAGGCATAGACACGCTGCTGCAAAACGAGAAGACACCTTCACGAATGGTAGATGCGGTGGTGAACGTGATGATGACCGCTATGGCGCATTATCAACAGCCTATCGATAAACAGATGCTCTGCGGCTGGCATAGTGGCTTGTTTGAGACGGGATTTTCAGGCGGCATACCCATCACGGTAGGGCAGTATCGACAATGCGCTGAGCAGATAGTGTCCGGTGCTTTCGGACACGAGAAGATACATTATGTCGCCCCTGCTCCCGAAAGGGTGTCGGAAGAGATGGAACGTTTTATCCGATGGTTCAATACCCCATCCGCCGACTCGCAGATTATTCGCTCGGCTATTGCACATCTCTGGTTTGTCAGTATTCACCCCTTTGAGGACGGCAACGGGCGTATCAGTCGGCTCTTGGCGGAGATATGCTTGGCAAGAGGCGACAACAGCAGTGCCCGCTATTATAGTATTGCAGCGGCTATCAACACCGATAAGAAAAACTACTACCGCTGCTTGGAAACCGTGCAGCGTGGTAGTGGAGACATTACGGCTTGGCTCGTTTGGTATATCCATACCCTGCAAGAGGCAGTGCGTATCTCCGACAATCGCATCACTACTATCCTGCAAAAGACGCTGTTCTGGCAGCGGCATGAAGGGGTGAACCTGTCAGAAAGACAACGGACTACCATCAATCGGCTGCTGCAAGAAGATAAGACGCGTGTGATGTCAAGGACATGGGCACATCTTGCCAAGTGCTCTTCCGATACTGCATTGCGCGACTTAAACGATCTTGTACAGAAAGGCGTGATGTCCATCGAAGACCCCCACGCCAAACGCTTCACTTATCTTTTTTTGTAACTACTAACTAATAGCCCCAACGGTTTCCCGACTTGTCGGGATAAACCGGGGCGCACCCGGACACTGACCACTAACCACTGACCACTGACCACTAACCACTAACCACTTGTCCCCCTCCATCTTCCATAGTATTCTTCAACTCCTCTTCCCTCGCTGCTGCCCGATGTGCGGGCGGGTGATTGACGATGGGGAAGAGTGTATCTGCGCCGACTGTATGCAGACGCTGCCTCGCACGGAGCAAGCCACACAGCGTGATAACATCACCGAGCAACTCTTTTCCTCCGATTTCTCTCGGTTTCAACGGGGTGCTGCCTTCCTTTTCTACGACAAAGGGCATCCTATCCGCAAGGCTATTCACCGCATGAAATTCCACGAGCAACCCGAGATAGCCACCCTGCTTACTAAAGAAGCGGCATACGACTTCCTGCAAACGGATTTCTTCGAGGGCATAGACATCATCCTCCCTATCCCCCTCCACCCCAAGCGCTTGCGCGAGCGAGGCTTTAACCAATCGGAGTATATCGCGCGGGCACTGAGCGAGGTAACCAAAATCCCGATGAATACGACACTATTGACCCGTAGGAAGCATACCGCCCAGCAAGCGTTGCTACAAGGAGACGAGCGAAAGACCAACATGGTGAATGCGTTTGAGGTGAACCATCCCGAGGAACTCTATCGCAAGCATATCCTCTTGGTGGACGACCTCATCACCACAGGAGCCACCATGCGAGCCTGTATGGAGGCCCTCCAACCCTGCCGCGGCGCCCGCTACTCCGTCTTCGCCCTCTGCAAAGCAAGATAGAGAAAAAAAATTAGGAATTAAGAAAAATTTGCATAACTCAAAAAATAGTTGTACCTTTGCACACAGAAACCATTGCGAAAAATTTCGCAACGAAAAATTTCGCAACCATAATTATTTGATTATGAACCCATTTAAGTTTGGCACCATCGTAGAATCTGAGTATTTCACCGACCGTATTGAGGAGACAGAAACGCTTATCAATAGGCTGGATAGCGAGAACCATATCGTGTTGATTAGTCCTCGCAGATACGGCAAAAGCAGCTTAGTGAAGAAAGTGTTGACTCAAGTCCAGCGCCCGAGCATAACGATAAACATGCAGCAAGTGCTCAGTGTGCAGCATTTCGCCGAGTTATTGCTCCGCGAAATCTTCTCTGTATATCCGTTGGAGAAGATAAAACACCAACTGACGCATTTCCGCTTTGTCCCTACTGTCTCCACCAACGCCCTGATGGGGACAATAGATGTGTCTTTCCTGCCGCAGGTGAAAGCAGAAACGGCGTTGGAAGATGCTATGGTACTATTAGAGAAAGTGAGCACGCAGGAAAAGAGGCTGGTGGTTGTGCTGGATGAGTTTCAAGAAGTACTGCAGATACAAAAGGGCTTAGACAAGCAGTTGCGTGCCATCATGCAGACACAGAAAGGACTGAACTATATCTTTTTAGGCAGTCAAGAGTCAATGATGACCGATATCTTTGAGAAAAAGAAAAGTCCGTTCTACCATTTTGGACAACTGATGCACCTGAAGCGCATACCTGAAACGGATTTCCGTACCTATATCGCCGAACGTCTGCCCAACTATGTGGACAACAGTCCGATGGTAGATGCTATTCTCACCTTTACCCGTTGCCATCCCTACTACACTCAGCAACTGAGCGCACAAGTATGGGAACTGATGGCATATCCGCGTATCACGGAGAATGTGGTAGAGATTGCCATCAGCAAGCTGGTACAGGAGCATGACTTGGATTACGAACGTCTATGGAATGCACAGAATCGAACCGACAGAGGAATCTTGCGTCAGTTGTCTTTCGGACAAAACCCAATGACTTCCCGTACAGAACCAAGCAGCACCACCTATAGTGGGCTGAAGCGCATGCTGAAGGCAGGACTGCTTATCAATGAATCGGGATATACTATTGAAGACCCATTCTTCACACGATGGCTGCGTAGTTACCTAAGTTGATACATGTTGTTTATGAACCGTTTTCGTTTTGCCCGCTTTGCGCGGGCGCTGTTCCACACACATTATGATGTGGAGATTAAGGGATTGAAGTATTTGCATGATAACAAAGTGCACCTCGTGATGCCCAATCATCCCGCTTTCATCGACCCTTTGCTGCTGTTTGCCGAGTGCTGGGATGTAGCGTTATGCCCGATGGTGGATGAGCGTTTTTTCCGCAACAGGCTCTTTCTGCCCGTGTTGCAGATGCTGGATTCGGTGGTAGTACCCGACTTGGAGAAAAGTCGCCGCCGTGAAGATGTGGCGCAGGCGCATCGATTGACGGAGATAGCATTAGAGTCATTGCGTGCAGGTAAGGATGTGCTTTTCTACCCATCGGGTCATGTGTCGTTGGTGCCCCGCGAGGTGATAGGTAATCGCCGCTTGGCTTATGAAGTTTGCCGAGAAATCCCCGATGAGACCGAGATAATCTTGGTGCGGACTACGGGTTTAGAAGATAGTCTATGGAGCAAGCAGAAGACAAAGCGCTTGCGCCTTAGGCGGAAAGTGAAGATAGAGTGTGTAGAGATGACCGCCGAAGTGAAACAATGGGCAACATCTACCCTTGACCGCAGAACATTCAATCAGCGTTTAGAAAATTGGTATAACAGCTAATAAGGTTGAAAATTATGGCATCAGTGAGTGGTATTTCATGTACCCGGACACACAACATAAAGCGTTACAGAATACTTACTTTCAAGCACTTGCACCCTGAGGGATCATCACCGGCTGCCACCGGTAGATATGCCCGCTCATACTCCACCGCCGCCAAGATAAACGCACCTAAAATCTTACCCTCTGTATAGTTTGTCGTAACCCCTACATCATTTCCCAAAAGGTAGTATGCCGCCGAACCGGTGCGGGTTTTACTTCCCGTGTTGCTACTACCTCCCAGCCCGGCAGATTTGCAACTCTGAATCAGCGCATAGCCGTTTCCGTCCCCTACATTCGTTTTGAGGAAGGTGGTAATCAAACCCTTATATGCAGCCTTTGCAACGCTCTCGTAGGTCGCCTTATCCAAATAACCTAAACGAATGGATTTCAAGTAGAAGGCTGTGAAGATAGCGGACGCAGATGCTTCCAGATAATTGCTTGCAGTTCCTGACTGATAGGTTGTTTCCCCATCTTCAGATGTATAGTTTGTTACCGAATAACTGCCTTCGTGTGCGAGCAGTTGATACCAGCAGCCCGAATTGGTGGAATCTCGCTTGTTTTTCAATCCGGCAGCGGCTTTTTGCAGGTAACCCAGCAGACGGGCATAGCGCGCATCTGATTTAGACAATCCTGCTTTGTCCATCTGCTCCAATACATCTACCAGCGCCAGCACATACCATCCTTCGGCACGCCCCCAGTACTCAGCGGAGTGGTAGCACTCGCTACCCGTTGTAGTGCTCAAACCTGCCCAATCACAAGAGCGGGATGTCGTATTGGTACCGCCGTCAGCGCAAAAAGCATGATAGAGCAATTGCTTTTTCTCGTCCCACAAATACGTCCATGTAATATCAAACTGCTTGGCAATCAATGTCCAATCTCCATCGGTGGAGCCCGTGATGTTCTTTCCTTCGGCAACCAACTGTGCTAACAACGCAGGTCCCATATATTGCCCGTCGCACCACATCTGGTTGGGGTACTCTTTTTTGTGCCACCAGCCGCCGGTTACATCATAAGTACCTCCGTCGGGAAGAGGCAGCTGGTCAGCATTAGTGATGGTAGTCGTGGTGATGACGTAGTTGGTATTGTAGTCTTTTAGACCTGCTAATGTATTTGTTTTTGCCGTTTGGCAGTTGTTGAAGGTAGTGGCATTGGCAAACGCCGCGCCTTCTTTGGTTAAATCGGAGATACCGAAATACATCTTGCAAGCATTCAGGTCATCCAAACTGCCACTGGTGTGGGTGTTGCTATAGTATGTATTTGCGTATGCTGCAATGCTGTAAAACCAAGGCTTTGCAAAGTCTTGGGTTTGATAGTAGTCCACTGCTTCGATAACGGCTTTGGCAACCAGTCCGGGCACGTAGTCGAAACCTCTTTCTGATTCAGAGACCTTTACTTGGTTACCTTCCGAATCGTATTTGGCAAAGCCGGCTGCTTTGGTGTTGGCTTGGAAATGATACAAACAACTATCTATCACCAGTCGCGAGTAGCGGGTGTTAGGGTCAAAAGTTACATCGCCGGCATAGGCGAAGAGCGTACAGAACAAAGAAATAGCAGCAAAGAAAAGGGAACGTTGGTGCTTCATGGTGTGCAAAGGTATTTAATTAACGTGGAGCCGATATAAGCGAGTTACTTCAGCACTCAAAGACTAATTTTGTTTTTGGTAATGAATTAATGAATAATTAACGGAAATTATATGTTAAAGGAAAAGTCTCCCTTCAAGGGAGATTTAGAGGGTCGTTTTTGGAAATTTTTGTTGAAATAAAAGAATCGTGGTCGTCTTCGTATATTAGGACCTTATTTCGAGTTCACGTTGATTACTTTGCACAAAGGTAGTGCTTTTTGGGTGAATTAGCAAACAGAATGTGATATTTGCGCAAAATGCGGCTATTTTTTACCATCTCGCGCGGAGAAATGGCATTAGTGCCAACAATTTTGGCACATCTCGGGTGCTTGCGGAAAGGGTGCGCGGATAGCCGTCCGACGGAAGGCATCGGCTTGCTTGGATTGGAAGATGGCGGCGAGGGAGGCGGCGTGTATATTGCCGTAGGCGTGGGAGTGCGATTTATCGTAGCAGCAGGGGAGGACATCGCCGTCGGTGGTGAGGACGCAACCTGCCCATAGGCGATAGCAGGGAGAGACCCCCGTGAGGTGTTGCCACAGTCGGCGGAGCGGGGTGCGTTTCAGACGGTAAGTGCCGTCGGCGCACTGCTCATAGCGGCGCTCTCGCTCGCTCGTGGGCATCAGCGGGTTGCCGTATCGGTAGTCGTAGAACTGTGCGGTCTTGAACGTGAGGCGGTCGGCGCCGAGGCGGCGGTAAGCCTTGCGGAGCAGTCGGCGCTCAAACGCGTTGGAGCGGAGCAAGAGACATTGCAGTTCAATGACGGGATAGTTGCCCGTAATCAGGCGCTGGCGGCGGGCTGTCTCCCGCTCCTCGTGCAGGTAGCGCAAGGCATTCTTCACCTTCTCCACGCTTCCGCCCTGTCGATAGGCTTCGTAGGCAGACTGCGAAAGCCCGTCCATAGAGACGATGATACGGTGCAGTCCGCTCATCACCAGCCGCCTCGCCATCGCACGGTCGAGGGCTTGGGCGTTGGTGGAGACGATGGTGTAGCAGCCCTGCTGCGCCGCCTCGCGTATCATCTCGGGCAGACGCGGGTTGAGCAACGGCTCGCCTTGGAAATAAAACTGGATGGTGTGGGCATAGCGGAAGCTCTCGGCGAGCAGGGAGAGCGGATAGTCGGGGAAAGGGGTGTGCGACGAGCTGCCTGCACCCTCGGTGGTATTGCTTATCGGGTGCGGCCTGGAGACCGCACCTCCCTGAGTGTCCTTTTTTGCCATGCCGACGGGGCATTGAGGGCAGGCGAGTTGGCAGATGTTCGCGGGCTCGATGGTGAGGAAAGTGGGATAGTGCGAAATATGCACTATGCCGAAGAGGCTTAGTGCATAGTTCATCCAACATTTCAGTTGATTGGCTATTCGGGCAGGCGTCAGCAGCATGGAATCTTGTTCACTCTGCGCTCGTGGCGTCCGCCTTCGAAGTCAGTCTGGAAGAAAGTGGCAACGATGTCCAGCGCTTGGGGCACGGTGATGAAGTTCGCCGGCAAGCCGAGCACGTTGGCGTTGTTGTGCTGGCGTGCGAGTTGCGCAAGGCGTTTCTCCCAGCAGAGCGCCGCGCGGATACCCTGGTGCTTGTTGGCGGTCATGCAGATACCGTTGCCGGTGGAGCAGATGACGATACCGAACTCGTACTCGCCTTTCTCCACGGCTTCTGCCAGCGGGTGGGCATAGTCGGGATAGTCGCAACTCTCATCGGAGTAGCAGCCGAAGTCCTGCACTCTGGCGCCGTTGTCTTCAAGGAAGAGGCGCACTTGGTTCTTCAACGCAAAGCCGGCATGGTCGCTGGCAAGCGCAATGGTCAGTTCGCTGAAAGGTTTCATGGTTGTATGGTTTTTTACTCGTGGGTTATCTCGGGGGCAATGGTGCGCAGGTAGGTCTCGGGGAAGGGGAGACGGTCGGGGTAGGCGGGTTCGCCGTAGGGGTTGCGGACAAACTGCCCGTTCTCCACTTTGCGCTCCTGTCCGTCCATATACTTGGTTACTAAATAGATATACAGCCGTTGCCACTCCGACATGGTGTTGTCGGCTTGGGTGTCGCAGAAGTTGGTGAGGTACTTGCGTGCGTCTTTGTCGCTCGGGAGGGCTGCCACCTCGGCATCCACGGCGGCTATCTGCGCATTGAAATGCTCCTCCAATGCTGTCTGTACTGCCTTGATTTCGGGGAACATACGGCTGTATTTGGTGTATGCCCAGTTGGCTACGAGGTTGAATATCCACCATGCGGATGTGTGCGAGAAAGTGTACATATCGCCATTGCCCTCGGCAAAGCACTCGGGGACGTGGTTGATACGGCTGTAGATGGGCACGTACACACTGGTTGCTGCGTCGTCCACACCAAACCAGAAGATACCGCCCGCCTTGGGGTCGGCGTAGCCTCGCATCTGCGCTACGAACGAGAAACCCGTCTGCTGGGTAGCGGTGGGGCGCTCGTACCAGTACTGCACGCTATCTACCTGAAAACCAAGTCCTCCGTAGCGCAGTTTGCTGCCCCACGGACCGGCGTCGGTGCCCTGCGTGATGTCGAGCGGCGTGCCTTCGTATTGGTCGCGCATGCAGTCTTTGATGTCCTGCGCCGACACTTTGCGGTTGGGCTTGATGAAGAGCGGCATGGGGGTGCCTGCGTCCTTGCCGCCGGTCTCCACAAAGGTCTTGCCCGTAGCGTAGTCGAAGTATTGGTCCATCTCATCGGAGAAATGGCGGAAGAAACTCCACACCCGCGCTTCGCAGACGAAGAGCCCGCTGAAGTCGAACGGCGCGTAGGCGGCTTGGAAAGAGAAGTCGGCATCCTTGCCCTCGAAATAGCCCATCTCGCGGGCGAACTTCACCACGTCTTTGCTCCAACGCCAGTTGGCTTTGTCCTTGAAGTTGATGGTGGTGATACGCGCTTGGTTGGCATGCGCGCAGATACAGTCATCGGGTACGCGGGTGGCTACCCACACGGCACCTTTGCGTCCGGGACCTTTGCCAATCATATCCATAATCCACACCTCGTTAGGGTCGCCAATGGAGAAGGTCTCGCCGCCGGAGGCATAGCCGTGTTCGGCAACGAGGGAGGTCATGCAGTCGATGGCTTCGCGTGCGGTCTTGCAACGCTCCAGCGCGATGTAGATAAGGCTGCCGTAGTCGATACCAACGGTGTCTTCCAACTCGTGGCGACCTCCCCATGTGGTCTCGCCGATGGTGAGTTGGTGCTCGTTCATGTTGCCCACCACGGTGTAGGTGTGCGCCACCTGCGGGATTTGACAGAGGGGTCTGCCCGTATCCCAGTCTCTCACCTCGCGCATGCTCCCTGCAGGGTGGTCTGTGGCAGGCGAGAAACGGAGAAAGCCGTAGAGGGTGTAACTGTCGGCGGCATAACTGATGATGGTAGAGCCGTCGGTAGAAGCGTCTTTGCCTACGAGGAAGTTCGTACAAGCCCATGCCGCTGCCAGCGGGCACAGCGCGAAGAGGAGAAGGAGAGTAGTCTTTTTCATACTATGTGATTGTTGTTATTTCAGAATAAATCGGAATGGGAACCGGTACGCACTAATTCCAAGAAACACAAAGCGCCGTCTTCACCTTTTTTATAGATTAGCAGCCAATCGGGTTGTATATGGCATTCTCGGTAGCCTTCCAAATTTGAGTGCAACGCATGGTCTCTATTGGCTATCGGTAAGGATTCATCATTAGCCAATAGTCTCACAATATCAATAAGTTTTTGGATGTTCAGTCCGCGTTTCTTTGCCAGTTTGACATCCTTTTCGTATTGTTTGGTGGTGAAAAGTGTTCTCATAATGCCTCCATTGCTTTGGTGAAGTCATCGAAATTTTCATAGCGAGTCAACTCGCCTTGTTGTACCTCTTGCAATGCTTGCATTGTCTTTTTCTCCGCGGCGGAAGGCTGTTTATAGGTGGCTTTGAATACACCCAAAGACATAATATACTCTAATGTTCTGTGCGCCAATTGGTTGCGGTCGTTGTAGGTTAATGTTACTGTTGCCATAGTTGTAGTGATGTATGGTTGTTGTTTAGTTGATTTGCATTCTGCCGTCGATGGTGGCGGAGACGGTGGGGTGCTCTTGGACGTACTCGAGGTAGAGGTCGCGGATAAGCAGGTCGGAGTCCCAGTAAGCGATGTGGTGTGTGAGGGGCGTCATGTGGTCAGTGCCTCCTGCGAGGTAGTCGCTGGTCGCCACGGTATAGTACGCCTCGGGGTCTATGGAGCGACCATCTATCTGTGCGTCAATCAGTTGCGCTTCCTCTGCCTGCATGCGCAGTCCCGCTACTCCTTCGCCGCCCACCTCGGCAAAGACCTGACAGAGTTCGAGGATATCTTCCCCTTTCAGCGTGAGCACCACAAGACGGTTGTCGAACGGCATGAGTTCAAACACATGCTGTTTGGTGATGTCGCCTTTGCGCCACTCGCAGCGCATGCCGCCGATGTTCACCACCGCCATATCCACACGCCCGTCATAGTACTGACGCGCCTTGGCAAGCAGTGCGTCGGATGCCCAGTTAAGCATGTTGCACTCGGGGCGATGTACGGTCATGTCCTCGGGCGCGTAGCCCAACACCGTGGACATCTCCTCCGCGAGGGCGGCTTTCTTGGGGGCTAAGAGTGCGGTATAGCCTTCTGCCACCTCGGGTGCGGCGGCAATACAGTCGGTGGTAACAGGGATAGCCTCGGTGGAGACGGAAGCAACCTGCGCGGGGCGATGGCAAGCCGTCAGCACAAATACCAATGTCGAAACCCAAAGAAGATAAGCATTTCTTTTCATAGTCGTATTCGATTTTGCGCACAAAGTTACGAAAAATAAATGAAACCGGCAAACAAAATACAAAATGTAGGTGAAAAATAAGTAAAAAACACACAATAACATGTTTTTTAACGTGAGCGCGAAATAAGATTTTATCTTTATTTTTGAGTGTAGCGAAATACAAAGATAAGCCTTCAACGCATTTTTAGCAAAGACTTTGGTTGAATTTTCGATTGGATTCTTAACTTCTTCCAACAAATACATTTGCTGAGATTTATATTGAACTCACGTTACAATAATGTTCCGTTTTTCGCATACCATCCCACCGATATGCTACTACTTTTTGATAAGGTTTTTATCGTAACATAGACGAGTCTGTAACGAGTCTGTAACGGGTCTGTACCAGAACACAACAAATTGTCCAAAACACGTATAAATAGCTATATAAGAAACGGGAAAGGACCGAACAACTTTTGGAAATATCTGCTGAAATAAAAATGTTGTTACCTCTATTGTATATGTCAGAAAAAAAGTGTACCTTTGCAGCCGCAAATTTAGCGAGGAACAGCGAGAAGAAAACGGAAGGTATAGATACAAAAAAGAGTCCTCGCGGACTCTTCGTCGGGATGACAAGATTCGAACTTGCGACCTCCGGTCCCCCAGACCGTTGCGCTACCGGACTGCGCCACATCCCGATGCTATTAAAATCAATTTGAAAATTGGTAAATGTGTAAATTTGAAAATGACCATGCGGCACAAAAATTTTCAAATTTTCAAATTGTTAATTTTCAAATTTTCCTTCAAAAGCGGCTGCAAAGGTACGACTTTTTTTTGATATGACCAAATAATTTTGAAAAATTCTTGTAAAAAACGTGTTTTATGAGCAAAAAATTCTACATAGAGACCTATGGTTGCCAGATGAATGTGGCAGACAGCGAGGTGGTAGCGGCTATCATGCAGACTGCCGACTGCTCGATGACGGACGATTGGCATGAGGCGGATATCATCCTGCTGAACACCTGCTCTATCCGCGACAACGCCGAGCAGAAAGTGGTGAGCAGGCTGCGTGAACTCAGGGCGCTGACTCGCAAGGAGCACCGCCCGACGATGGGCGTTATCGGCTGTATGGCGGAGCGCATGGGGGATGAGTTGATACGGGACTACAAAGTGGATTTCGTGGCAGGACCGGATGCGTATATGGATATCCCGAACCTGCTGGCGCAGTGTGAGTTAGGGCAGAAAGCCATGAATATCGAACTGAGCAAGACCGAGACCTACCGCGAGGTGATGCCGGCGCGTATCGGCAAGAGTATCAGCGGGTTTGTGAGTATCATGCGGGGTTGCAACAATTTCTGCTCTTACTGCGTGGTGCCCTACACGCGCGGGCGGGAACGTAGCCGCGATGTGGAGAGCATACTGAACGAGGTGCACGACCTGTGGGCAAAGGGATACAAAGAGGTTACGCTGCTGGGGCAGAATGTGAACTCGTGGAAAGCGGGGGAGTTGGATTTTGCGGACTTGCTGGAGATAGTGGCGGAGGCGGTGCCAAAGATGCGTATTCGCTTCACTACCTCGCATCCCAAAGATATGTCGGACAAGACGCTTGAGACCATCGCGCGCCACAAGAACCTCTGCCGGTTTATTCACCTGCCGGTGCAGAGCGGGTCGAACAAGATACTGAAACTGATGAACCGCAAGTACACCCGCGAGTGGTATCTCGACCGCATCGCCGCCATCCGCCGTATCTTGCCCGATGCCACGATAGGCACGGATGTGTTCTGCGGTTTCCACGATGAGACGCTCGAAGACCATGCAGAGACGCTGAGCCTGATGCGGGAAGTAGGCTTCGACACAGCGTTCATGTTCAAATACAGCGAGCGCCCGGGTACCTACGCGCAGAAACACCTGCCGGACAACATCGCAGAGGAAGAGAAAGTGCGCCGACTGAATGAGATTATCGCCCTGCAAAACGAGTTATCGCTTGCGAGCAACCGCCGAGAGATAGGCAAGACGGTGGAGGTGCTGGTGGAAGGTTTTTCCAAGCGGAGCCACGAAGATATGTTCGGACGCACGTCGCAATACAAGACCGTAGTCTTCCCCCGCGCTGGCAGGCACATCGGCGAACTGGTACAAGTGCGTGTGTTGGAAGCGAGTGCTGCCACATTACGAGGCGAAATTGTTGAGGAATTTTAGAGTCTTTTGGGGAAGGCAATTTTTTACTAATTGCTTGCATATTTGGAAAAATTGTAGTACCTTTGCACGCTCAATGTTGTTATCGGTTATTGAAACAAAAGCATGAAACGGATATTCGTCATACTCGGAATATTATGGCTCTGTGTAGCACAGTTATGCGCGCGAAACGTGCGTATCTATGGCTATGTGGTGGACTCTGATAATCGAGGGATTGAGTTGGCAAATGTGGTAGCGATAGAGGAAGTAGGATTAAGGACACAGGATGAAAGACTAAATAGTTCCGACTTCATGGAGGTGCGGTCTCCAGGCCGCACCCAACACGAAGAAACCTCAGAGACGAATGTGACAAGTCCTTCATCCTTCATCCTTCATCCTTCATCCGAGCAGGTTGGTACCACGACGAACAAGAACGGGTACTATGAGTTGATACTGATGGAGCCTCGTGATACGATTACGCTGGTGTTCTCTATGGTAGGTTATACTACTGTCTATCAGCGGATTGTGTCGCCACAGGAGGTGCTGAATGTGAATGTGGAGATGGCAACGAGCGAGGAATGGTTAGAGGAGGTGGAAGTGCGAGGCGTGAAGCGGCAGACGACGATGATGGACCATATCGATGCCGGTGCGAGTCGCGTGATGCCCGATGCCACAGGCGGGTCTATCGAGAGCCTGCTCATCACCTTTGCCGGTGTGAACCAAAACAACGAGTTGAGCAGCCAGTACAACGTGCGCGGCGGCAGTTTCGATGAGAACGTGGTGTACGTGAACGGCATGGAGGTGCACCGTCCGTTGCTGATTCGCAGCGGGCAACAGGAGGGGCTCTCGTTCGTCAATCCGTCGATGGTGGAGAATGTGGAGTTCTCGGCGGGCGGCTACGGCGCACAATACGGAGATAAGATGGCGTCGGTGCTGGATATTCGCTACAAACAGCCGGAGCGCTTCGAGGGCTCGCTGAGCGCCAGCCTGCTCGGAGCAAGCGTGTATGTGGGGATGGCAACGGACAAAGGAGCAAGGATAAAGGATAAAAGACTAAATAGTGCCGTAGATGAAGGATTAAGGACACAGGATAAAAGATTAAATGGTGTTGGCTACGAACTCCCCCGCCCCGCTTGCGGGGAGAGGGCAGGGGGCGGGGAAAACTCAGAGACGAGTGTAATAAGTCCTTCATCCTTCATCCTTCATCCTTCATCCTGCCGATTCTCCCAGATGCACGGCATACGGTACAAGACCTCGCAGTATATGCTCGGGTCGCTCGCTACGGCAGGAAACTACCAGCCGAATTACTTTGACTATCAGACCATGCTGACATGGGAGATAAATAGGGATAAAGGATTAAGGACACAGGATGAAAGACAAAATAGTTCCGACTTCACGGAGGTGCGGTCTCCAGGCCGCACCCAACACGAAGAAACTTCAAATACGAGTGTAATAAGTCCTTCATCTTTCATCCTTCATCCTTCATCCCAAGAAAATCCTTGGACTATCTCTTTCTTGGGCAATGTGAGTGTGAATGACTATGTGTTTCAGCCGGATTCGATGTCGGAGAGTTGGGGAGGATTGGACGCGAAGCACCTAAATATATGGTACGACGGGCAGGAGAAAGACCGCTTCGTAACGGCTTTTGCCGCACTGAGCACAGGGGGACAGGTGAGCCGTGAGGTGAGCATCGGCTTCGATGCGAGCGGCTTCTACACCAACGAGCGCGAGACCTACGACATCACGGGCGAGTACGTGCTGTCGAACAAGTCGTTGGACGCGGAGAACCCCGACACAGGCGGCGGTCGCCCGGGGGAGATGGTGGACCCGAGCGGGCAGACGGATGTGCTGGGCACAGGTAAGTACCACCAGCATGCCCGCAACCGACTGGAAGCGGGCGTGGCAACGCTGTCGCACCACGGCGAGTGGAAACGCGGGCAGAACAGCCTGACATGGGGCGTGAGTGCGCAGGGCGAGTGGATACGCGACCATATCAGCGAGTGGGAATGGCGCGACTCGGCGGGCTACAGCCTGCCCAACAACGGGCAAGACATGCTCCTCTACTATGCCATGCAGGGCGACAGCAGCATGCAGTCGGCGCGCGTGCAGGGCTACGTGCAGAACACCCATAAGTGGAACACCGACAAGGGGCAGGTGATACTGACCGTGGGCGGACGCCTGCAATGGTGGAGTTGGACCAACGAAGTGCTGCCCAGCCCGCGGGCGAGCCTCGTCTATATCCCCGGCTGGAAGCGCGATTTCAGTTTCCGTCTGGCAACGGGACTCTACTACCAAGCGCCGTTCTACAAGGAGTTGCGCGACACGCTGACGGGGACGGACGGCGTAACCCGTATCTCGCTCACGCGCGACCTGAAAGCGCAACGGTCGGTGCACGTGGTGCTGGGCGGCGACTACTATTTCCGCGCATGGGGGCGACCGTTTAAGTTCACCGCCGAAGCCTACTACAAGTATATCGACCGCATGGAGAGTTACACGGTGGACAACGTGCGGGTACGCTACTCGGGCAAGAACGACTCGGAGGGGTACGCGGCGGGGCTGGACTTGAAACTCTACGGCGAGTTGGTGCCCGGGGCAGACAGTTGGATTAGTTTGTCGGTGATGAGCGCGAAGCAGCGGTTGCTCGACCGCCCCGAACTGGGCTGGATACCCTCGCCGCAAGAGCAACGCTACTCCTTCTCCATGCTATTTCAAGACTACGTGCCGCAGTTACCGCAGTTGCGCTTCCACCTGAAGATGATATGGAGCGACGGCATGCCCTTTGCCGCGCCGCGCGACTACGCCAGCATGAAGGTGCTGCGCATGCCGGACTATCGGCGTATAGACATCGGCGCAACCTACGCCTTCAACGCGAAGACAGCAAAGTTCATGCGCGCCCCGAGTGCGAAACACGTGGCGGAGTGGGCGATACAGTTTGAGGTGTTCAACCTCGTGGGCTGGAAGAACGTGAACTCCTATTTTTGGGTGAGCGACGCCTACGGGCAGCAGTGGGCAAGCCCCAACTACCTCACCGGCAGACGCTACAACCTGAAACTGACGGTGGACTTGAAGTAATAATTTGAAAATTAAGAATTTGAAAATTTGAAAATTATTAGTTCCGCATGGTCATTTTCAAATTTTCAAATTTACAAATTTACACATTAAAAAAGCATTATGGCAGAGCAGTTAACTCCAATGATGAAGCAGTTTCGAGACATCAAGGCGCAATACCCTGATGCGATGTTGCTGTTTCGTTGCGGCGACTTCTACGAGACCTATTGCGAGGACGCTGTGGAAGCCAGCAAGATACTGAATATCACGCTCACCCACCGCAACAATGCGGGCGGGGCAGCCCCCACGGAGATGGCGGGGTTCCCCTTCCACGCGCTGGATACCTATCTGCCGAAGTTGGTGCGTGCAGGACGACGCGTGGCGATATGCGACCAGTTGGAAGACCCCAAGCTGACGAAGAAACTGGTGAAACGCGGGGTTACGGAGTTGGTTACCCCGGGCGTGAGCTACTCCGACACCACGCTGCAGCAGAAAGAGAACACATGGGTGGCAGCCGTACAGTTCACGCGCCATTCGTTAGGTATCGCTTTCCTCGACATCTCCACGGGGGAGTTCCTCGCCGCCGAGGGCGCAAGCGACTACATCGACAAACTGCTGACCAACTTCGCTCCCAAAGAGGTGCTCTTCCTGCGCGGGCGCAAAGCGGACTTTGAGGCGCACTTCGGCAACAAATACTTCACCTTTGAGTTGGAGGACTGGATGCTCAACGAGACGAGCGCGGTGGAACGGCTGCAGAAGCAATGGGGCGTGCAGAACCTGAAAGGGTTCGGGTTGGTGAAGATGCCCAACGCGGTGATTGCCGCCGGCGGCATACTCCACTATCTGGACATGACGCAACACTTGCAGACCGGTCATATCCAGCACCTGAGTCGCATAGAGGAAGACCGTTATGTGTGGCTCGACCGCTTCACGATACGCAACCTCGAACTGACGGGCGCACAGCGCGAGGAAGGAAAGACGCTATTCGAGGTGCTCGACCGCACGCAGTCCCCCATGGGTGCCCGCATGCTCCATCGCTGGATGGCGCTCCCGCTCAAAGATGTGCGCCCGATACGCAATAGGCAGATGGTGGTGGAGCATTTCTTCAAGCACCCCGACCAACGCGACACGCTGCGGGCGGAGATAGCGAAGATGCAAGACATGGAGCGCGTGGTGAGCAAGATAGCCACGGGGCGTATCTCACCGCGCGAGATGGTGCAACTGGCGGTTGCCCTGCGGGCGGTAGGGACTATCAAAGAGGTGTGCCTCTCGGCAACGGACAACGCCTATCTGTCGCTGCTCGGCGACCAGATGGAGACCTGCGCGGAGATGCGCGGACGCATAGAGCGCGAGATACAGCCCAATCCACCGGCAGTGCAAGGGCGACCCGGAATCATCGCGCGGGGCGTGGATAGCGAGTTGGACGACTTGCGCGACCTGCATAGCAACAGCAAAGACTATCTGCTGCGTCTGCAGCAAAGCGAGAGCGAGAAGACGGGCATACAGAGCCTGAAGATTGGCTTCAACAACGTCTTCGGCTACTATCTGGAGGTGCGCAATACCTACAAAGCGCAGGTGCCGCCCGAGTGGATTCGCAAGCAGACGCTCGCCAATGCCGAGCGTTATATCACCGAGGAACTCAAAGAGTACGAGGATAAGATTCTGACGGCGGAGGAGAAGATACAGGTGATAGAGAACCGGCTCTACAACGAGTTGATGCTCGCGCTGACCGACTATGTGCCGAAGATGCAGGTGGATGCGAACATCGTGGCGCAGTTGGACTGCCTGCTGTCGTTTGCCGCCGTGGCAGCGGAGAACAAGTATATCTGCCCCGATGTGAACGACGGGCTGGTGATAGACATCCAGCAAGGGCGGCACCCTGTCATCGAGCAGCAGATGCCGCTGGGCGAGGCGTATATCGCCAACGACGTGTTGCTGGACAACAACGGGCAGCAAATCATCATCATCACGGGTCCGAACATGGCGGGTAAGTCGGCGTTGCTCAGGCAGACGGCTCTCATCGTGCTCATGGCGCAGATGGGCAGTTTCGTGCCGGCGGAGAGCGCGCAGATAGGTGTGGTGGACAAGGTCTTCACCCGCGTGGGCGCAAGCGACAACATCAGCATGGGCGAATCGACTTTCATGGTGGAGATGAACGAGGCGGCGAGTATCCTCAACAACCTCAGCGAGCGCTCGCTGGTGCTCTTCGACGAACTCGGGCGAGGCACCTCCACCTACGATGGTATATCCATCGCGTGGGCAATCGTGGAGTATATCCACGAACACAAAGGGCATGCGAAAACGCTCTTTGCCACCCACTACCACGAACTCAACGAGATGGAGAAGACCTTCGCACGCATCCGCAACTACAACGTGTCGGTCAAGGAGGCGAACGGCAAGGTGATATTCCTGCGCAAGTTGGTGCGCGGCGGCTCGGAGCATAGTTTCGGTATCCACGTGGCGAAGTTGGCAGGTATGCCCGAGAGCATTGTGCAGCGCGCCAATCAGATACTGCGCGACTTGGAGCGCGATGCGGCATCGGTTACCCCCACCGCCGCCAATATCTCGCCCGCGCAGGGCACGCAACTCAGCTTCTTCCAACTGGACGACCCCGTGTTGGAGCAGATACGCGATGAGGTCAAGAGTATGGATATCAACAACCTCACCCCGCTCGAGGCGCTGAACAAACTGTCGGATATCAAGAAACTCGTAGGAGGGTGATGGTAAGAATTATGAATTAAGAATTAAGAGTGCATTGCGGGGCTGGGGACGCAGGCGTCTCGCCTGCGGGTTACTCCGATAATTTTCAAATTTTCAAATTTTCAAATTATACAGTTATGGCAGAAGAGAAAAAACAACCGTCTGCGGACAAGTTGAAAGCATTGCAGTTGGCAATGGCGAAGATTGACAAAGACTTCGGCAAGGGTGCCATCATGAAGTTAGGCGACGACAAGATAGAAGATGTGTCGGTCATCTCCACCGGCAGTATCGGTCTGAATCTGGCGCTGGGTGTAGGAGGCTATCCGCGTGGGCGCGTGATAGAAATCTACGGTCCGGAGTCGTCGGGTAAGACCACGCTCGCTATCCATGCGATGGCAGAGGTGCAGAAGCAGGGCGGTATCGCAGCGATTATCGATGCCGAGCATGCTTTCGACCGTTTCTATGCCGAGCGGCTGGGCGTGGACACCGACAACCTGCTGATAGCGCAGCCCGACTGCGGCGAGCAGGCACTGGAGATAGCGGACGAGTTGATTCGTTCGTCGGCAGTGGACTTGGTGGTGATTGACTCCGTGGCTGCCCTCACACCCAAAGCCGAGATAGAGGGCGACATGGGCGACAACAAAGTGGGCTTGCAGGCGCGACTCATGTCGCAGGCTTTGCGCAAACTCACCGCGACCATCAACAAGACACAGACCACCTGCATCTTCATCAACCAGTTGCGCGAGAAAATCGGCGTGATGTTTGGTAACCCCGAGACCACCACGGGCGGTAACGCACTGAAGTTCTACGCTTCTGTGCGCCTCGACATCCGCAAGGTGGGGCAGATAAAAGAGGGCGATGAGATATTGGGCAACCAAGTGCGCGTGAAAGTGGTGAAGAATAAAGTGGCACCTCCGTTCAAGAAAGCGGAGTTCGACCTGATGTTCAACGAGGGTATCTCCAAGGTAGGCGAAATCATCGACCTCGGCGTGGAGAACGGCGTTATCAAGAAGTCGGGTAGTTTCTACAGTTACAACGACACTCGCCTCGGGCAAGGGCGCGATGCAGTAAAGAACGTGCTGCGCGATAACCCCGACCTCATGGACGAACTCGAATCCCAAATCATGGAAGGATTGAAAAACAAATAAGTAGATGAAGGATTAAGGACACAGGATAAAAGACAAAATAGCACCGACTCTGAAACCTCACAGACGATTGTAATAAGTCTTTAATCCTGTGTCCTTCATCCTTAATCCTCTATGACCGAACTCCTCACCATATCGCCCAAAGAAGCGCAAGCGTTGGAGCGTCAATATCGCATCGTATCGAAGTCGGTGGACGCGCGCCAGCGCAATCTGCGTGTGAACTTATCCATACTATTGGATGAGGAGGGGCGACGTGTGCCCAAAGATGCGCCTGTGCCGCTCTACGAGCCGCCGCATTTCCAAGATGTGCACGCAGCGGAGAAGGTGGTGTATATCGTGGGGGCTGGTCCAGCAGGACTGTTTGCGGCACTCACCCTGTTGGAGCACGGCGTGAAACCCATCATCTTCGAGCGCGGTAAGGAGGTGAGCGAGCGCAAGAAAGACATCGCCCTGCTCAACCGCAACGAGGGACTGAACGCCGAGAGCAACTACTGCTTCGGCGAAGGCGGCGCAGGCACGTTCTCCGATGGCAAACTGTTCAGCCGCAGCAAGAAGCGCGGCAACATGCAGCGGGTGATGGAGTTATTCCATTATTTCGGCGCCCCCGACAGCGTGCTTTACGAGGCGCATGCCCATATCGGCAGCGACCGACTCCCGAGTATCATCCGAGCCATGCGCGAGTGTATCCTCTCCCACGGCGGCGAAATCCATTTCGAGACCTGCTTCCACCTGTTGGATAAAGGATTAAGGACACAGGATAAAAGACTAAATAGTTCCGACTTCAAGGAGGTGCGGTCTCCAGGCCGCACCCAACACGAAGAAACCTCAGAGACGAATGTAATAAGTCCTTCATCCTGTGTCCTTCATCCTGCATCCTGCATCAACCTCATCTACGCCATCGGTCACTCTGCGCACGATACCTATCGCGAGTTAGCGGAGGCAGGGGTGCGGCTGGAGCCCAAGGGCTTTGCGATGGGCGTGCGTGTGGAGCACCCGCAATCGCTCATCAACCGCCTGATGTACCACAACGCGCCGCAGGAGATAGTGGACATCGTGGGCAATGCGAGTTACTCGCTCGTAACGCAGGTACAGGGGCGCGGGGTCTATTCGTTCTGCATGTGCCCGGGCGGGCATATCGTCCCCGCGGGCAGCACCGCAGGCAGTTGTGTGGTAAACGGCATGTCTGCCAGCCATCGCAACTCGCCGTTTGCCAACTCCGGCATGGTGGTGGAGATACGCCCCGAGGACATCTGCGCGCACCCCACATGGGAGACCAACCTGCTCTACCAAGAGCGTCTGGAGCAGTTGGCGTTTGAGCACGGTGCCGCAGCGAGCCAAGCCCCTGCCCAACGGTTGCGAGACTTCGTGGAGGGCAGAATGAGCAAGACCCTCCCCAAGACCAGTTACCTGCCCGGAGTGGTGCCCAGCCGCATGGACGAGTGGTTGCCGAAGGAGATAGGCAGGCGCTTGCAGCAGGGCTTCCGCGACTTCGACCGCAAGTACAAAGGTTTCCTGACCAACGAGGCGGTTATCTTGGGCGTAGAGAGCCGCAGCAGCAGTGCCGTGCGTATCCCCCGCGACCCCGAGACGATGCAGGCATATTGGGAAAAGGAGCCGCATGGTAATTTTCAAATTTTCAAATTTTCGGAACTTGTCCCGACAAGTCGGGATTTTCAAATTAACATATATCCCGCCGGCGAGGGCGCAGGCTACGCAGGAGGCATCACCTCCTCCGCCCTCGATGGAATCAACGTCGCACAAACAGTAATAAAGAGGATAAAAGACCGTTCGCTACGCTCACTACAAGATAAAGGATAAAAGACTAAATAGTTCCGACTCTGAAAATTCAAATACAAAGGTAATAAGTCTTTCATCCTTCATCCTTAATCCTTCATCCAAAAACAACCCATGTTTTCCCGAACTATCCAAGCCATAGGCGAAGAGGCGTTTGCCCGTTTGCAGTCCGTTCGCGTCATCTTGTTTGGCGTGGGCGGCGTGGGCGGCTGGTGTGCCGAAGCCTTGGTGCGCACCGGCGTGCAGCACCTGACGATAGTCGATTTCGACACCATCGCGCCGAGCAACCTCAATCGGCAGGTAGTCGCCACGGCGGCGAACATCGGTCGCACCAAGGTGGAGGAGATGCGCACGCGCCTGCTCTCTATCAACCCGCAGGCGGACATCACCGCCCTCCCGCTACGCTACGACAGCGACACCGCCGACCGCTTCGACTTCAACCAATACGACTATGTGCTCGATGCCATTGACTCGCTCGACTGCAAGATGTTGCTTATCCGCCGCGCCACCTTATCCACCGCCACCCTCTTCTCCTCGATGGGCGCAGCACGCAAGTACGACCCCGCGCGCATAGAGGTCGCGGAGTTCTGGAAAGTGCACGGCTGCCCCTTGGCGCGGGCGCTGCGCACACGCATGAAGAAAGCCGATATGCTGCCTGCTAAGAAGTTCCTCTGCGCCTTCTCGCCGGAAATCTCCGCCGCCGGCGGCACCCTCGCCCCCGTGGTAGGCACCTTCGGCTTCCGCCTCGCCGCAGAGGTGGTGAAAGACATATTGACCCCACAACGCCCTCATAATTCATAATTCATAATTCATAATTCACCTATGCCAACACGTGTTCAACGTATCACCCGAATCACGGTATTCGGTACCATTGTCAATACGCTCTTGTTAGCGTTCAAGTTCTTAGCCGGTATATTAGGCGGTTCGGCAGCCATGTTAGCAGACGCAGTCCACTCGCTGTCCGACTTCCTGACGGACATCGTGGTGCTGGTCTTTGTGAAAATCAGCAACCGTCCCGCTGACCGCAAGCACTCCTACGGCTATGGCAAGTATGAGACGTTGGCGACGCTCTGTATCGGCTTGGCGCTGTTGGCGGTCGGCATCGGCATCGCCGTGGACGGTGTGGAGAAGATTATCCAAGTATGGAATGGCGAGACGCTTGCGCAACCCGGCTGGATTGCTTTCTGGGCTGCCATAGCAAGTATCGTGCTCAAAGAACTGACCTACTGGCTGACCATCCGAGTCGCCAAGCAGGTGGATTCCGAGGCGCTCAAAGCCAATGCTTGGCACCATCGCTCCGACGCGCTCTCGTCCATCGGCACGGGGCTGGGTATCGGCGGCGCTATCCTGCTGGGGCAGCGATGGACTATCCTCGACCCCATCGCGGCACTCGTCGTGTCGGTGTTCATCGTGCTCACTGCCCTGCGCCTCACCTACGGTGCCATCGGCGAGTTCTTGGAGCAGAGCCTGCCCGAGGAGAACGAGAATGAAATCCGTGCCATCGTCGCTGCGGATACGGAACTCAGCGAGTTGCACCACCTCTGCACGCGCCGCCTCGGCAACCGCGTAGCAATCGAGATGCACCTACGCATGCCCGGCAACACACCCCTCACCGTGGCGCACAAACACGCCTCCGCCATCGAGCAGCAACTCAAACAACGCTTCGGCGACCAGACGCACATAAACATCCACCTCGAACCCACCAAGGTCAACGGGAAATACGAGGAATAGATAACGGACTCTCCCGAGACCATCCCGAGACTCTCCCGTACAATTCCCGTACTATTCAGCAGGGAATGGAGGTGCAGTCAACTCCCCCGCCCCGCTTGCGGGGAGGGGGCAGGGGGCGGGGCTCTCAAGGAGGTGCGGTCGGAAGTGTTATCCCGATTTATCGGGAGCCGCACCCAACACGAGGAGAACTCACAGACGAATCTAACAAGTCCTTAATCCTGTGTCCTTAATCCTTCATCCAAAGAAAATCCTTCATCATCCTCTGTCTTCCTCCGCATCCTCAACGCCCTCTTGGACGGCGGCAAAGCGGGCGTGGAGGTCGGTATCGCCATCATCCCGGGTGTGCTGATTATCTCCACGCTGGTCATGGTGCTCACCTTCGGCGCAGGCGCTGACGGCTACACGGGTGCCGCATACCAAGGTACGGCGCTCCTGCCGTGGCTCGCAGGGAAAATCTCTTTTGTCTTCGATTGGCTCTTCGGCTTGCAAGACCCGCACTTGGTAGCCTTCCCCATCACCGCCTTGGGTGCAGTCGGTGCCGCTTTGGGACTCATCCCCTCCTTCATGGAGCAGGGCTGGATAGACGGCAATGCCATCGCGGTCTTCACCGCCATCGGCATGTGCTGGAGCGGCTTCCTGAGCACCCACACCGCCATGCTCGACTCTATCGGATACCGCCAACTCACCTCCAAGGCCATCCTCGCCCACACCATCGGCGGTCTCGCCGCCGCCTTCGCCGCCCACTGGCTCTTCCTACTGGTATCCCTGCTCTTATAGCCAAAAGACGCGTACAGGAAGATTTCACTGCACGCGTCCGATAAAGTAAGGTTCGTAGTCGGGATAGAAATCAGGATAGAGCGCCCATTTCAGGTCGCGGAGGATAATCTCGGGGTGCACCACGCCCGTCTCCCAGAAGTCATTGCCGCCCGTGCTGTTGGTGCGATTGTAGAAGTGATAGACGCGCCCCGTCCGGTAGGCTTTGAACCATGTGTGGTGTTCGTCTATGGCGCGCAGTTCGTCCATCGTGCGTGCGTTCGCGCCCACCCACACATCTGCCTCCGAGAACGCGCGCAGCGCCTGCTCCATCGTCAGCGGGATAGACCCGTTGGTGCGCTCATCGGCAAAGGCATACGCCGCCCCCGCGTCGCGAAACAGGCAACCCATATACGTCGTCCCGCTCGGCACATACCACGTCCCCCGATACGATGCCCCGGACATGATGGATGAAGGATGAAGGACATAGGATGAAGGACTTATTACATTCGTCTCTGAATTCTCTTCGTGTGGGGTGCGGCCTGGAGACCGCACCTCCTTGAGAGCCCCGCCCCCAGCCCCCTCCCCGCAAGCGGGGCGGGGGAGTTTAGAGTCGGTGCTATTTAGTCTTTTATCCTGTGTCCTTAATCCTTTATCTATATAACTATTTAGTCTTGGTTCTTGGTTCCTTGCTCCTTGTTCCCTATATTCACTCCTCACCTCCCCGAGGATGCTGTCTGCCAAGGCTGTCTTGCCGAAGAAAGCAGCCACGAAGCGTAGCCACTCGGCGCGAGCAAGGGGGTGCTGCTCCTGCCATTCGGCGAGGTAAATCACGGGAATACCCGCCTCAGCCACTCGCGCTATCTGCTGACTGTTCTGCCCGTAACTGCTGGCAAACAGCACATCGGGCTTCGCGAGCAGTAGCGGCTCCATTGCGATGTTGATATCCTCGCCTATGTTCGCCACCTCGTGCGACGGCTTGTTGTACACCCATTCGGGGTTGCTCATCGCCACCACGCTGTCCAGCACGCCCAGCGCATACAGGAAACCGATATGCGTCGCCGACGTAGTCGCTACCCGCCGCAAGGGAATGGGGATAATGGATGAAGGATGAAGGACGCAGGATGAAGGACCTATTACCTTCGTATTTGAGTTCTCAAGGAGGTGCGGTCTCCAGGCCGCACCCTCAGAGTCGAAACTATTTAGTCTTTCATCCTTTATCCTTAATCCTTCATCCACTAAGTAGTATCGTGCCAGCAGTTTGCCTTCGTTCTGCGGGTCAAGCACATCCGCACGCACCATGCCGAGTGTGTCCGTCAGGCGGAAATACTGCGCCGCTTCCGACACCTCTATCGGTGCCACCTGCTGTTTCCCGCACCCCGCGAGCAACAGCAAGCAAACCATCCCTATAAATATGCTTTCCTTTTTCAATGCCATTCTGAGTTTCATAACATCTAATCATCGTGTTTCTTTTAACATATAATTATCATATAATTATTCGTATAATTTCGCAATGAAAAAATTAATGAATAATTATATGATAATTACACGTTAAGATGTCATACACGATAATTACACGTTAAAATGTGCCACACGTTAATTGCGCGCTACACTCTCGTTGACGCTCTCGATGTAGCGCAGCAGTTCGTTGCCGCCCATGCCGGTCTCGGCGGAGGTAACGAAGACGGGCGGCAACTCCACCCACGTCTCCAGCATCTTCTGCTTGTACGCCTCCACGTTCTCGCGCAGCCGCACCTTGCCCAACTTGTCGCCCTTGGTGAAGACAATGGCAAACGGCACCTCGTTCTCGCCTAACCACTCCATGAACTCCAAGTCAATCTGCTGCGGCTCGTGGCGGCAGTCCACCAACACGAACAGGCTGCACAACTCCTGCCGCAACAGGCAGTAGCGCTCTATCATCAGTTTCAGTTTCTCGCGCTGTCTCTGCCCCGCCTGCGCATAGCCGTAGCCCGGCAGGTCCACCAAGTGCCACTTGTCGTCTATCAGGAAATGGTTGATAAGCAGGGTCTTACCCGGCTTCTGACTAGTCTTGGCTAACTTCGGGTTGCGGGTGAGCATATTGATAAGGCTCGACTTCCCCACGTTCGACCGCCCGATAAAGGCGTACTCCGGCAGCGTGCTGCGAGGGCAACTCGCCACATCCGGACTGGATATTACAAATGATGCTTTCATGTGTGTGTAACTTCGTATAACAAGATTAAGGATAAAGGACACAGGATGAAGGACTTATTACCTTCGTTCTTTATTTTTGCGTGGTTTAATTTTGTTTATTCTTTTTATTTTTCTTTGCGGCTTGAAGCCGAGTGTACCTTCCCGCCCCCTAACCCCCTCCCCTCCTTTCAGGAGAGGCGGGGGAGTTAAAGTCACCTTCGTATTTGAGTTCTCAGAGTCGTTGGTATTTAGTCCTTTATCCTTTATCCTTGCTCCTTCATCCATTTAATACAGCAACCCGAACATCCACAGCGGAATGCGGTTGAACATACCTGTTTCTATATCGTCTATCGCGAGGAAACTATTCGGCTCATCGCTGATTTGCTCAAAGGACTTCCCCTTGCCGCCTATCTCGAAGAGGTACTTGTGGTCTATGAGGAAATCGCCCCGCTTGGCAAGCAGTATCTCGTGCAGGCACGACAACTGATGGTAGAAGAACGTCTCCCGTAAGGTGCCTTTGTCTATATGCGTGGTGAGCGAGTACATCAGGTTGGGGTTATTGAGCAGTATCTTATCCGGCTTTCCGAGCGTCCGCAGGTTGCGTACCTCCATGGTGGCGAGGTTGAGCAATCCCGCTTTTTCTAACCAGTGCAACATCTTCAGTCCCTGCTCTCTGCTGGTCTCCAACTCCCGATACAGTTCCGACATCTTCGGCGTGAACGGTATCCGCTCTGCTAATATAAGCAGCATCTTTATCGTTTTCTGTATCGTAACATACGACACGTCCTCCACCCGCGGCAGGTCGCTCTCCAATACTCGCAGTATCGTCTCTTGCAGCCTACTGCTGAAGCCATCGCCTTCCTCCAAGTAGAAAGGATAGCAACCGTGGTGCAGATACTGTTCAAACAGCGGCAACACCCGCACATCCTTCGGCAGGACTTTCATGGCTATCGCTTGGTGGTTATGCAGCAGGTCTTCCAGCGCAACCGCCTCGCCGGGTTGGTAGCCTTCAAACAGCAGGAACTCCCTGAACGACATCCCGTGCAAGGTATAGACCCGCTGCCTGCGACCCAAATCCGCCTCGTAGCGTGCTATCTCCAGCATGGAAGAACCCGTGTAAATCAACTTCAACCGCGGATAGTTGTCGTAGATATTCTTGACATACACCGCCCAGTTAGGCAGCCGGTGTATCTCATCCAGCACCAGCAGCGTCCCGCCGTGCATGTAGTGATAGTCCACCAACTCCATCAGGTCGTGGGCGTTGAACCACAAGTTGTCTAACGACACGTACAGCACTTTCTGCAAGTCCTCCACCTCCTCCTTGATATGCTGCAACACCAGCGTCGTCTTGCCCACGCCGCTGGCTCCCTTCAAACCGATAATCCTATTTGCCCAGTTTATCTGCTTATACAGATACCTGTGGTGCAGCATATCTGTCTCGTTCAGCCGAAGGAGAAAAGTCTGATACAACAAATCAAAATCACTCGTTTCCATAACTCATTGATTAAAAACGCTGCAAAGGTACAAAAAAGTTTCCAAACTTGCAAATTTATATAGAAAAAACATTTGGAAACTTGCTTTTTTAGATAAAAAGAGCATTTGGAAACTTGATTTATACTATAAAAAGAGCATTTAGAGACTTGTTTTTGCTCGTTTTCTTGCCCATAGGATGAAGCCGATGAGGCAGGAGAGGGTGGTGAGGGCTGCTGCGGCGTAGCCTACCCACCAATAAGCAGGGGCAAGGTGGAAGCCTTCGGGCGCAATGAAGATATAACTCACCGAGACCATCGTCATAAAGAGCGCAGGGAGCAAGGCAATGAGAAAGCCACAAGAACCCCTCCTTCTTTGTTTGTATAGGAACACGGCGCCTGCCCAGAGAGTGAAGGCGGCGAGGGTTTGGTTCGTCCAAGAGAAATAGCGCCACACGATGTTGAAGTCCACAAACACCATCCCGAAGACGCATGCAAAGAGCGGCAGGGCTATCATCAGTCGTTTCTTCACAGGGCGCTGGTCGATGTGCAGGAAGTCTGCCACGATGAGTCGCGCGGAGCGCAGTGCCGTATCACCCGAGGTGATGGGGGCGAAGATAACGCCCAACACCGCCAAGATACCGCCCACTGTGCCGAGCCACGAGCGCGACACCTTATCCACCACCAACGCAGCGATGTTCTCCCCCTTGTGCTGCGCGGCAAACGCCTGCAAGCCGTCTATGCCGTACAAGCCCTGCTCGGGATCGGCGAAGAAGGTGCCGGCGGCGGCAGCCCAGATGAGTGCCAACGCGCCTTCCGCGACCATCGCACCGTAGAATATCCAGCGTCCTTGCCGCTCGTTGGTTACGCAGCGCGCCATCAGCGGCGACTGTGTGCCGTGGAAGCCCGAGATGGCGCCACAGGCAATGCTGACGAACATCATCGGGAAGAGGGGCAAGCCGTTGGTCTGACGGTTGTAGAGCCCGTCGGTCAGTTCGGGCATCTCGCTGCTGTGTCCGCCCAGCATCACCACCATGATACCCAGCCCCATAAAGAGCAAGATGCCGCCGAAGACGGGATAGAAACGTCCGATAATCTTATCCACGGGCACCACGGTAGCCAGCGTGTAATAGGCAAAGATAATCAGCACCCAGACAATAGGGATGCTCATCTCGCGAAACGGCATGCTGTGCAGCGGCGCGAGCCCCTGCAGCAGGGTGGCGGGACCGGAGAGGAAGGTGGTGGTGAGCAGGATAAGCAATACCAACGAGAGCACACGGATAAAGACCTGTATGCCTTTGCCCAACTCGCTACCCACTATCTCCGGCAGCGAGGCACCGCCCTTGCGGATGGACATCATGCCGCTCAGGTAGTCGTGCACACCGCCGGCGAAGATAGTACCGAACACTATCCATAGAAACGCCGCCGGACCGAAGAAGATACCCATGATAGCCCCGAAGATAGGTCCGAGCCCCGCGATGTTGAGAAACTGCACGAGGAAGATACGCCACGGTGCCATCGGCACATAGTCCACGCCGTCTTGCTTGGTGATGGCGGGCGTCTGCGCGGTCTTGTCAATACCGAACACGCGCTCCACCAGCGTGCCGTAGAGCAGGTAGCCCAGCACGAGAACGACTAAAGAGATAAGAAAAGTCCACATGGGTTAGTGATAATTAACAATTAACAATTAACAATTAACATGCCACTGCTCTGTATCTCAATGCATGTTAATTGTTAATTGTTAATTAGTGGTCAGTGCTTTGCATTTTTTGGCGAGGAAGGCGGCGTCTTCTGCGGAGAGCAGCGGGGCTATCTCGGAAAGGACGCGGGCGTGGTAGGCGTTGAGCCATGCTATCTCGTCGGCGGTCATGAGCGAGAAATCAATCAACTGCGTATCGTAGAAGCAGAGTGTCAGCGGCTCGAAGGTGAGGAATTGGTCGTTGGTGGTGGCAGCCTCGGTGGCGGGCGCAGAGACCACGGTGATGAGGTTCTCCGTGCGGATGCCCCATTCGCCCGTACGGTAGATACCCGGTTCATCGGAGATGACGTGCCCTACCTCCAGCGCGGTGGGGTTGTTGTCGGTGCGCACGTTCTGCGGTCCCTCGTGGCAGCCGAGGAAATGCCCCACGCCGTGCCCCGTACCGTGTCCGTAGGTGATACCTGCCGCCCACATAAACTGCTTAGCGAGGGCATCCAACTGGTTGCCGCGGGTGCCGCGGGGGAAGCGCACCTGCTGCAAGGCGATATGCCCTTTGAGCACGTAGGTGTAGTCGCGTTTGGCTTGCGCGGGGATGTCGCCGCCGAGCCATACGGTGCGCGTGATGTCGGTGGTGCCGTCGAGGTACTGCCCGCCGGAATCGAGCAGGAGCATGCCCTCGGGATGGACAGTGGCGCAGGTGGCAGGCTCCGCGGAGTAGTGGACGATAGCGCCGTTGCCCTTGTAGCCGGCGATGGTGCCGAATGACTCGTCGGTGAAATGTTTGCCCATCGCGCGGAACTCGTGCAACTTATCCGCGAGGGTGCATTCCGTCTGCGTCTGCCCGTTGGCGAACGCCTCTTCTTCCAGCCAGCGGAAGAAGCGCGTCAGCGCCACGGCGTCCTCTCGCATGGCGATGCGCTCACCCTCCAACTCCACGGCGTTCTTCTTCGCTTTCATCACCAAGATGGGCGACTGCGCGTTCACCTTGCGGCAAGCGGCGGGGATAGCCTCGAAGAGTGCTTCGTTCACGCGCGCGCCATCGTAGAGCACCGTGCCCTGCAACTGCCGGATATAGTCAAAGACCTCGTCGTAGCCCCTCGTGGCTACCTGCATGCCCCATTGGCTGTGTGCGGCAGCCGGCATTTTCTCCGGCGCCACGAATAGCGTGCAGCGGTCTTGCTCCAATACTACATAACTGATTACCAGCGGGTTGTACTCTACATCCTTGCCGCGGATATTCAGTAGCCACGCTATCTCATCCAGCGCGGAGATGACCATCGCGTTGGCACCTTTCTGCCGCATGGCTCCGCGCACGCGACCCAACTTGCTCGCCACATCTTCACCCGCGTAGGCCACCTCATACTCGTAGAACGGTGCCTGAGGGATGGCAGGGCGAGCGTCTGTCCACAGCGGCTTTATCAGGTCAACGGAGTGCACGCCGATACCTGCCTCGCCCAACTGCTCTTTGAGCGCACGAAAAGCGTTCACGCTGTACATCTCGGGGTTCAGACCTACGAGCGAACCACCAAGACCCTCTAAATCTCCCTTAAAGGGAGACTTTAGGTTCTCCCCCTTCAAGGGGGAGTTAGAGAGGGTCTCTATCAACCATTCGGCGATAGTCGGGCAGTCGATATCCGACTCGCGCATCAGTCTTATGGTGCTGTCTTTCAGTTCAATATCTGCTTGCAGGTAGTAGCGGCTGTCTGTCCAAAGCAGCGCCTTGTCCATCGTTACCACCACGGTGCCCGTCTCTCCTTTGAAGCCCGACAGCCACGACATCTCCATCCAGTGTGCCGCCATATACTCCGACGCGTGCGGGTCCGCCCCGGGCACGATATACGCACTCAATCCCTGCTCACGCATCAAGCCGCGCAACGCAGCCAATTTCTCAGTTACTTTCATAATCTATGTTGTTTAGTGTTTGTTTCACGATAGCGCGCAAAATTACACTTTTTTTCGGATATATGCAAGTCCCTTGACAAAAAAGATCGCTCAGCCCGAACTTTTTGGTTGTTTGTACTATCTATAGGCATATGCAATTTTGTGTGCAACATTAGTCAAAATAATTGAAAAAGTAAAATTAATGAGGCTGTCTAACAAGTCGAGTTAGGCAGTCTTTTTTGTGGCGATAGATAGGAGACGAGCAAGGCTTATACGTGTTTTGGACAATTGTTATAGAAGGGCTGAAGGCACGTTACAGACACGTTACAGACACGTTACAGACTCGTTTATGTTACGATAATGTTCCGATAAAACCGGCTACTAATAAAGGGGGCTGATCGGGTATGGTTATGCGAAAAAAGGACAATTATCATAGATTGCAGTTGTATGATAGGGAATTGTATAATATAAAAGAGACTGCCTAACCTGACTTGTTAGACAGTCTCTTTTATATATTAGCACCCTACTGATAGTGCGGTGCACATGTCAGCGATGCTTATACGTTGGTCTCTTCCTCTTCGGCTACCAGTGCCTCTTCCTGAGCAGCACGAGCGGCTTGCAGTGCTTCGTACTCTTCGCGGTTATACACAGGAATGCGTTTGAACTCACGCAGACCCGTTCCGGCAGGAATGAGGTTACCGCAGATAACGTTCTCCTTCATACCGTCGAGGTAGTCTATCTTGCCCTGGATAGCCGCCTCGTTGAGCACTTTCGTGGTCTCTTGGAAGGAGGCAGCGGACATGAACGACTTGGTGCCCAATGCTGCGCGGGTGATACCTTGCAGTATCTGCTTAGCGGTAGCGCAGGTCGCCTCGCGTGCCTCTACGAGGTGCTTGTCTTTGCGGCGCAGCGTGGAGTTCTCGTCGTGCAGACGACGGCTCGTTACTATCTGACCCGCATGCAGCAACTCGCTGTCGCCCGCATCGGTAACCACTTTTTTGCCCCAGATACGGTCGTTCTCGTCGAGGAAGTCCATCTTATCGACAATCTGACCTTCGAGGAAGCGTGTGTCGCCCGCGTCGAGGATTTCCACCTTGCGCATCATCTGACGCACGATAATCTCGAAGTGCTTATCGTTGATTTCCACACCCTGCATACGATAGACAGACTGCGCCTCGTTCACGATATAGTCTTGCACGGCAGTCGGACCTTGAATAGCCAAGATGTCATCGGGCGTGATAGCACCGTCGGACAGGGGTACACCGGCACGCACGTAGTCGCCCTCCTGCACCAGAATCTGCTTCGACAGCGGAATCAAGTACGCCTTCTGCTCGCCCATCTTCGAGGTAACGAACAACTCGCGGTTACCGCGCTTGATACGCCCAAAGGTAACCTCGCCGTCAATCTCCGCCACGATAGCGGGGTTCGACGGGTTACGCGCCTCGAACAACTCCGTTACACGGGGCAGACCGCCGGTGATATCGCCTGCGGTGCCAAAGGCACGCGCTACGGTGAAGAGCAGGTCGCCGACCTTCACCTCCTCGCCGTCGGCGTGCACAAGGCTCGCCTTGACTGGCAGGTTGTAGGTACGGAGCAGGTTGCCCTGCGCGTCCACGATATGTGCGGACGGCATCTTCGTCTTGTCTTTGGTATCGGTGATGGTAACTTCTTTCTTGCCCGTCTGGTCGTCCACCTCGGTCTTGGAGGTAACGCCCTCGATGACGTCTTCGTATTGCAGCACACCGTCTTGCTCGATGACCACGGCAGCCTTGTAGGGGTCCCACTCGCATACCACCGTGCCCTTCTCGTATTTCTCGCCCGGGGTGATGAAGAGTTTGGAAGCGTAGGGGATGTTGAAGGTCGTCAGCACCACGCCCGTCTTCTCGTCCTTCAACTGCATCTCGTTCAGACGGCTCACCACAATCACGTCGCCTGCTGCGGTGGTGATGGTGCGCAAGTCCTCTATCTCGATGATACCTTCGCGGGGGATAGCGTAGGTGTTCTGCGTAGCGGCGTTGCCTGCCACACCACCGGAGTGGAAGGTACGGAGGGTCAACTGCGTACCCGGCTCACCGATGGCTTGCGCCGCAATCACGCCCACTGCCTCACCTTTCTGCACCATCTTACGCGACGCGAGGTTGCGGCCGTAGCACTTCGCGCACACACCGTGCTTGCTCTCGCAAGTCAGCACCGAGCGGATTTCCACCTCCTCGATACCTGCTGCCTCTATCAGCTCGCACTGTGCCTCGCGAATCTCCTCGCCGGCGGCAACGATGAGTTCGCCGTCCAAGTCGTGGATATCGTGCACACTCACGCGACCCAAGATACGCTGCGTCAGCGTGGCTACCACCACGTCGTTCTGCTTGATGGCACGCGCCGTCAAACCGCGCAACGTACCGCAGTCCTCCTCGTTGATAATCACGTCATGCGATACGTCCACCAGACGACGGGTCAGGTAACCTGCGTCGGCGGTCTTCAACGCCGTATCGGCAAGACCCTTGCGGGCACCGTGCGTCGAGATGAAGTACTCCAGCACCGACATACCCTCCTTGAAGTTCGAGAGGATCGGGTTCTCAATGGTCTGACGAGTATCGGTAGAACCGGCTTTACCCGGCTTTGCCATCAAGCCGCGGACACCCGCCAACTGCTTAATCTGCTGCTTGTTACCACGCGCACCCGAGTCCATCATCATATATACGGAGTTGAAGCCTTGGTCTGCCTCCTGCATGTGTTTCATCAGGATGTCGGTAACCTCGGTATCCACGCGCGACCATGCGGCAATCACGTTGTTGTAACGCTCGTCATCGCCCATCTCACCGAAGTTGTACATCTCCGTGATGTTCTCCACCTCCTGGTTACCCTTGGCGATGATGCCTTGCTTCTCCTCGGGGATGAGGATATCGTTCAAGTTGAACGACAGACCGCCGCGGAATGCTTTGTAGTAGCCGAGGTTCTTGATGTCATCGAGGAACTGCGCCGTGCGAGCCACACCGCAGGTCTTGATGACCTTCGAGATAATGCTCTTCACTGCACCTTTCTTCATCACCACATTCTGATAACCTACCTCTGCGGGCACGTATTGGTTCACCACTACGCGACCCGGGGTCGTATCAATGATATGCGTTACATGGTCGCCGTCCACGATGTCGTCAATACGCACTTTCACCTTCGCATGGATGTTCACGCGACCTTCGTTCAGCGCGATGATACACTCCTCGGGCGACGAGAACACCAGTCCTTCGCCCAGCGCACCCGTGCGCTCCTTGGTGATATAGTACAGACCGAGAATCATATCCTGCGAAGGTACCGTGATAGGGTTACCGTTCGCGGGGTCGAGGATGTTGTGCGAGCCCAGCATCAAGAGTTGTGCCTCCAAGATAGCCTCGTTGCTCAGCGGCAAGTGTACCGCCATCTGGTCGCCGTCGAAGTCGGCGTTGAAGCCGGCACATGCCAACGGGTGCAACTGGATAGCACGACCCTCAATCATACGCGGCTGGAACGCCAAGATACCATGGCGGTGTAGCGTCGGCGCACGGTTCAGCAACACGGGGTGTCCCTCCATCACGTGCTCCAAGATTTCGTAGATAACGGGGTCGCGGCGGTCGATAATCTTCTTCGCGCTCTTCACCGTCTTCACCATACCGCGCTCGATGAGTTTGCGGATGATAAACGGTTTGTAGAGTTCGGCTGCCATCTCCTTGGGCAGACCGCACTCGTGCATGTTCAACTCAGGACCAACGACGATAACCGAACGCGCGGAGTAGTCCACACGCTTACCCAATAGGTTCTGACGGAAACGACCTTGTTTACCCTTCAGCGAGTCGCTCAACGACTTCAACGGACGGTTGGCTTCCGACTTCATCGCCGTGGTCTTGCGGCTGTTGTCAAACAGCGAGTCCACCGCCTCTTGAAGCATACGCTTCTCGTTGCGCAGAATGACATCCGGTGCCTTGATTTCCACCAGTCGTTTCAGACGGTTGTTGCGGATGATGACGCGGCGATAGAGGTCGTTCAGGTCGCTCGTAGCGAAACGACCACCGTCCAGCGGCACCAAAGGACGCAACTCAGGCGGCGTAACAGGAATCACCTGCATAATCATCCACTCGGGACGGCTCTTGCCGTGCGACGAGCGGAACGACTCCACCACCTGCAGACGCTTCAGCGCCTCCTGCTTGCGTTGCACGGAGGTAGCCTTGCCGGCGATGTCGCGCAACTCATAACTCAGCGCGTCCAAGTCAATCGTGCTCAGCAGGTCGTAAATCGCTTCCGCACCCATCTTCGCGATGAACTTCTCGGGGTCGGCATTGTCGAGGTTGTCGTTGTTGGGGTACTTCGCCTCCAGCAGGTCTTGAATCTGCTCATACTGCTCCTCGTCCAGCAGCATGCGGTCTTCTATCACCAGACGGTCTTTGTCGTCCTTATGACGCTCGCCTATCTCCTCGCCTGCCAACGCGCCGGCGCGCACTACGATATACTTCTCGTAGTAGATGATAGAATCCAGTTTCTTGGTCGGGATACCCAGCAGGGCAGCCATCTTGCTCGGCAGCGAACGCAGATACCAGATATGCGCTACGGGCACCACGAGACGGATATGCCCCATGCGCTCACGACGCACTTTCTTCTCCGTTACCTCCACGCCGCAACGCTCGCACACGATGCCTTTGTAGCGGATACGCTTGTACTTACCGCAGTAGCACTCGTAGTCCTTCGTAGGACCGAAGATACGCTCGCAGAACAAACCATCACGCTCGGGCTTATAGGTACGATAGTTAATCGTCTCAGGCTTCAGCACCTCGCCGCTCGACAATTGCATAATCTCATCGGGAGACGCCAAGCCAATACTTATTCTGGAAAATCCAGTTCTTTTGCTATTATCTTGTTTGAAAGCCATACAAATCTTATGTTTATAATTTGAAAATTTGAAAATTTGTAAATTTGAAAATTTGAAAATTATGCCCGGGTACGCAGGCGTCCCCGCCTGCTAAACTTATACGCAAGGCAAATTTTCAAATTTTTCATTTTCAAATTGATTCTTATTCCATTGTGATAGAAAGTCCTAAACCTTGCAACTCGTGGAGCAAGACGTTGAGCGACTCGGGCAGACCCGGAGTCGGGAAGTTCTCGCCTTTCACGATAGCCTCGTAGGTACGAGCACGACCGGTAACGTCATCCGACTTCACGGTCAGTATCTCCTGCAAGGTGTGTGCTGCGCCGTGTGCCTCCAGCGCCCATACCTCCATCTCACCGAAACGCTGACCACCGAACTGAGCCTTACCGCCCAACGGCTGCTGCGTGATGAGACTGTACGGACCTATCGAACGAGCGTGCATCTTGTCGTCCACCATGTGCCCTAACTTCATGAAGTAGGTTACACCCACCGTTGCCATCTGATCAAACGGCTCACCCGTCTCACCGTCGTACAACTGGGTCTTACCTGCGCGCGGCAGACCGGCTTTGTCCGTCCACTCATCCAACTGCTCCAACGTACAACCGTCGAAGATAGGAGTAGCGAACTTCACGCCTAACTCTTGACCTGCCCAACCGAGCACTGCCTCGAAAATCTGACCGATGTTCATACGAGAAGGCACACCCATAGGGTTCAGCACGATATCCACCGGCGTACCGTCTGCCAAGAACGGCATGTCTTCCACACGCACAATCTTCGACACGATACCCTTGTTACCGTGGCGACCAGCCATCTTATCACCCACGCGAATCTTACGCAGTTTGGCGATATAGACTTTCGCCATTTGGATGATACCGTTGGGCAACTCGTCGCCGATGGTGAGGTTGAACTTATCGCGCTTCAACTGCGCGTCCATCTCTTTGTGCTTAGCGATGTAGTTCATCACGCACTGTGCTACCAGTTCGTTCTTGTGGGCATCGTTCGTCCAGCCTTCCAGCATCACGGAGTGGTAGTCAATCAAGCCAAGACGCTCCTTGCTGAAGTGCTGCCCCTTGGCAATAATCTCCGTACCGACGTTGTCTTTCACCGATACCGCCTCGCGGTTCTTGAGGATGACAGCCAACTTGCTGATGAGCAGGTCGCGCAGTTCTTTGCTCTCTGCCTCGAACTTCGCGTCCATCTGCGCCAGCGTCTCGCGGTCAGCCAGTTTCTGCTTGCGGTCTTTGTTCGCACGCGAGTACAACTTACGGTCAATCACCACGCCGTCCAACGACGGAGTAGCCTTCAGCGAAGCATCCTTCACGTCGCCTGCCTTGTCGCCGAAGATGGCCTTCAGCAGTTTCTCCTCAGGCGACGGGTCGCTCTCGCCCTTCGGGGTAATCTTACCCACGAGGATATCGCCCGGGTTGATATGCGCACCTACGCGAATGATACCGTTCTCGTCGAGGTCTTTCGTTGCGTCCTCGCTGATGTTCGGAATGTCGGCGGTGAACTCCTCCATACCGCGCTTGGTCTCGCGCACCTCGAGCAGTTGTTCTACCACGTGCACCGAGGTGTACATATCCTCGCGCACGATACGCTCGCTCAATACAATGGCATCCTCGTAGTTGTAACCCTTCCAAGGAATATATGCTACCTTTAGGTTCTTACCCAGCGCCAACTCGCCGCCTTGCGTAGCGTAACCCTCAGTGAGGATTTGTCCCTGCTCTACGCGGTCGCCTTTGCGTACCAACGGGTGCAGGTCGATGGTGGTATTCTGGTTGGTCTTCTCAAACTTCGGCAGTTTGTAGGTAACCTCCGAGGGCTCAAAGGAGATGAACTCCTGCTCCTCGTCGCGGTCGTAGTTGATGACAATCTTGTCGGCATCCACATACGTTACCGTGCCGGCGCCCTCCGCCATAATCTGCGTGCGGCTGTCTTCCACCAACTGGTCTTCTATACCGGTACCTACGATAGGTGCCTCGCTCGTAATCAAGGGCACTGCCTGGCGCATCATGTTCGAACCCATCAACGCACGGTGGGCATCGTCGTGCTCCAAGAAAGGAATCAACGCAGCAGCGACTGATGCAATCTGGCAAGGCGCCACGTCCATCAAATCCACCTCCGTAGGAGCTACCACGGGGAAATCCGCACCTAAACGCGATTTAACCTTCGTGCGGATGAACTTACCATTCTCATCCAGCGGCGCATTACCTTGTGCGACCGTCTTCTCTTCCTCATCCTCCGCGCTGAAATATTGGATATGGTCGTTGTCCAAATCCACTACGCCATCTTTCGCCAAACGGTACGGAGTCTCGATGAAACCGAGGTCGTTGATTTTCGCATAGATACAGAGCGAGGAGATAAGACCGATGTTCGGTCCTTCCGGCGTCTCGATAGGACAGAGACGACCGTAGTGGGTATAGTGCACGTCGCGCACCTCGAAGCCTGCACGGTCGCGGCTCAGACCGCCGGGACCGAGGGCAGACATACGACGCTTGTGCGTAATCTCCGCCAGCGGGTTCTGCTGGTCCATAAACTGCGACAACGCATTCGTACCGAAGTAGGAATTGATAATCGAAGAGATGGACTTCGCATTGATAAGGTCGGTAGGCGTGAACACCTCGTTGTCGCGCACGTTCATACGCTCACGCACGGTGCGAGCCATACGCGCCAGACCTACGCCGAATTGGTTGTAGAGTTGCTCACCCACGGTGCGCACACGACGGTTAGACAAGTGGTCAATATCGTCCACCTCGGCGTTGCTGTTAATCAACTCCACCAAGTATTTGATAATCTCAATGATATCCTCTTTGGTCAACACACGCACGTCATCAGGAATCGACATGTTCAACTTGCGGTTGATACGATAGCGCCCCACGTCGCCCAAGTCGTAGCGTTTCTGCGAGAAGAAGAGGTTTTGAATCATCTCTCGTGCCGTAGCGTCATCCGCAGGCTCTGCGTTGCGCAACTGGCGATAGATATAGAGCACAGCCTCTTTCTCAGTCTTAGCAGGGTCTTTCTGCAAGGTGTTGAAGATAATCGAGTAGTCGCTCTCTCGGTTTTCGTCTTTGTGCAGAAGTACGGTCTTGCTACCCGATTCGAGGATGATATCAATCACCTCGGGAGTGAGTTCCGCCTCGCGCTCTACTACAATCTCATTACGCTCGATAGACGAAACCTCACCCGTATCCTCATCCACGAAGTCCTCCAACGTGGGTTTCATCACATATCCTGCCAAGCGGCGACCGAGGCAAGCCTCCAAATCCGTACGGTTGCACTTCACCTCTTCTGCCAAATCGAAGCAACTCAAGATGTCGCGGTCGGACTCGAAGCCGATAGCGCGAAGCAGCGTGGTTACAGGCAACTTCTTCTTGCGGTCAATGTAGGCATACATCACCTTGTTGATATCCGTAGCGAACTCAATCCACGAGCCACGGAAGGGGATGATACGCGCCGAGTAGAGTTTGGTGCCGTTGGAGTGCATGCTCGTACCGAAGAACACGCCCGGGGAGCGGTGCAACTGGCTTACTACGACGCGCTCAGCACCATTAATCACAAACGTGCCCTTCGGGGTCATGTAAGGGATAGTGCCGAGATAAACATCCGATACCACGGTATCGAAATCCTCGTGGTCGGGGTCTTCGCAACTCAGACGCAGTTTGGCTTTCAAAGGTACCGAGTACGTCAGACCGCGCTTGATACACTCCTCGATGGTGTAGCGGGGATGGTCCACCTCGTAGTCAAGGAACGCCAGCGTGAAACTGTTGCGGGTGTCGTTAATAGGGAAATTCTCATTGAACACTTTGAACAGCCCTTCTTGACGACGTTGCTCCGGCGTGGAATCCATCTGCACAAAGTCGTGGAAGGACTTCAACTGAATGTCCAGAAAGTCAGGGTATGGCATGTGTTTCTGCATGCGCGAAAAGTTGACTCTCTTCGATTGATTTGTTGTAGCCATGTAATTTTCTATATGGTTTATTGTTATAATAGTAGCAAACTGTTGGTAATAAATTATTTACACCTAAATATGCGGGTATGCAATTTTATACACAATTAACAAATACCCATGCTGATTTACCAAAGATTCAGTTATTTTTACTATTTTCCTTTTTTCAGAGAAAAAGGTTTAGACCCCCTTTTCAGGGGTCTAAACCTGTTACCACAGCGAGTGTGGTACGGTAATTTCGGAGAGGTTATTACTTGAGTTCTACCTCAGCGCCTACATCCTCAAGAGCCTTCTTCAGAGCCTCAGCGGAAGCCTTGTCAAGACCCTCTTTTACGGTAGCGGGAGCAGCGTCAACGATGTCCTTAGCCTCTTTCAAGCCAAGACCGGTTTGCTCTTTCACTGCCTTCACTACTTGCAGTTTCTGTGCACCTGCGCTCTTCAGTACTACGTCGAAAGAGGTTTTCTCCTCAGCGGCAGCAGCCTCACCGGCAGCGGGAGCAGCAGCAACTGCAACTGCAGCAGCAGCGGGTTCAATACCATACTCGTCCTTCAGGATTTGAGCGAGTTCGTTAACTTCCTTTACAGTAAGGTTTACCAATTGTTCAGCAAAAGCTTTCAAGTCTGCCATTGTCTTATAATTATTTAGATGTTATTTTAATGTTTGTTGGTTCGGGGCTCTCTATAGCCCCATTGTTTTGTTTTTTGATTTATGCTGAATTACTCAGCGCGTTCACCCAGCGTCTGGAGGACACCGTGGATGGTAGTAGCACCCGATTGGAGAGCGGAAACAACGTTCTTAGCAGGCGATTGCAACAGGGCAACGAGGTCTGCGATAAGTTCGTTTTTGCTCTTGATGGTTGCGAGGAAATCCAAGTTTTGAGCACCTACGTAAACGGTCTCTTCTACATAAGCGGCTTTCAGTTGGGGTTTAGCCTCACCGGTCTTGTCGCCTTTGGTGAACTCCTTGATGAGTTTAGCGGGCGCATTGCCGGTGTTGGTCAGCATCAACGCCGTATTGCCTTTCAGCGCAGCGAAGATTTGCTCATCTACACCCTTTGCCTCCAATGCTTTTTGCAGCAAGGTGTTCTTGGCTACCAACAGTTTCACGTCGCTCTTGAAGCAGAGGCGGCGCAGTGCGCTGGTCTTCTCTGCATTCAGACCTTCGATGTTGGTAATGTAGAAGTGTTGGTACTCATTGAGTTGCTCTTGCAAAGCAACGATAATCGCGTTTTTATCTTCCTTTTTCATTGTCTCAAAATAATAAGGGGTTTTACCATTAGGGGGATTAACCAATCGATTTGGTATCCACCTTGATACCTTGACTCATGGTGCTGGAAAGATAAATGCTCTTGATGTATTCACCCTTAGATACCGCAGGTTTGAGTTTGATGACGGTGTCGATAAACTCGCGAGCGTTCTCGGCGATAGCCTCAGCAGAGAAAGATACTTTACCGATAGAAGTGTGTACGATACCGAACTTATCCACCTTGAAGTCAATCTTACCTTGCTTTACCTCCTTAACGGCCTTTGCTACGTCCATGGTAACGGTACCGCTCTTGGGGTTAGGCATCAAGCCACGAGGACCGAGCACGCGACCAAGGGCACCAATTTTACCCATGATTTGCGGCATGGTGATGATAACATCCACGTCGGTCCATCCGCCTTTGATTTTCTCGATATACTCATCCAAACCTACGTAGTCGGCGCCAGCCTCTTTGGCAGCAGCCTCTTGGTCGGGAGTACACAATGCAAGAACACGCACGGTCTTACCTGTACCGTTGGGGAGCGAAACTACGCCGCGCACCATCTGGTTAGCCTTACGGGGGTCAACACCGAGGCGAACATCGATATCTACGCTGGCATCGAACTTAGTGGTAGTGATCTCTTTTACGAGAGCGGCTGCTTCTGCGAGCGAATAGAGTTTACCTGCCTCAATCTTCTCAGCAGCAATTTTCTGTTTTTTTGTCAACTTTGCCATAATAGTGATTGAAGTTTAATTATTTAACGGTAATACCCATACTGCGCGCGGTACCACGTACCATCGATTCTGCGCTTTCAACGGTGAAGCAGTTCAAGTCAACCATCTTGTCCTCTGCTATCTGGCGGCATTGTTCTGCCGTGATAGAAGCCACCTTGTTACGGTTAGGCTGCGCCGAACCGCTTTTTACCTTAGCAGCCTCGAGCAATTGGATTGCTACGGGAGGAGTCTTAACGATGAACTCAAACGACTTGTCTGTGTAAACTGTGATGACAACAGGAAGCACTTTGCCTGCTTTGTCCTGTGTTCTGGCATTGAATTGTTTACAAAACTCCATGATGTTCACACCCTTGGAACCCAGCGCGGGACCTACGGGAGGAGCGGGATTGGCAGCGCCACCCTTGATTTGGAGTTTAATAAAACCAGCAATTTCTTTAGCCATAATTGTTGTGTTTTACTTTTTTAATAGTTGATGAATAAACTACCGAGTAGTCCAACGACTCGTAACGAGTCTCCTACTCTTTTTCTACCTGATTGAAACCGAGTTCCAGAGGGGTCTGTCGGTCAAAGATAGTAACCACGACTTTGAGCTTGTGTTTGTCTTGAGCGACCTCTTGAACGACACCGGTGAATCCGCTGAACGGTCCATCGGTAACCTTCACTTTCTCGCCCTCGAAATACACATCCTCGAGTTGCAACTCCACTTCGGGAGCATCCACCTCACCAATGAGTTTGTTGATTTCCGCCTGAGAGACGGGAGCAGGTTTGATGCTGCTCTTTCCTTCAGAGAGGAATCCCAACACGTTGGGGATGTTGCGCAACAGAGGATAGCACTCGTCGCAGAGGTTACACTCCACGAGGACGTAGCCCGGCAGGATGTTGCGCTCTTTGATAACGCGCTTACCGCCACGCTGAGCCACTACTTTCTCGGTGGGGATGAGTACCTGCGACACATACTCCTTGAAAAGAGTGGAAGTAACGAGTGCACCTTCGATGTACTCTTTCACTTTGTTCTCTTTTCCGCTAATCGCGCGGAGCACATACCATTTGAATTTGCTGTCAGCCATAACCTAATTGACAATTTGACAATTTAACAATTTGACAATTTAGAAGAGGCCGTAAACAAAACTCATGATGGACTCAAAGCACCAATCCATAGCCCAGACTACGAGTGATAGGATAATGGAAGCAACTAATACTACCACTGCGCTTTGGGACAACTCTTTGCGAGTTGGCCAACTGGTCTTATGCACCAGCTCGTTGTACGATTCTTTGATATTCTCTACAAGTTTCATATTGAGTAGATTCTTTATTGTTCGTTGTTTGCGTATTTTACGTTGTTTTCGTACTTTGCGTTGTTTTAGTCTTTTCACAGCGACAATCCGGCTCTGACACGGAGGTCAAAGTCAGATTGGAAGCTATGAAATGTAACAAGCACGGAAGGCAGGAATCGAACCCACATTAACGGTTTTGGAGACCGCTCTCCTACCATTGGAGGACTTCCGTATAAATTTTTGGGGCTCGATGCCCCAAAAATTTATGGAGTGTAAACCAATTAGGCTAAGTGATTAGTCAATCAGTTTGGTGATTTGTCCGGAACCTACGGTACGACCACCCTCACGGATTGCGAAACGGAGACCTTCGGAGCAAGCTACCGGGTAGATGAGTTTCACTTGGATCTCGAGGTTATCGCCCGGCATTACCATCTCAGTTCCTTCGGGGAGAGTAATCTCACCGGTAACGTCCATGGTACGGATGTAGAACTGAGGACGATAGTGGTTGTGGAACGGAGTGTGACGGCCACCTTCCTCTTTCTTCAAGATATAAACAGAAGCCTTGAACTCGCTGTAAGGTTTAACCACACCCGGGTGAGTGAGCACCATACCACGACGAACTTCGTCTTTGTCGATACCACGGAGGAGCAGACCTACGTTATCACCAGCCTCACCTTGGTCGAGGAGTTTACGGAACATCTCAACGCCGGTTACAACAGACTTCTTGCCTTCTGCACCGAGACCGATCAATTGAACCTCATCACCTACTTTTACGACACCCGTCTCAATACGACCGGTAGCCACAGTACCACGACCGGTGATAGAGAAGACGTCCTCAACAGGCATCAAGAAAGGTTTGTCGATAGCACGCGGAGGCAGTTGAATCCAGTTGTCAACAGCATCCATCAGTTCCATTACCTTGTCTTCCCACTCTGCCACACCGTTCAGTGCACCGAGTGCAGAGCCGCGGATGATAGGCGTGTTGTCGCCATCGAACTCATAGAACGAAAGGAGTTCACGCATTTCCATCTCAACGAGGTCAAGCATCTCTGCATCGTCCACCATATCGCACTTGTTCATGAACACAACCAAGCGGGGAACATTCACCTGACGAGCGAGCAGGATGTGCTCACGGGTCTGGGGCATAGGACCGTCGGTAGCAGCAACTACGATGATAGCACCGTCCATCTGAGCAGCACCGGTTACCATGTTCTTGACATAGTCAGCGTGGCCCGGGCAGTCTACGTGTGCGTAGTGGCGGTTAGCGGTTTCGTACTCAATGTGTGCGGTGTTGATGGTGATACCACGCTCTTTCTCCTCGGGAGCGTTGTCGATTTGGTCAAACGACTTAACCTCCTCACTACCGAAGCCTTTCTTGTGGAGAACCAACGAGATAGCAGCGGTAAGAGTAGTTTTTCCGTGGTCAACGTGACCGATGGTACCGATGTTAACGTGCGGTTTCGAGCGGTCAAATTTCTCTTTTGCCATAGTAATACAATAATTTTATTAACGTTAATAATTTGTTGTTGTCTTATTACGTCTTTTTTTGATACAAAAACCCACCCTTCATCCCGCTGCGGGACTGGAGGGCAGCGTCCTTTATTGAGCTGATGGCGGGAGTTGAACCCGCGACCTCATCCTTACCAAGGATGCGCTCTACCACTGAGCTACATTAGCAACAGCATCGGTCAGTTCTCACCCCACCCAACCGAGAATACTCTCGGTCGAACCGACCTCTGCGTCCCTGTGATACAGGGTTATAAGTTTATGAGCGGAAAACGGGACTCAAACCCGCGACCCCCAGCTTGGAAGGCTAGTGCTCTATCGACTGAGCTATTT
>JBJECI010000056.1:0-13658 GCA_051870915.1 Paludibacteraceae bacterium
CGGCCTGGAGACCGCACCTCCATTACCGCGGGCGAGACGCCCGCGTCCCCGGTGGTGTCCCCGGTGGTCAGATTGGCGGACGTGGAGGCGGCTATTGCGGGCGTTAGCATTGAGGCAACGGCGGCTCCCGAGGCACCTTTTGCCGCAGACGTGATGGCGGCTTACAAAGCCAAGAAAGACGAGTATGCTGCTTATTTCGAGCAAGAGAAATTGGCGAAGTTAGGGCTGGCAGCCCTGCCTGACGAGGCGACCAAGCCTGGCATGACGCAGGAGGCGTTCTTGCAGATGGGGGCACAGATAGCCGACTATGAGGCTGCGGCTGCGGCGGCTGCCGACGCGAACGCCAAAGCACTGGCGGCAGCGCAGGCGCAGTATCAGCCGCTGCGCAAGTTGCTGCTCCTGACACGCGACTTCTATCGGCTGCTGCGCAACTTCGTAACCTTTGAGGACTTCTATCGCAAAGATATTCAGGCGATATTCCAAGCGGGTACGCTGGTGATAGACCAACGCGCCTGCCAACTCTGTCTGCGCGTGAGCGATATGGGCAAGCAGAATGCGCAGGCAGGGGCAAGCGGGATGTACCTCGTTTACTGCGACTGCGAGAGCAAGAAACTTGGGCAGAAGATGCAGATAGTCGCTGCCATGACGGTGGGCGACATACGCAACCTGACCGTGGGAAAGAACGCGCTGTTCTATGATAATCAAGGCAATGACTGGGACGCGGTGGTTACGAAAATCATCGACAACCCCATCTCTATCAGTCAGGCGTTTTGGAGCCCATACCGCAAGTTCGGCGCGTGGGTTACCGACCTGATTAACAAGTCGGCGGCGGAGAAAGACAGCAAGGGTTTTGCTGACCTGACGGCGAAAGTGCAAGAAGGCGCGAAGAACACGCCCGCGGCAGGCGAGAAACCGAAGGCGCAGGCGTTCGACATCGCGAAGTTCGCCGGAATCTTTGCGGCTATCGGTATGGCGGTGGGCTATATCGGCGCGTTCTTCACGAGTGTGGTGGGCGGCTTTGCTGCGCTGAAATGGTGGCAAGACATCTTGGCGGTGCTGGGTATCTTGCTGGTTATCAGCGGTCCGTCGATGTTCCTCGCGTGGACGAAGTTGCGCAAACGCAATCTGGCGCCGGTGCTGAACGCCAACGGCTGGGCAATCAACGCCGAGGTGATGGTGAGCGTGGTGTTCGGCAATACGCTGACCACGCAGGCGCAGTTCCCGCTGCTGCAACTGGTGGACCCCACGGTGAAGAAGAAGATGCCGCGTTGGGCAAAGTGGCTCATCGGCGTGGTGGTAGCAGCGGTTGTTGCCGCAGGCGTTTGGGCAGCGGTACATTATTGTTCAATTTGAAAATTAACAATCCCGACATGTCGGGACAAGTTCCGAAAATTTGAAAATGATTTCCGCCGCATGGCAATTATCAAATTTTCAAATTATCAAATTATAGAAACGGGGAGGAAAATATATGTCTCCATTGCATAAAATAACAGTTGAGAGTACCGAAATAGCCGTTTTGACAAGCAAACAATCCGACAACGACTACATAAGTCTCACGGATATGGCGCGCTACAAAAGCAACGAACCGGCATTGGTAATCAGTCACTGGATGCGAAACCTAAATACGTTGGAGTATTTAGGAGTATGGGAGATTATTCATAATCCTAATTTTAAACCCACCGAATTCGGTGAGTTTAAAAATGAAGCGGGCTACAACTCGTTCACCATGTCTCCTAAGAAATGGATAGAGAGCACAAACGCGATAGGTATTATTACTAAATCCGGTCGCTATGGTGGCGGAACTTTTGCCCACAAGGATATAGCATTTAACTTTGGCATGTGGCTCAGCCCTACATTTCAGTTGTATGTAGTGCAGGAGTTCCAAAAGTTGAAAGAGCAAGAGAATAATCCTCTAACCTTGCAATGGAATGTCAAGAGAATATTATCGAAGACAAACTATCAGTTGCACACCGATGCCATAAAGCATAATCTGATACCAACGCTCACGCCGGATAAGCAACGAGAACGATTGGTATATGCCTCCGAGGCGGATATGCTGAATATGGTGGTCTTCGGATGTACGGCAAAAGACTGGGAAGAAAGTAATGCTGAGTTGGTGTTGCAAGGCTTGAATATACGGGATGCTGCATCCATCAACCAATTGGTCGTGCTTTCTAACATAGAGTCGTTCAATGCAGAACTGATAAAACTCAAGGTAGAGAAATGTAAACGATTTGCCATGCTTCGGAAAATGGCGCAAGAGCAACTGGAAGTATTGAATAGCAGCAGTTCCGACCAACAATTTCGGAAATTGGCTGATACCTCATTGTCGCCGCGGGAATTGGAATAAGTGTTAATGACTAATAGTTTTTTCTAATCGTGAGATTGTATAAGTTTGGTATTTGTCTGTTAATCTGTCTGTTGCCTATGGCGGCGATGGCAGGGAAGAGAAGTAAAAAAGTGGTCAGTGGTCAGAGGACAGTGGTCAGTGAGCAACGCTCAACGCTAAACTCTCAACCCTCCACGCTCAACCTTCAAGACACGCTGGCGGACAGTGAGGGCGATGAGCCGCTGTCGCTGGATGAGTTGGAGGTGGAGAATGTGGGCGTACCGCAGTGGTTGCAGACGCATATCGTAGGCGACACTTTGTTCATTGCCTGCGACCAAGCGATGTTGCCGCGGAGGTTAGTCGTTGTAGCCAACGATGGCGAGTGCTTGTACAAACTGCTGCCACAAGAGATGGAGGCGATGATGAGCATGGAGCACCCTGCGGACAGCGTCTATAAGCATATCTGGACGAGTGCGCGGGTGAATCCCTACAACACGCCGATAGACTCGCTGGGCGACAGCATACGGATAGACATGGCGGGGTTCTGCCTGCCGCATGTGGGGTACGTAACCTCCCGCTACGGTTTCCGCAAGTATCGTTTCCACTACGGCACGGACTTGAAAGTGCAGGTGGGCGACTCGATACGCGCATCGTGGGACGGGCAAGTGCGTATCGTAGGCTGGGACCCGAAGGGGTACGGCTACTACGTGGTGATTCGGCACCCGAACGGCTTGGAGACGGTCTATGGACACCTGTCGCGACCGCTCTTTGACGAGGGAGAGCCGATTTTTGCAGGCGAGGTGCTGGGCTTGGGCGGAAACACCGGACGCAGTACGGGTAGCCATCTGCACTATGAGATACGCTACTTGGGCAATGCCATCAACCCCGAACTGCTGTTGAACTTCGAGACGGGGCAGTTGCGCGACACCGCTTCGTATCTGATTACGAAGAAAACCACGTTTGCCCACCATGCGGAGTTGAAGGCCATGCAGCAGGCGCAATACCACCGCGTGAAGCAGGGCGACACCCTCTCGGGAATAGCCAAACGCTATCGGACAAGCGTGTCGGCACTCTGCCGACTGAACAGGATTAAGGAGACGAGCCTCCTGCAGATAGGGCAAAAGATACGAGTGAGATAGAGCAAACTCCGCTGCGCTCCGTGTTGGGAACTTCGTGTTAGAAACTTCGTGTTGGGGAACTCCGCTGCGCTCCGTGTATAGCCCCGAAGGGGCGACATAACTAAAACATACGCACATTTTCCAATAGCCCGTAGGGCTTCTGAAATAATGGTTAGATTAGAAAAAATATGCAAGTCGTTTGGTAAGCAGCAGGTGCTGCGGGATGTGTCGCTGGCGATTGGCGAGGGGGAGATTGTGGGCTTGCTGGGACCCAACGGCGCCGGCAAATCCACGCTGATGAAGATAGTCCTCGGCTTGTGGAAGGCGGACAGCGGGCAGGTAACCGCCCCTCGGCGCATAGGCTATCTGCCGGAGCGCAACCCGCTCTATGAGGAGATGTATGTGCGTGAGTATCTGCAATTTATGGAGCGGATGACGGAGGAGGGAAAGGGTCGGCAACAGGTGGGGGAGTTGATTGCGCGTGTGGGGCTGACGGCTGAGGCGCACAAGAAAATCGGGCAGTTGAGCAAGGGCTATCGGCAGCGTGTAGGCTTGGCGCAGGCGCTGCTGGGCGAGCCCGAGATGCTGATTTTAGACGAGCCTACCACGGGATTAGACCCCAACCAACTGGTCGAGATACGCGACCTGATACGCACGGAGGGCAAGCAGCGGACGATAGTCCTCTCCACGCATATCCTGCAAGAGGTGCAGGAGGTGTGTAGCCGCGTGGTGATACTCGACCACGGTGTGGTGAAGGCGGATAAGCCGATAGGAGAAATAGAGAACTTGGAAGAAACCTTCCGAAAATGCACAATGGGTAATCAATTTGAAAATTTGAAAATTTGAAAATTTGTAAATTGCCATGCGGCGGAAATAATTTTCAAATTGACCTCAGAGCATAGATTAATAATTTTCAAATTGTAGTAAGTCATGGATGTAGACAGCAATAATATCATATTGGAAAAAAGTTTTGCGTTTGCTTTGCGGATTGTGAAGTTACGGAGGTATTTAACAACCGATGCAGAACAAAAAGAGTACGATATTAGCAAGCAATTACTTCGCTCTGCGACATCCATTGGGGCAAATATTGAAGAAGCACAGGGGGCGCAATCGAATGCTGACTTTCTCTCAAAAATCAGTATTGCATATAAAGAAGCAAGGGAAACACGATATTGGATAAGGCTATTGTTGGCAGCAGGCTATATTCGTCAAAGGGAAGAAGAAAGTTTATTAGCAGATATTGAAGAGATATGCAGAATATTGAGCAGTATAATAATGAAAATGAAGAATAAATAAATTCTCATTTTTCATAGAAGGACTAATAATTTTCAAATTTTCAAATTTACAAATTTTCAAATTAACTTCATGTACGATATACGACAGCAGATGACGGAGAAGGAGCAGGACAATGCGCTGCGTCCGTTGTGCTTTGCCGATTTCGCGGGGCAGAGCAAGGTGGTGAGCAACCTGCGTATCTTTGTGCAGGCGGCTCGCATGCGAGGGGAGAGCCTTGACCATGTCTTGCTCTTCGGTCCTCCCGGGTTGGGAAAGACCACGCTGAGCAACATCATCGCCAATGAGTTGGGGGTGGGGTTCAAGGTAACGAGCGGTCCCGTGTTGGATAAGCCCGGCGACTTAGCAGGGTTGCTGACCTCGCTGGAGCCGAACGACGTGTTGTTCATCGACGAGATACACCGTTTGTCGCCGGTGGTGGAAGAGTACCTCTATTCGGCGATGGAGGACTATCGTATTGATATTATGATAGATAAGGGTCCTTCGGCTCGCACGATACAGATTGACTTGAACCGCTTTACCTTGATAGGTGCGACCACGCGTAGCGGCTTGCTGACTTCGCCTCTCAGGGCGCGGTTCGGTATCAACTGCCACTTGGAGTACTACGACGCGGATGTGCTGGCGGGCATTGTGGCGCGCAGCGCGGGTTTGCTGGGCGTGGAGATTGACAGCAAGGCGGCAGGGGAGATTGCCCGCCGAAGTCGAGGCACGCCGCGTATCGCCAACTCGCTCCTGCGGCGAGTGCGCGACTTCGCACAGGTGAAGGGAGACGGGCGGATTGATTTGGACATTGCCAACTACGGGTTGGAGGCGTTGAATATCGACACCTATGGCTTGGACCAGATTGATAATAAGTTGCTTACGACGATAATTGATAAGTTCAAGGGTGGTCCTGTGGGCTTGAACACCATTGCTACGGCGATGGGCGAGGACCCCGGGACGATAGAGGATGTGTATGAACCTTATTTAATTAAGGAGGGCTTCATCAAACGCACTCCCCGCGGACGGGAAGTTACGGAACTGGCATATCGTCATTTGGGGAAAACACCGTTTAATACGGGGTCTCCGACATTGTTCTAACTATTTTATAATGCAAGTATTGGCTCAAATTGCACACCAAATTAGTGTAGCGCGTGGAGTTCTTGGCGGTAGAGACCTTGGATATGATGGATGGTGTAAGGAAACTATACAAAACAAGAGAACAATTGTTATTTAGTTCCACAAAACGAGAGAATTAACGAAAAAAACACAATTATTTTTGGTTATATAAAAAAAAAAGTGTATCTTTGCACGCTAATTTGTAATTCGTGATTTGTAAAATCGTAAATATCCTGATAGACTATGTACATTTTCTTAACTATTCTTATCGTTATTGCAGCCATTTTGCTGACGTTCTTTGTATTGGTACAAAACAGCAAAGGCGGCGGCTTGGCTTCGAGTTTTGCAAGTGCTAACCAAGTGATGGGTGCTCCCAAAACTGCTGATTTCTTAGAAAAAGCCAGTTGGGGACTGATTGCCTTCATCGTAGTATTGAGCGTGGGAGCAGTGTGGGTCAGCAAAAGCGACCAAAGTGTTGACCCGAGCGAGAGCGCTATCAAAGAGCAAGTGCAACAAGCCGCAGAGCAAATGGCTCCCGTGGCTGCTCCCGCCGCTGATTTTGAGGAAGAGCTTCCTGAGGCAGAGTAAGTATCGCGCGCTGAGTAAACTCATGTACCTATAGAGGCTGTCTAACGAGTGTTGTTAGGCAGTCTCTATTTATTTGTAAAAATCAGAAATAGTCGGTGGATAATCATTGCTTTTAGGTCCGCAGGTTGGGGCATCTGTGTACTTGTTCAGCGTAATAGTCCAACTTACTGTTTTTTGCAGCCTTTGTAGGCATTGCGGGCTACGATGGAGGCAACAGGGATGGAGGGCGGGAGGAGGGATTCGCAGTCGCGGAAAGCACTGTTCTTGATTTCTTTCAATGCAGCGGGATAGCGCACTTTTTTCAGGTTACGGCACTCTGCAAAGGCTTCTGCTCCGATAGTAGTAATGCTGTCTTTGAGCACTATCTCCCGCAACTGCGGGCAATGGAGAAAAGCCTGCTTCTCAATCGTTTTCAGTCGGTCGTTGAGTTCCAACGAGTGCATATTGATACAATAAGCAAAGGCACTCTCGGAGACGGTTTCCAGAAGTGGCGGAAAGACTATTGCCTCTAAGTATTGGCAGCCTTGGAATGCTGCCCGCTCTATCATCTGCACGTGGTCGGGCAAGCGCAGACGGCTCAACTGCATGCAGTCTTGGAATGCGGATTTACCTATGCGGTATGTCGATTCGGGTAAGACAATGTTTATCAATGCAATACATCCTTTGAAGGCTTCGTCTCCGATGGCATATATCCCTTCCGGCAGCACTACTTTCCGAAGGTGTGTACAGCCCATAAACAGACTTTTGCTGATGGTGCTTATATGTTCGGGCAGTGTAACCTCAGTGAGCGTTATACAGCCCGCAAAAGCCATCTCTCCTAAGTCCTTGACCGTCTCGGGGAAATTTACTTCCGTGAGTTCCGCGCAGCCACAAAAGGCACCGTTGCTGATACGTTGCAGGCGGGAAGGCAGGCGCAGGGTCTTTATTCTGCCGCAGGAGTAGAACGCCGCTTGGGGAATGGAGGTGATGGATTCCGGCAAGGTCAGTTCGCGCAGGCTCTTGCAACCGTAGAAAGACCCCATGCCGATATGCTCCAACCCACTCGGGAAAGTGATTGCGCGCAGTTTGGCACAGCCGTAGAAAGCAAAATTGCCGATGGTGCGTATGGTGGCGGGCAGGGTGATACTCTCGAGGTTCTCGCAACGATAGAATGCAGCGTTGGGGATGGAGGTTATTGTTTTTGGAACGCCTACCTGCTTGATAGTCTTGTTGTTAGCAAACGCCCTTTCTGCGATGAGGCGCGTGGGAATCTTGCTCTGGAAGGAGAAAGAAGCGGGAGCATTATCATTGACCGCGATCAGGCAACTATCGATATAGAGTGCCCCTTTCTTCCACTTCTTATCGTTCAGGTAGATACCCGAGCCTTTGAACGCATCTTCGCCGATAGATTGGACGGAGGAGGGAATGTTGACGCGCTGGAGATTCTTGCATCCAAGGAAGGTCTCGTGGTCAATGCGCGTTATGGATGCGGGTAACTCTACGCGTGTAACCACTTTGTTGTCGCGGAAGGCACCCGCAGCGATGAGGCGTGTGCCTTCGACAACGGCATACTTGGGGTCGATGGTCTTGTCGGTGGCAATCAAGCAACTATCAATATATAGGGCTCCATCGCGCCAGTTCTCTTTGTTGAGTAGGATACCCGTGCCCTCGAAGGCAGAGCGGTAGAGACGATTTATAGAATGCGGCAAGACGATGGCGGTGAGGTTTTTGCAGCCTTTGAACGCATCTTCTGAGACAGATGTAACGCGGTATGTTACCTCGTTTACCGTGATCTCCTCGGGGAGAAACAGCGCACCGCTTGCCTTGGCATTCGTTGCCACTTCGGCAGTCTGGTTGTCGGCATCAATGGTGTAGTAAATCTCCTGAAAGCATACTTTCTCCTCTTGTGCCAACAGCGTAAGGGGAAGAAATAGTAAAAGTAATATATTACGAAATACCTTCATAATGGTTAATTATTTATTTCCTTATGTGTCATGATGTCGAGGATGAGGTCATCGGTCTGGGTCATGCCGTCGTGCCCTATGCGGGTGAGGTTGTGGATGGTGCGGTCGATGTCTTCCTCCACAATGCCCTCCGAAGCGTCCGCATACGAGTGCTGCATCGCCAGCGAGGCGGATAGTATCGCCGTGCCCACGCCGCTCGTAACTTTCAGTGCGCAACCGGGTTTCGCACCGTCGCATATCATGCCCGAGATATTGGCAATCATGTTCTTGATAGCGTATGTGATTTCCTCGTATCCGCCGCCCATCAGGTAGGTAATCCCCACCGCCGAGCCCGTTGCTGCTACCACACATCCGCACAGCGCCGACAGCCGCCCCAGCGACTGCTTGATGTACACCACCGTCAGGTTGCTCAACGTTAGCGCACGGATAGTCTTCTCGCGGCTGCAACCGCGCTCTTTGGCGTAGAGATAGACGGGTACCGAGCAGGAGATTCCCTGATTGCCGGAACCCGAGTTGGACATCACCTGCACCATCGCACCCGACATACGCGCGTCGCACGCCCCGCAGGTGTAACTCAGTATCTTCGTGAACAGCGTGTTGCCAAAGACATCGTCTATTTGACAATTTGACAATTTACTATTTGACAATGGTGCTTGTGTGGAAGAGTGCAGTAGTCTTCCCAATCCGTGTCCGTAGTTGCCGCGGAAGGAGGTCTCTGCCGCGCGGATATTCATCTCTGCGCCCTCCTGCAACCACGCTACTTCCTCCAAATCCACCGTCATCGCATAGTCCCATACGGCACGTAGCGAAGGAAGGAGCGTGTCTAATTGAGCACTTTGTTGTCCGACCGCTTCGCTGTCCGACCGCTTTGCTACCCGACCGCTTCGCTGTCCGACGGACTTAGTATCTGAAACTATTTCAGTCAGACAGCGAACGAAGTGAGCGGTCTTTTGTCTTTCAGCGTTAGCGGTCTGACAGTCGTAAGACGGTCTATTGACAAAATGTGTATGCGTCCCTTGAATGGTGGCTTCGGCTTGCGCTTCGTCTGCGCGGACAATAGTGTGGATGTAGAGGATATCGGGTGCGTCTTCTGCCACCTCAATACGGATGGGGGTCCGCTCCATATAGCCTTTGGCATACGCCACGGCAGCCGCATCCGCATCGCGCAGCACCTCCAGCATATACGCGCTATGCCCCGCCGTTGCTCCCAACGCAATAGCAATCGGAAGTCCCGTCATGCCGGTGTTGGGAATACCCACCGCCATGGCGTTCTTGTAGATGTTCTTACTCAGGCGCACCACGATGTCCTCGGGCTCTTTCCCCAGTTCTTCTTTGGCTTTTGCGACACATAGTGCCACCGCGATAGGCTCGGTACAGCCGATAGCGGGCACCACCTCTTGATGGAGTAAATCAGTGATTGTCATGGCGTTATTTACGATTTACGAATTTACGAATTACGATTTATCGGAGTGCTCAGAGTAATCGGGATAATCTGAATATTCAGAGCAGTAGCATGTTTGAAAAAGCAGGCGGGGACGCCTGCGTACCCGGACAATGTGATTCTTAATTCTCAATTATCCTTCCCAGCAGGTCGTAGGTCTTGTCGCCGATGAGGAGGCGGATACCCTGCGGGGTGCAGACTTTGCGCACTGCGGGGTGGGGCAGTTGGGCAGTGGCGACCTCCTGCGTCGGACCTTGCGGAAGTGGCATCGACAAGAGGTAATAGACTGTGTTTTCCAGCACTTGCAGTGCCTCATCGGTCAGGTAGGCAGTGCTATATTCCGAGATACCGATGGTAACCAGTCGTTGCGGGAGTGTTGTCTCGCCGACCACCGTCCCCGCGGGCATATCGGCAATGGTTGTGTAGGTGCTTTGCGAGACGGGGGATGCCAAGCAAATGCCTTCCTGCGTCCAGTCTGTGATAGCCGTTACGGCGTTGGTGTTGCATTGCGAGAAGAGTACCAACTCGTTGCTGCCACGGAAGTTAATGTTTTGGAATATCGTGTGCGTGGTGTCGGGCACATAAACTGCAATATCCTGCGTGTTGGCGGGCGTTCCCCAATTCCACACACTGCTCTTGTATAGGAAAGGTTTCAGCACCAACATGGGCTTGTCGTAGCCTTTCAGTTGGGCAAACGCGGTGGCACCGCTGTTGGGTTTTGCACCGAGGATGAGCACATCGTACAAAGAGTAGTCCGTGTCGGTGGCAGCAGCGTCCAAGATAGTTACCGCCAGCGAGTCGCTGCGACGCAACTTATTGAGAATCAACTCATCTTCTGCCCCTACCGCGGGCGAGACGCCCGCGTCCCCAGTAATTGGCACAGTAACGAACCCGACTTTCTTGCACGCGCTTGACTTGATATGCAGCGTTGCGCTGAGGCTGTTTACTTCTGCCTCGTTGGAGACCGTGGAGACGGTGACGGTGTAAGACCCCGCTTGCTCAATGCTGCCTGAGAGAGTGAGCGTCTTGTTGGTGTTGCTGATTTTGTAGGTGATGCCCGTGGGTAAGTTACTGCATGTCAGTTTGGTAGCAGAGCCGCCCCATTGGAATACAATCGGGCTAATGTTCTCTCCTTCCATCAGCCACTGCTCGCTGTTGCCGGATGTGCAGGTGATGGTCGGGTGGAGCACACCATCGGTCTCGTAGCAGCCGAGGTCTGGAGCCGCACCTGTATAGAATAACCCGACATCCGTACCGGCGTCAATCAGGGCAGAGCCGGCGGCGAGGTGCAGCAGCGTCCCCTCTGCGAGGGAACCGTCCGCTTGGCGAGCAGCGAGAATCTGCGTGGTGTCCAGCGAGAGGAAGTCCGAGGCACTGACCGTCAAGCCGCTGATGTTCCAACTGTTATGCGAGTTGACCAGCGTAGTTGCCGACTGTGTGGCATTGCCGTTCAGGCTCTTGTACGAGAGACAGTTCTGTATGCTGAGGGTGCCGTACTTGGTGGTGAAACCGAAGTCGTAGCCGTTGAGGTAGCCCGTGTTGTTATAGACGCGCATGGTACCGTCGTTGTTGTTTTGGTCGAAGCCTTTGACCGTGTTGGCTACGGCGAGACAATGGTGTATCAGCACCTGATGGCTCGAGTAGTTGCCACCCATCTTGAAGCCGTTGCCATTACCCATGTTCGGATATTTATCCAGCGATACGGTTACCGTATTCCCGTCAGCATCCATCACGGTGCGCGGGGTGGCAAACTGGTCGAACCATGCTTTGTCGGTCTCATAGCGCGGATGGTTGCGCATGTCGTAGTAGGCGGGACCGTTCTTGTAGCAGATACAGTTCTCAATGATGGTCTCAGCAGTGGTTACTCGCTGGAAGAAGTCCCACCCGTCATCCGAGTTGTTCCAACTGCGGCAGCCGATGTAGTGGTTGGGAGCACCGCTGTGCTGTTTGTCGGCAAAGCCGTCCGCGTTCCCGCCGAAATCGCACTGCGTCAGATTGCCCGACTTGTCCAACTCATAGTCGAAATTGTCGTGGGAGTCCACGTTCTTGATGATGTTGTTACCGCCGTTCTTCATCTGGCAGCCTGTGTCCGCCGAACCGTAGATGTCCAGATTCTCAAACAGGCAGTAACTGCCCTCGTTGTAGAGGTTGTTTTTGCCCGAATAGCGCAGCGTCAGGTCTTTGATATGCAGGTAGGTGCAACTGCTTGCGACTTGCAATCCGCGGGTGCCGTAGGCGGTGGTGCGGAAGTCCAAGATGGCTTGCTCGCCCGGGTAGCCGGAGATGACGATGTAGGCAGTGCTACTGCCGTTCTTGCTGCTAATCCTGGTATTCCCGAGGTCATACTGCCCGCCCAGCAGATACAACGTGTCGCCGGCGTTCTTCAACTTGCTGATACCCGTGCTCAATGAGCATGGACTCGCATACGAACTACCATTCCCCGTTCCCATCGGTGAAGCAAAATAAGTCGCCGCAGAGAGAGGAATAGAGAGAAGGAGGGGCAAGGCACAGATTGCAAAATAGTGCTTCATATCAATTATTTTTTAAGGATTTTAAGGTGTATGTACATATCACTATCCTGTATATGGCAAAGATTAGATAGGGAATCAATGCTATATATGGAAGTGAGAAACTGTATATCAATAGGGTAGCCAATAGGGTGCAAACGATGTAGTAGCCGCAACGAAACTTGGCTTTGGAAGGTTCGTCAGGTATCAGTCGGCGTATCCACGGGTATCTATGTCGCGGCATAGAGAACCGCTCAATGCTTATTTCTACGGGATAGGAGAAAAGCATTAGTAGCAATAGTGCCCACCAATGGGTAGCCCCATAGCCGTACAAGAGGAAAGGGATATATCTCCAACTGACCAAGACGGGATAGAAAAGCACGGCTTTGAGTCCGCGGATATGGTTGTACACCTGAAAGACGGGCAAGAGCAACAATACCCACACTATGGTTAGTAGGCTATTTGTCTGCCAGAGGTTGAGAGTACCCAATGCAGCCAACAAGGCAACGACCCAAAGGAGGCGTAGTATGTATATGCTTTTGGTATGTTGGTAGAAATAAGCCGTTTGGGCATCGGTCAAGCGCAAGGAAGGCTTTTCTTCTTTGCGTGTGGTGTAGGTGTCGTTGTACATATACCCCAGTTCGTAGTAAGGGATAATGCTGCACCACAGCAGAAGATAGGAGAGTGCGGTCGTGCAAAGGGGTGTCTCCGCCGGCAGGGAAAGGTAGAAATAGGTCAGGGATGGCACCAGCAAAAGGAAACACCATGATACAAACTTCCCGATAGAGTGCATGCGCACTCCATAGAGATAAGCAAACGGGAGGTAGAACACCCGCATGCTGTGGTTAGTATCTATGGTCGTCTTCATAATGGTATTTCGCGTTTTGTAAATGCTGTCTCTCCCACCAATCTTTGTTGGAATAGCAAACGATAAAGGCTTGCTCGGCTTGCTTCACCAAATCTAAGTCGGTGGTGTTATCGGTGAGGATAGAGAAGTGGTCGATGCCGATGTATTTCTTTTTGTTCAGCAGGATGTCTTCTTTCAGTCTGCCGGTGCAGATGCCATTGCGATATTCCAAGGAGGAAGAGTATATTTCTTGTGCGTGGAGCCTGCCACCAACTGCCTTTGCGATACAATCCAGTGTGCCGGAGAGGAGGATAATGGGTGCCTGTTGGCGCGATAGGAAATCAAATGATGCCTCTATGCGGTTGGTCTGCTCTAACTCGGCAATGAAAGTCTCGGCTTTTGCCGCTAACTCTGCTTGGGACATACCTTTCAGGTATCGAACGGCAAGTCGCCTTTGCCAGTCTGTGCGGGTAAGCCGATAGAGCAGTATGTTT
>JBJECI010000057.1:0-12906 GCA_051870915.1 Paludibacteraceae bacterium
AGATTTCGTTTCTAAGGAAACCAAAAAGTGTCAACGATGTCTTGATATATGACAACTAACAACTGACCACTAACAACTATATAATAATATGAGTAACATTCGTTTTGAGGCTTTGAAGACCGCATGGGGTCATGAGCCGGTGCAAGTACATCCCACGGGTTGCCGTGCCAGCGTGCTGTTCGCAGAGAAAGTGTTCACGCGCGAGAAGATGAAAGAGTATATCGCCAGCAACGTGCTGGAGCAACTCTTCGACCTGATGGACAACGAGAAGACGCTGACGCGCGACATTGCCAACAGCGTGGCTATCGGCATGAAGAAATGGGCGATGGAGCAAGGCGCGACCCACTACACTCACTGGTTCCAACCGCTGACCGGCGGCACGGCAGAGAAGCACGATGCGTTCCTTGACTTTGGCGACGACGGCGCGCCGATGGAGAAGTTCTCCGGCTCGGTGCTCTATCAGCAGGAGCCTGACGCCAGTTCGTTCCCCTCCGGCGGCTTGCGCAACACCTTCGAGGCACGCGGTTACTCGGCATGGGACCCCTCGTCGCCTGCGTTCGTGATAGGCGACCGTCTGTGTATCCCGACTATCTTCGTCGCCTTCACGGGCGAGGCGCTGGACTACAAGACCCCGCTCTTGCGCTCCATCACCGCGGTGAACAAAGCAGCGGTGGCGGTAGCCAACTACTTCGATAAGAACGTGAAGCGCGTGTACAGTTACTTAGGCTGGGAGCAGGAGTATTTCTTGGTGGATGAGGCGCTGTTCGCCGCTCGCCCCGACCTCGTGATGACCGGTCGCACGCTCATCGGGCACTACTCGAGCAAGAGCCAGCAGTTGGATGACCACTATTTCGGCATCATCCCCGAGCGCGTGCTGGAGTTCATGAAGGAGTTGGAGATAGAGTCGCAGCGGCTGGGTATCCCCGTGAAGACGCGCCACAACGAGGTGGCTCCCAACCAGTTTGAGTTGGCGCCGATATACGAGGAGTGCAACTTGGGTTCCGACCACAACCAATTGGTGATGTCGCTCATGGAGCAGGTGGCTCGCCGTCATCACTTCCGCGTATTGCTCCACGAGAAGCCCTTCGGCGGCGTGAACGGCAGCGGCAAGCACTGCAACTGGTCGCTGGGTACGAACACGGGCGTGAACCTGTTGGCACCCGGGCGCAACCCCTATCAGAACTTGGAGTTCGTTACCTTCCTCGTGAACGTGCTGATGGCTGTTCAGCGTCATAACGGACTGCTCAAAGCGTCTATCGCTACGGCAACGAACGCCCACCGTCTGGGCGCCAACGAGGCACCTCCCGCTATCATCTCCGTCTTCCTCGGCTCGCAGATTACCGAGGCACTGAACGAGATAGAGAAAGCCGACTTGGACAAGGGTATCATCATCAACGCGAAGAAAGAGATGAAACTCGGCGTGGGCACTATCCCCGAGATTCTGCTGGATAACACCGACCGCAACCGCACCTCGCCCTTCGCCTTCACGGGCAACCGCTTCGAGTTCCGTGCTGTGGGCTCAAGTGCGAACTGCGCAGCCGCCATGCTGGCGCTGAACGCAGCGGTGGCAGAGCAACTCAACGACTTCCGCACAGAGGTGGACGCGCTGATTGCCGGCGGCGAAGCCAAGGAGCGTGCACTCTTCACCGTGATAAAGAAATGCCTGAACGCCTGCCATGCGATTCGTTTCGACGGCAACGGCTACTCCGATGAGTGGAAAGCCGAGGCGGAGAAACGCGGACTGGACTGCGAGGTGAGCGTGCCGAAGATTATCGACAACTACCTCTCCGAGGCGTCGGTGAAGATGTTCGGCGCAACGAAGGTGCTGAGCAAGTCGGAGTTGCTGTCGCGCTGCGAGGTGAAATGGGAGAACTACTCGATGAAGTTGCAGATAGAGAGCCGCGTGCTGGGCGACTTGGTTATCAACCACGTGCTGCCTGCGGCAAAGCGCTACCAGACGATGTTGCTGGAGAACGTGCTGCACGTGAAGCAAGTGTTCCCCGAGGCTGAGGTGGCGTCGCTCAACGAACAGGACTATATCATCATCCGCCGCATAGAAGACCACGCGAGTGCTATCATCGCGGGCGTGGAGCAGATGAACAAACTGCGTGCGAAAGCCAACCATATCGGCAACGAGCGCGAGCGCGCCATCACCTTCCACGATGAGGTAGTGCCCCTGATGGAGGAGATTCGCAAGCACGTGGACGACTTGGAGATGGTGGTGGATGACGAACTCTGGACCCTGCCCAAGTACCGCGAAATGCTGTTTATTCACTAATTATGCAAAACTGATTTTTATTATTGATTTTCTTTTGATTGCCGTTTACCCCGACTTGTCGGGGAGCGTAGCGAAACAAACAAATATATCAATCAATTTATTTTAAGCAATGATTTTGGTTGGATTATTGATTTGATTCTCCACTTCATCTCACAATAAGTATGCAAAAATTATATTGAACTCGCGTAATTTTAAGGTATAAAAAAAAATTGTTGTTGTTTTGAAGCAAGAGGCTGCTTGACGTATGTCGGGCAGCCTTTTGTTTTGGTATGAATATGGAAGAGTATCAACCATGTATAGACACAGCATAAACCTGTGGCATGCCACAAAAAAATTGCTGTAAACCTCTTTTTATCACCATCACTCTTGCACAATTCAGAAAAAAGCAGTATCTTTGCCCGCGAAACTGAGTGATTGGTTTCGTGTGATCTTTCCTGTTTGTTCGGTGTACGCAGGGCTTGCATCCCGCTTTTCGGGGCATCTCTGCCTGCTAAAAGGATGACAAACAGGGTACATATTGATAAAAAGCGTTTATTGTGCTTTGAGTTTGGCAAGTCGAAAAAACTTCGCAACTTTTTTCTTCCAATTTTAGTCAAAACCGAAGTAAGCAGTAGATGCTTACCGATATGGCGTTGCCATATCGTGCTTACATTTGTAGGTGCGTTATGCCGTCATATCCGCGTAGGCTTCTTGTTGTTTATTTGACTAAAAGGGTAATGCGAAGGCCTCGACTTGCGAATAAGCAACTCGAGGTCTACGCTTTTTTGTGTATCGCCCTGTCCGGTGTGCGCAGGCGTCCCCGCCTGCTAAAAGAAATCTATAAACCCTATAACCACTATAAACCCTATAGCCACTATAAAGCCTATAGCAACTATAACCTCTATACCAACTATCCCCCCCCCCCGAAAAATGAACCAAAAAGAACTTTGCACACTTCCATAAAAACCACTACCTTTGCAAGCCAAAGAACAATCATAACCATACGGAGTAAGCCGAAAAGCCATAAGTGAGTAGGCAATATCATCAAAAACATACGTTTATGAGTCTATTAAGAAATGTTGGAGTCGGCGAAGAAGTCGCCAGAGTAAATGAAATCAATGACTTAATCGGAGATTTGCTGTTCCCGCCGCCGTCGGTACACAGCAACGACCCGCAACCCGAATGGGAGAACTACACCGGTTTCAAGGCTACCGACCGCGCTATCCGCGGTTCTTTCCGTTGTCCGTTACAATGTGGAGGACCGCTCACGTGGGACATCATCTTCACCCGATTGGTGATTATCGACTCTCTTTGGTCCACCACCACGCGGATGGGTTTCTTTGTCAAAGAGAATGTTGCCACTGCCCTTTGGGACGCCTGCCTTGACAGCAATGGCGTGCATACCGATGCTACATTGGCTGCCAAAGCCGATGAGTATGTGCAATGGGCTATCGGTAAAGGAGCCAAAACCCAAGGAGCAGCAGAGGTAGAGGACTTGTTTGAACAAAAATATCCCTGCTATGTGGACTCCAATCAGAACATCACGGGTAAGCACCAATGGTCTTTGCTCTCCAAGTACCTGCATTTCTTGGTTGAGACGCAGATGCCGCAAAATACCATCGGCTTCCCTATCTACGACAATATCGTTGCCAAGATATTACCCAAGGTCTTCGATTATGCACTATTAAAACGCAGCAAATGCAAATCTATCAAGGATTACACCAACAGCCTGCACGTTCTTATACATCATATCCAAACCACGCATCCTGTTTGGAATACGCAAATCGGAATGACTCCTTACCATATCATTGACCGTTTCTTATGGACATTAGGCAAAGTGCGTCGGGTAACCATCAAGAATGAATCCCTTACTACCTTGTCCTATCTCGTCTCGCAAGCAGAGTTCAAGAATATGGTAACTACCGGCAAGTTAAGTCTACAACTTCAACCTTGGGCTGATTTTCTCAAAAAATATAACACATATTTCAAATAACCAACAAAATATAAATAGTATGAAACGCTTATCAATTCTTTTGCTATCCGTGCTATGCACCGCAGCAAGCAATTTTGTGTGGTGTGTAGATATTGCTTTCAAGATAACAAACATCTCTCAACTCAAAACAGGTGATGAAGTATATTTGTATTGCAAGGGCTGTGGAGTATCCGGACAATATAACAAAGATGCTCTCGTATCTTCTGACCAGACTGAATGGATAGCCTATCAAGTTACCAAAGTAGATAATGGAGTTTACCTATTTGATACAAAAGCAGGTAAATACATTGCTCCAAATCCTTCAAATGGTTTTTATTACGGCTTCACTCGTATGGTCTGCAACATTAGTGCCAACGGAGAAATGGGAGGAATAGACAGTGATGGTAAACAAAGATATTTATTATGGCATACAGATGCCAATGGAACTTACAAAAGAATGTATACTTCCATTCTTTCTGGCAGTTCACCGTTTTACATGTACTGCACTTATAAAAAGGATGATATCAAGTATAAGGTAATAGAAAAAGGTAAGGTTGAAGTTATCTATGTAGATTCGTTGGCTTCAACTATTTCTATTCCGGAAACTGTAAGTTTCAATGAACAGACTTACTCTGTAACGAGTATTGGAGAGAACGCGTGCTATAGTTGTTCTGCCCTTACATCTATCACCATCCCCAATTCCGTAACGAGGATTGGAAATAGTGCGTTCAATGGATGCTACTCCCTTACCTCCATCACCATCCCCAACTCCGTAACGAGCATTGGAGAAGAGGCGTTCTATGGTTGCTCCGCCCTTACCTCCATCACCATCCCCAACTCTGTAACGAGTATTGGATATAGTGCGTTCTCTGGTTGCTCCGCCCTTACCTCCATCACCATCCCCAACTCCGTAACGAGCATTGGAAGTTATGCGTTCTCTGGTTGCACCGCCCTTACCAAGACCAATTATACAGGCGATATTGCGGGTTGGTGTGCCATACAATTTGATAATTATATTTCTAACCCTATTTACTATTCCCGTAACTTGTATATCAATGATGTGGAGATAAAAGATTTGGTAATTCCCAATTCCGTAACGAGTATTGGAAATAGTGCGTTCGATGGTTGCTCCTCCCTCACTTCCATCACCATCCCCAACTCCGTAACGAGTATTGGACATAGTGCGTTCAATGCTTGCTCCGCCCTTACCTCCATCACCATCCCCAACTCTGTAACGAGTATTGGATATAGTGCGTTCAATGGTTGCTCCGCCCTTACCTCCATCACCATCCCCAACTCCGTAACGAGCATTGAAAATCACGCGTTCAGTTATTGCTCCTCCCTCACCTCCATCACCATCCCCAACTCCGTAACGAACATTGGAAGTTATGCGTTCAAAGATTGCTCCTCCCTCACCTCTATCACCATCCCCAACTCCGTAACGAGGATTGCAGAATATGCGTTTAGTGGCTGTTCTCGTCTCACCTCAGTAATATCAATGAGTTGTACGCCTCCAGAGAGAGTGCTTGGTGATGTTTTTAACGATACGCCATGGGAGAAAACATTAGTTGTGCCAAATAGCAGCGTAAATGAATATAGACATCATTACCCTTGGAGTTTGTTTCTGTACATTGAAAGGATGTATGCCCTTAATATACAATCCTCAGATGCACGATTGGGAACAGCACAAATAGACCAAGATGTGGATTGCGATAGCGTGGCTATCATCTCTGCCACAGCCAACGATGGTTACTATTTCGTCCAATGGACGGATGGAAACACCGACAATTCACGCACTATTCAATGGTCAAAAGATACTACTCTCACTGCCGAGTTTGGTTTAGCTTATTCCGACAAGTGTTCCGGCATGTGTGGCGACAACCTCTATTGGGAATATAAAGACAAGGAATTGACTATCACCGGCAACGGTGCTATGTACAACTACACAAAAACCACCATGCCATGGCTGTATCTCCGTGATAGTATCTATTCCATTACTCTTCCCCAAGGAATTACGAGCATTGGAGAGTACGCATTCAGTGGTTGCCACGCTCTCTCCTCCATCACGCTTCCTAACTCCTTAACAGGAAAAATTGAGAGTTTAAATCCAAATGCGGTATATTTTGTGAATATGACGGGGTGGTCTGATATCCATGTGTATGCGTGGATTGATAAAGAAGGCTCCGTATCAGAAAATGCAAGTTGGCCTGGAGAAATAGCCACCAAAGCCGATTTTACCTACCAAGGATATGATGTCTATTATTTCACCGCCTCCCCGGGAGATTATGCATATTGTATTTTCAACAATGGTGGTGCGGGCACAGGCGATAAAACGGAAGATTTAACATGGACAGGAGGGCAAGCCTACTTTAATAACAAATGGAATACAATTCAAATAGATCCCTATTATGATGTGGCAGTAGGCACGGGTGCATTCAATGGTTGTTCCTCCCTGCGCAACATCACCTGTCATGCTGTTACCCCGCCGACTTGCGGAAGTAACGCATTTAACGGTGTTCCCTACGATGCCACCCTTTGCTGCCCTTGCGAAAGCAAAAAAGCATACCAAGCCGCAGAGGGTTGGAGTCGATTCAACGACATTCGTTGCATGAACTCTACGCAAATAACCCTCCTGACCGATACAGAGAAGGGGAGCGTCCAAATCGATGAATGGATAAGTGAGCCGTATTCCGTGGTTATCTCTGCTACGCCGAATGTAGGCTATGCTTTCACCCGCTGGAGCGATGGCAATACCGATAACCCGCGTACTGTCCTCCTCACGCAAGACACAACCCTTACTGCCGAGTTCGGTTTGACTTACTCCGGCAAGTGCGGCGAAAACCTCTATTGGGCATATAAAAACAAGGCATTGACCATCACAGGTAGTGGTGCTATGTACAACTACACAAAAACCACCATGCCGTGGCTTTACCTCCGCGATAGTATCTATTCCATTACTCTTCCCCAAGGAATAACGAGCATTGGAGAGTATGCGTTCAGCGGTTGCCACGGTTTTTCCTCCATCACTATTCCCAACTCCATAGAAGGAAAACATGTAAATACAATAAATCTGAATGCGGTATATTTTGCGAATACAGAGAATTGGTCTGATATCTATGTGTATGCATGGAACGATATGAATGGCTCTGTCTCAAATAATAAATCATGGCCTGGGGAAATAGCCACAAAAGCCGATTTTACGTACCAAGGATATGATGTTTATTATTATGCCTCCACCTCGGGAAATTATCAGTATTGTATTTTCAATAACGGTAAGGGTGGCACTGGTAACCAAACTGCGGATTTAGCATGGACAGGAGGGCAAATCTACTGCAATGGAGAATGGCATACTGTTCAAACAGCCTCCGATAATGAGACGGCAATAGGAGCAGGTGCATTCAATGGTTGTTCCTCCTTGCGCAACATCAGATGTCTTGCTGTTACCCCGCCAACTTGCGCAAGTAACGCATTTAACGATGTGCCATACGATGCCACCCTTTGGTGCCCTTGCGCCTCGCTGGATGCGTATGAAATGGACGCTGTGTTAGGGTCGTTCAAGCATATAGAGTGCATCGGCTCGGAGGATGCGGATATCACGGATAAGACGGTTACCGTTGTCCCCGGCAATGTGGATGCCACCTTCACATGGCCTATTACGGACGGCGCAGAGACCTACACGCTGGTCATCACCAAAGACGGCGTAACCTTCTGCACCCTTGTCTTCAACAAACAAGGTCAGTTGGTCAGCATCGCCTTCAAGCCTGCACGGCAGAATGCACCCGCAACGGAGGGAACAACGCCCGCCAACTACGCCGAGCAGACTGCCAACGGCTTCCGCTTCACGGTTACTAATTTGAGTGAAGGCACTGTCTACGCTTACACGCTCACCGTCCGCGATGCTGCTAACAGCATCTTGGAGACCTACACGGGCGAGTTCACCACCCAAAGCGACATGCCGATGGGCATAGAGGCATCCTCCGACAACACCCCCGCAGGGCAATCCGAGAAACTCCTCCGCGATGGGCAGGTGCTCATCATTCGCAACGGCGAGACCTACGACATGATGGGGCAGCGGCTGCAATAAAACAATCTGACAAAAATCTTATATCAGTTACGCGAAATAACCAAAACATGGACACGTGATGAATAGAAAATCGGAGCAGACAAAAAGTCTGCTCCGATTTTTGTTACTCACTATCTGTTGTGGAAGTGTAATGATAGAGAGGTGTGTCAAAGCGTCTTCGCTACCTCAACCTGCTCGAAGGTCTCTATCAAGTCGCCTTCTACCACGTCGTTAAACGACTTGATGCTCAGACCGCACTCCGTGTTCACGCCGGCTTCCTTGATGTCGTCCTTGCCGTGCTTGAGCGAGGATAACTCGCTGGTTTGTATCACGATACCATCGCGAATGACACGGCATTTGTTGCCTCTCTTGACCTTTCCTTCGCGCACGATACAGCCCGCGATAGTGCCCACTTTGGAGATGTGGAAGGTCTGCAATACCTCCAGCGTGGCAGTAACCTCCTCCTTGATTTCCGGCGAGAGCATACCCTCCATGGCGGCTTTGATTTCCTCGATAGCATCGTAGATAATCGAGTAGATACGGATATCCACTTCCTCCGATTCTGCCATCTTGCGCGCTGTACCAGTCGGACGCACGTTGAAACCGACGATGATGGCATCCGAAGCGGCTGCCAGCAGCACGTCGCTGTCCGAGATAGCACCCACGGCACCGTGAATCACGTTCACTTGGATGTTCTCCGTCGAGAGTTTCAAGAGCGAGTCGCTCAATGCCTCTACCGAACCGTCCACGTCGCCCTTGACGATGATATTCAGTTCCTTGAAGTCTCCGATAGCGAGTCGGCGTCCGATCTCCTCCAAGCCCACGTGTTTCTTCGTGCGGATAGACTGCTCACGCTGCAACTGCTCGCGCTTGTTGGCAATCTCGCGAGCCTCCTGCTCGGTCGGCATCACGTTGAACTCATCGCCCGCCTGCGGAGCGCCGTTCAAGCCGAGGATGGTACAAGGCTCGCCCGGCAGCACCTCTTGGATACGTTGTCCGCGCTCGTTGAACATCGCTTTTATCTTGCCGTGGTAGGTACCTGCGAGCACGATATCGCCCATGTGCAGCGTACCGTCCGAGACGAGCAGGGTGGCCACGTAGCCGCGACCTTTGTCAAGTGAAGACTCGATGATACTACCTTTCGCGCGGCGCTTCGGATTGGCTTTCAGGTCGAGCATCTCTGCCTCTAAGAGCACTTTCTCCAGCAACTCGAACACGCCATCGCCTTTCTTCGCGCTAATCTCTTGGCATTGGTACTTGCCGCCCCAGTCTTCCACGAGGATGTTCATGTTCGACAGTTGCTCGCGTATCTTGTCCGGATTAGCACCCAGCTTATCGCATTTGTTGATGGCGAAAATCATCGGTACACCGGCTGCCTGCGCGTGGTTAATCGCCTCGATGGTCTGCGGCATGACTGCGTCGTCGGCAGCCACGATGATGATGGCGATATCCGTTACTTTCGCGCCGCGGGCACGCATGGCAGTGAATGCCTCGTGTCCCGGGGTATCGAGGAAGGTGATATGCTGACCGTTCTTCAGTTTCACGTTGTAGGCACCGATGTGCTGGGTGATACCGCCCGCCTCGCCGGCAATCACGTTGGTGTTGCGGATGTGGTCAAGCAGCGAGGTCTTACCGTGGTCCACGTGTCCCATCACCGTTACAATCGGGCAGCGAGGCTCGATATCCTCCTCGTTAATCTGCTCGTCGGCGTTTATCTCATCCACCACGTGCGCGGATACATATTCAGTGGTGAAGCCGAACTCCTCCGCCACGATATTGATGGTCTCCGCGTCCAGACGTTGGTTGATAGATACGAACAAGCCCAGCGACATACAGGTAGCGATAATCTTATTTACCGGCAGGTTCATCATCACGGCAAGGTCGTTGGCGGTAACGAACTCGGTCAGTTTCAGCACTTTCGATTGTGCCTGCTCTGCCGCGCGCTCCGAAGCCATCTTCTCGCGCTCCTGCTCACGGCGTTCGCGCTTGTACTTGCTGGTATTCGACTTGCCTTTCTGCCCTTGCAGACGGTTCAGCGTATCCTTTATCTGACGTTGTACTTCCTCATCATCCACCTCCACCTTCACGCTCTTTTTCTTGCTGTTCGGCTTGGCTTTCTGATTGCGTACATCGTTGATATCCACTTTGTTATTCTTGATACGCTCGCGTTTGCGCTTCTCGGTGGCTTGCTGCTGTTGTTGCTGCCGCTCCTCGCGCTCTTTCTTCTTCTCCTCCTTGCTTTTCTTTGCAGGACGAGTCGCCTGATTGATAGCGCTCAAGTCAATCGAACCGACCACCTTCGGACCGTCTTTCAGCACGGGCTTACCCAGCGTGAATATCTCCGGCTTGTCCGGGTGCGCAGGCGTCCTGTCCGGGTGCGCAGGCGTCCCCGCCTGCTGATCTATGTGCGCAGACTCCCCTGCCTGCTTATCAGACTTGGTAGCCGTTTGCTTTTTAGCGGCATCTTTTGCCTCCTCTTTGGCTTTGCGCTCGGCCTCCTCGCGGGCGATACGCTCTGCAGCCGCCTTAGCTGCCGCTTCCGCTGCTGCCTTGGCTGCTGCCTCCGCTTCTGCGGCTATGCGGGCTGCTTCCGCTGCCTGACGCTCTGCCTCCTCGCGGGCTTTCTTCGCCTCGTCCAATTCAATCTGACCTACTACCTTCGGCTTCGGTATCTCTGTTTCTATATGGCTCGGAGCAGGCTGCTCAATAGACACAGTCTGCATCTCGCGCGCCTGACGTTCTGCCGCCTGACGCTCTGCCTCCAATTTCAATGCCATGTCCTTGTTGAACTCCTTCGCCAGCATCAGGTATAGTTCATCGTCTATACGCGTGTTGGGGTCAGGATTTATCTCTTTGCCCTGCTTGGCAAAGAAAGTAACGGCGGTGGACATTCCGACATTGAGTTCTTTACATGCTTTGATTAGTTTGATTGCCATACTTTGTTTCAATTTGAAAATTTGTAAATTTGAAAATTTGAAAATCTGCGCAATTTGTAAATTTGTAAATTTGAAAATTTTTTAGTTGAGAATCACAAAATTGAAAATTACATCGCTTGCCATCATCAAAAGCGGCATGCCATTTTCAAATTTACAAATTTACAAATTTTCAAATTATTTATTAGTCGTTTTCGAACTCTGCGTTCAGCACTTCCAGTACGTGGTCAATGGTCTCTTCCTCGAGGTCTGTGCGGTCCACCAACTCTTTCTTCGGGGTGTTCAGCACTGCCTTGGCGGTGTCGAAACCTACGCCCTTCAGCGCATCCAATACCCATTGGTCGATTTCGTCGTTGAACTCGTCCAAATAGATATCGGTGTCGTCGCCGTCCATCTCGCGGTAAACGTCTATCTGATAGCCTGTCAGCATGGATGCCAACTTGATGTTGAAGCCGCCCTTACCGATAGCGAGACTCACCTCATCGGGCTGCAGATATACCTCTGCCTTCTTCTCTTCTTCGTTGATATTCATCGAACTAATCTTCGCCGGAGCCAGCGCACGCTGGATATAGAGGTTGATGTTCGAAGTGTAGTTGATGATATCGATGTTCTCGTTGCGCAACTCGCGCACGATACCGTGAATACGCGCGCCCTTGATACCCACGCATGCGCCCACGGGGTCGATACGGTCGTCAAACGACTCCACAGCCACTTTCGCACGCTCGCCCGGGATACGGGCGATGTTCTTGATGGCAATCAGTCCGTCGTGCACCTCCGGAATCTCCTGCTCGAACAAGCGCTGCAAGAACAGCGGGCTCGTGCGGCTCAGGATAATCTTCGGGTTCTGGTTTTTGTTATCCACTTGCACTACCACCGCGCGCACGGTGTCGCCTTTGCGGTAGAAGTCCGACGGAATCTGATTCTGCTTCGGCAGGTACAACTCGTTGCCGTCCTCGTCCAGCAGCAGCATCTCTTTCTTCCATACCTGATACAACTCGCCCGAAACGATATGTCCCAGCAGGTCGCTGTAGCGGATATACAGGTTCTCTTTCTGCAACTCCAGAATCTTGCTCGACAGCGTCTGACGCAGGTTCAGAATCATACGGCGACCGAACGATTGGAACTCCACGCGATCGGTTACCTCCTCGCCTATCTCTGCCTCGTCGTCTATCTTCAGCGCGTCCGACAGCGCAATCTGCGTGTTGGGATTCAGCACGTCATCGTCCTCCATCACGAGGCGGTTGCGATAAATCTCCAAGTCGCCCTTGTCGGGGTTGATAATCACGTCATAGTTTGCGTCCGACCCGTACATCTTCGTAATCACGTTGCGGAACGAGTCTTCCAGCACGTTGATAAATGTCTGACGGTCAATGTTCTTCAGATCCTTAAACTCTGAAAAGATGTCAATCAAATTGATTGTACCCGGTTGCTTTGCCATAATGTTATTATAATGTCTTTATTAGTTTCTTTTTATTATCATCTTTCTAAACGGATTGAGTAAAGTCTATGAGCAGACCTAACATCCATTCCAAAATTTTTTATTTACTCCCCCGCCCCGCTTGCGGGGAGGGGGTAAGGGGGCGGGGAAATTTGAATCAATTGGTTAATCAGTATATTTATTACCTGCAATAGTTCGTGAATATTTGTTTAATAAGTTTATTTTGTGATAGTTAGGTACTAT
>JBJECI010000058.1:0-2449 GCA_051870915.1 Paludibacteraceae bacterium
GCCGCAAGCAACAGGAAATCACCGAACGCACTTACGACCTATACAAACGCTTGGCTGTCATCGGCGTGGTGTATAGGTTCTGATTTTGCGCCGCATGGTCATTTTCAAATTTTCAAATTTTTAATTTTCAAATTTTGGCTATGTTCTCCCTACTTACCATTCTAAGCGTGTTTTTCATAACGTTTACGGATAAACAAGGCTGTGCCCCCATCGCTTTCTCCGAGAGGGCATTGGAGCAGCGCACTCGGTGGGCTATTCATACTGATTCCTTAGACTATGCTGTGTCGAGTGCTTATTTAGACAGCGTGCGGGCACTGGGCGGAGACATCATGCAAGTCAGCCGTTGGCTCAACGGCGCAACGGTGGCATGCGAAGAGGAGGTTGCAACACGGATTAGTATATGTTCGTTTGTAAAAAGCATTGAAAAGACGCGTGAGGCGGATGCCGCATATCATTTGAGAAAAAACAATCAATCTGCGTATGCTGCTACTGAGAGTTTACCCAAAGGGACTGACACGCAACTTGCTATGTTCAACCTCATGCCCCTCCACCAAGCGGGCTATCGCGGCGAGGGCATCGTGATGGCGGTCATAGACGGAGGATTTGAGAACTACCCTATTGGCAATCATAGCGACCACGCTTTGGCAAGTTACCTCGACACCACCCATTGGTTGGGCAGTTACGACTTCACGGACGATGCGGATGACTTATATGGCGCAACGGGCTACCACGGCACGATGTGCTTGGGCTTGATTGCCGGCGAGGGAAGCGATTATGCGGGTGCCGCCACAGCCGCCGACTACTACCTCATGCGCTCGGAGGAAGACGGAAAAGAGAGCCCGAAAGAGATGGATAACCTCGTCGCCGCCTTGGAGAAAGCCGACAGCCTCGGAGTGAACATCGCCAGCATCTCGCTCGGCTATTCCGAGTTCGACAACGAGGAATGGAACTTCGGCTACGCGGACATGAACGGACAGGCCACGCGTTGCTCGCAGGCTGCCCTCATAGCAGCCCGCAAAGGCATGCTCGTATGCGTGGCGGCGGGTAACGAAGGCAACAAAGCATGGCACTACCTGACGGCACCCGCCGACGCAGACAATATCCTCTGCGTGGGAGCCGTGGATAGCGAGGGCAGAATCGCCGCTTTCTCGTCTAGAGGTCCGAGCAGCGATGGGCGCGTGAAGCCCGATGTGTGCGCCATGGGCGAAGGAGCCTGCATCGTAAACCCGAGCGATGGCTCGATACAATACGGCAATGGCACTAGTTTCGCCTGTCCGCTCTTGGCGGGCATGGCGGCATGCGTATGGTCTGCCCTACCCGACCTAAACGCCCAAGAGATACGCCGACGAATCCTCTGTTCCGCCGACCGCTACCACACCCCCGACGCAGACTACGGCTACGGCATCCCCGACGCATGGCTTGCCTACTTAGGCGAGGAGACGGGGCTTGTCGGGGGAAAAACAGAGGCGACAGAAACATGCACCAAACAATGGCAGAACGGCACCTTATATATTATACGCGCGGGAGAAAGATACGATATGTTGGGGCGCAAAGTAGCTTTATACAAAAACAATCAATAATCCTTTCAAAAACAGCCAAGAACTTTTTATTCTCAACAAATATTTTCAAATATCGTTCAAATATTATTAACCAACGTTCTATCTCCACATGTGTAATGTTGATTTAATGAAATTCTTTATTCAATAGATTGTTGATTTTTTTGCACTTTTTTTGCAAAATTATTTGCATATATCAAAAAAAAGTTGTACTTTTGCAGCGTGATTGATTGAGGGAGCCACGAGGTTCCCTCAATTTTGTAGAGTAAAGCACATGTAATATACTCAATAACAATATGTTAGACAAGAATAAAATACAAGCGTTGATGGAAGAGTATCTGCGGGATACGGATTATGAATTGATTACGCTGGAGGTTAGCGCCGCCAATGAGATATTGATAGAGATTGACCGGCTGGCGGGCGTGGATGTGGAAGACTGCGGACGGCTGAACGGCTGGTTAGTGGAGCAGTTGGATGCCGCAGGCGAGGAGGATTATGCGATAGAAGTAGGTAGCGTGAGCCTGAGCGCCCCGTTCAAGACGAAGATGCAATATGAGAAGCACTTGGGCGAGGACGTGGAAGTGCTGACTGCAGAGGGGAAGAAAATCAAGGGGCAGTTGGTGAGCGTGGATGAGGAGACGTTCTCGGTGGATGTGGATACGCTGGTGGCAGTGGAAGGCAAGAAACGGAAGCAGCATGAGATGGTAACGCACACGTGGGGATACGGAGAAGTGAAGTATACGAAGTACGTGTTTTAGGGATGAAGGATAAAGGATGAAGGATAAAGGACTTATTAGTATCGTCTATGAAGATTCGCAATTTTGGTGATTTTATCAGGTAACAATAGTTCGTTAAAAATTTGACTTTATATATGTTGCTAAGCGGATGCTTTG
>JBJECI010000059.1:0-12294 GCA_051870915.1 Paludibacteraceae bacterium
CTATATAATTTTAGTCTTAATATCTTATCGTCAATCTTTTAGTGGACAGTAGTGAAATAGCCTATTCTGTTTAGGGATTTCTTATCTCTGACCAAAAATACGTTCGTTTTTGATGACAGATGGTGGCGTATTAGAGTTATGGGGTGGTGTTTTGCCATGCGTGTTTTGGACAATTTGTTCTGCCCTTATATAGACTCGTTACAGACTCGTTACAGACTCGTCTATGTTACGATAAAAATCTTATGAAAAACAGGTGATAGGTTGGTGGTGCCCTTGCGAAAAATGGAACATTATTTGGTGTCCTTTCGATTGCGAAACCCGTGATTAGTAATGGGGACTCTTTATGTTAATTAAGGTGAATTCGAAGAGGCTATTTAACAAGTTGAATTAGACAGCCTAACGCAAAACGCCGGCGATATTTTTTTTGTTTTAACAAAAAAACGAAAAAATAGTCTAAATATCCTATAAAAAAATATTATTTTGTTTGCATATTTGAAAAATATGTAGTATCTTTGCAGCGCGATTTAGGGAAATTGTTCTTTTTGGTGGTATAGTGTGTAAATTAAAACGACCGTTTTAATTTACACACTTCTTTGTGGCTACACCCTTGATTTTTTGAGCTTTTTTTGGGTAAATTAAAACGGTCGTTTAAGTTTACCCATTTCGATTGTGAAGAATGTGCAGAGAAAGTAACAAAAAGTTGCTAAAATCATAAAAAATCAAGATTTGTCTATATGTAATTCCGCCGAAAAGCGTTATTTTTGCAGCGAATTGTTACTATCGTGTTTTGTATGCATGTTGAATAGTATCAGAATTAAACACATTAGATGGGAGTAATGCCGAAAATCCCGATTAAGAGTAGGCAAACGATTCATTATGAAAAAGTTTTTTTCTATCTTGGTAGCCGGTTTGATGATTGCGGCTCCGATGTCCATGAAGGCAGAAACTGCTTATCAGAAACAACTGCAAAAACGTATTAAGAAGGAGTACAAGCAAAAGGTGAAAACCTTAACCAAGGATGGTTGGTCTGTTTTTGGTTCTTCTCACAGCATTGATGTAGCCCTTCTAACGCACTATGATAAACTGACGGGCGAGAATGCTGAGGAATTGGCAGGTTTTGCTGTGTCAACGCAAAAGAATATCGGTTCTGCGAAGTTGTTGCAAGATGCTATTGAGAAATATGCTTCCATGCAGGGGACGAACATTAAGGGTCGTACGGTAACAGAGCACGGTTCAGAGCTCAGTGAGGAAGATATTATAGAGATAGACCATTTCTTGCAGGGCTTTGATGCAAAAGTTCAAACAGCGATTAAAGGTGAGGTGAAACCCAGTTTTATGATTTATCGTTCATCGAAGACCGCGAACGGGAAGCCCTGCTATGAGTTTGAAGGCTATTTTATTGTGAATACCGCAGCTGCGCATAAAGCTCGTATGGAGGCAATGCAGGTGATGATGAATGAGCAGGCCGCCATGCAGAAATTGTCGGACAAAACGGCTAAATGGATTCAAGAAGCCTTTGATGCAGAAGAAGCACAATACATAGAAGAATAGTTGTACAATGAAACGTATTCTTATTTTTGTATCGTTAATCACCTTCTCTCTTTTCTCATTTGCGAAAGGAGAGAAGGTGATTGAACGTTCAGCCAAGCACGCTCCGGACTGGGTGTTCGGTATGGAGAAGGGTTATATCATTACTGCCGCCGAGGGAAGTAGTATGGAGATGGCGCGGAGTAAGGCTATGCAACAAGTGAAGGAGCGTATAATCTCTTCTGTAGCCGAGCATATAGAGAGCGAGACAGCATCACAAAGTAGCGAGATTGTTACGGATGATGACATCTCTGCGATGTCTATATTTGTAAAGCAAATAAAAACCAAGAGTGCGAACATCCCATTCCTCAATAACATCTCGGAGGCGCACGTGGAGGATTATTATTGGGAAAAGATAGAATTGGAGAAAGGTAAGTATTCGTATGTATATAACATTAAGTACCCTTTCTCGGATTTACAGATTCGACAAATTATTCGAGAGTTTAAGGAACGTGAGGCATCCTTAAATGAACGGCTGATTGCCTTTGAATCGGTTGATTTGGGGCAGTTGGGCAGTGTGGAAGCTATGTTGGATAATATGAGCCAACTTCAAGTATTTCAACAGTCTTTGCCGGAAGGCGATAGCCGTATTCAACGTTGCGTAACGCTGAATAGTCGCTACAAGAAGATGTTAGCAGAGATAGAGATACGTTTTGATAATGTCTCAAGGAGCGGTGCACAATACCATTTATATTATGGTGCTACGATGTTGAGTTACTCTAAGAAGCCGCAATTATCAAGCAACTGCTTGACACAACTGCAGTGGAGGCCTTTGGATGATGGCGGATTGGTAGAGTATAACTTTGAACAAGGTTGCTATGAGGATGAGAATAACTATCTGATAGTTACTTACAAACTCAATGGTGTAAAGATTACTAACCAAACAATTGTACGATAAGATGTATCTTATGAAACGGATAATTCTTTCTATTTTGCTGCTGTTGGTTGCCTCATATGGTGTGAAAGCGCAATCAGAGATGCCCGATTTGACAGACAAGATTATTATAGGTTCTTATATAGCTCCCAAGAGTGCCATACCGGAACGAGCTCAAGATCTGATGGCAGAGAAAATGAATCAGATATTGCTTCGCAACGGTGTGGCGAATATAGACGGGCGTTCTCGTTATATACTGACGGTACATTCCGTGGTGTTGGACGAAGGTTGGACGGATACCACACCAGCCAAGTATGCAATGGAGGTGGAGTTTCATTTTTACATAGGTGATGTGTCCGCGGGCTTGTTGTTCTCGGACAAGTTGTTTCGCAAGAAGGTGGCAGGCAATTCTCAAGAGGATGCTTATATGCAGGCAGTGAAGGGCATTCGTGCGACAGACCCGATGTTCAAGATGCTGATAGATAAAGCGAAGGTGCGTATCATAGAGGCACTCGGCGCAAGGGAAGATGCACTGATATTGGATACCAACGGGTATAACATCAATTGGTGGTAGTCCGTCCATTCCTCTGTATGCCCTTTCTATAAATGATTGGAGTACGCAATAACCAAATTCAAATAGTTTTGAATACACTAAAAAATAATTTACCAACCATTCTAAATGTTATGAAAAAAATCCTTACAAGTATCGTCTGCCTAATGGGCATGACCGTAATGCTAACAGCTCAAACAAAGATTGATGCGGAGTCTATTAGTGCCTATCATCGTAGTTCGCTGATTGTGATGCCATTTGTTCACATGCAAGACTCCTTTGCCATGGAGGTGGCTGAGGCAGCGGTTAATATGCCATTCCCTGACAGATATGACCAACTGCAACACTTTGAAGATAGGCAGGCTCTATTGGTTAAGTTAGATGACCATTGCAACTATAAACAAGCGAAAGATACGGCGGCGTATCGTGTATATTTGGAGGCATTGAATGAGTCGGGTATTGCTAAGACCATTGTTGCTTCGTGGTTTAACTTTGATTCCGAGCGCGGGTTCAATACCGATTACATAGCAGAGAGGGGACATTATGATGCTTCTTTGTTGGCAAGCGAGATGGCCTCCGGAACTATACAAGGGCGTGTGAACATTGCTGATGCGAGTGATGAACTGATAGGCAAAACTTTCGTTCTCGTAAATGATATGGCGTATATAGACCATGCTTCCCGTGCAGAGGTGGTGAATATAGTGACGGAAGGTATTAAGTCCATCAGCTCCGAAGTCGCAAGTGGTGCCAACGAGGTTGCGAAGGCAGCGGATGGATTAGGTTTCTTTGGACAGATAGTCGGTCTGGCAGCGAGTGCAGTAGCACTTGGTGCAAGCCTTACAGAATTAGGTGCAGACCTTGTTCAGACAACCAACCAATTGCTCAATATAGAAGGTTTCGCTGTGATGGAGTGCACTTATCTCTTTCAATTGGATTGGAGTCCGGAAGTACAAAATAAGTTCTATACGGATTATTATACAGAAACAGCAGATGCAGACAAATTGGCTAAGTTCTTTGCAGATGAGACCACTTTCCGTATGAAATATGTAGGTATGATGCCTACCGTAACGAACAATGCTACAGCTTTCCATGCCGGCAAGTATGCTAAATTGTCGCAGGAAGAGCAGATAACCATTACGTGCAGTCGCACACAGGATGATGCCATCAATAATCTGCAGACTAAGTTTGAGGAGTTCCGTGTTTATACGCCGATTACCGCACTTGCCACCAATGCAAAGGGAAAAGTTACGGGTGTTGTCGCTCCAATCGGAATAAAAGAGGGTGTTAGTGCAAAAAAGAAATATAACATCATGCAATGCACCATGACCAAAGAGGGACGTACGGTATATACTATGGTAGATGCAAATGTGAAAGCAGACGGCACTATTTGGGATAACCGCTATGCTGTCGGCGAAGAAACCGAAGCAGAAGAGCAGGAATCAAAGGGGACGCAATTCAAAACCAAGAAAGAGGTGTTCCCCGGTATGCTTTTGATAGAATCCAGTAAGAAGAGCAAATAATAGAATTAGATTATGAAACGATTGAGCTCTATATGTACATTCATTGTACTTTCTTCTTTTCTCGGTGGCGTATTGTTTGCACAGAAAATCGCCCAAAAGAAGGCAGACAATGCTACGATGCATTGGCGGTATGAGTTGCAAGCTTGCGTGGGACAAGCACCTAAAGGATGTGCTATTGCACGTGTGTGGACATACTCAACGAATGTACAGGTAGCTACTATGCAGGCAGGAAAGAATGCTGTGCACGGTATTATCTTCACCGGAATTGCACCAACCAACGACTCTCAACGTTTGCCGGGTGTGCCTCCCTTGATAGCAGATCCTGCTATAGAGGAGCAGCATGCGGATTATTTCCGGTCTTTTTTTGCAGATGGTGGTGCTTATCAACGCTATGTTTCTTTTATGGCGAATGGTACTCCGGATCAGGTGATCAAGATAGGGCGTGAATACAAAGTAGGGTTGGTTGTAACCGTACAGACGGAGGCTCTTCGCAAACGTTTGGAAGATGATAACATTATTCCCAAGATGACAGAAACGGCAGGGGGAAAAGTTCCCACTTTAATGGTTGTTCCTTCGAATCAATGGTGTCATGAGCATGGTTATGTAACCGAGCAAGGAAATATAGATTATGCACGCGCACTTAATGAGAACAAGGAACTATCTCAAGTGATTTCACAAGTCAATGGATTGTTTGCCGCTCGCAATTTCCCGCTTAAGAATTTAGAGTCGTGCCTAAAAACCCTCAATACGCAAGCGGCAGAAGATATGCTGACACAAAGCAAATCGGGGTCGGATATTGCAGTTAGTTCACTAGACAAACTCAAGGAAGTGGCACATGCGGACATGTGGGTTCAGGTGAACTGGTGGACAGAGTCGTTGCGCGGAGGAACCCAGAAGGCAATGCATTTTCAGATGCAGGCGCTGGATGGGTATAATGATACACAGGTGGGTGAGGCTTCGGGTACCGGTACAGCAGTGCTCGCTTCAGAGGCGCAAACTACAGTGCTTTTGGAAGAGGCAATAGTTGGTCATATGGAGACATTTGCAGCCCATCTAATGGATTATTTCAAAGAACTGACAACAACCGGTCGCCCTGTTAGGATACGCATATTGATTTTTGCGGACGATTTTGATGGTGATTTAGAGTCCGATTATGATGGCTCTGAGTTGCAAGAGATAATAGAAGATTGGGTCGCAGAACATGCAGTAGGTGGACGTTACAATACGCCGACAGGTACTGCGTATCAAATGCTGTTTGATGGAGTGTATATCCCTTTAACCAATGAAAAGGGACGATCCGTAGATGCTCGAAACTGGTTGAGAAACTTACAAAAATACTTGCAACAGCAGTATAGTATAGAGTCGAAACTAACCTCACGCGGTTTAGGCGAGGCAACATTGATATTGGGCGGTAAGTGATGTTTCCATGTGGATGCTAATCCCCAAATTGAGCAAGGGGTGCAAGGAATCAAATGTCCTTGTACCCCTTGCTCGTAATTAATAGGTTATGTTTTGAAATGAGTTCTAATTAGTGAACGCAAAACTTCTCCTAAAGATGCATCCTCCCTTGTTCTACTTTGTTCTTACTAGTCGTATCACTTCCTCAGCGATACGGCGGGCGGAGTCGGGTTGGGCGAGGGTGAGGATATGCTCGCGGAGCGCACTGAGGCGGTTGGGGTCTTGCAGGAGTGCGAGGGCGGTGGGGATGAGTTGCAGCCCCGCGTCTGCGTCTTTCACCAGCACCGCTGCGTCTTTGTTGACCAATGCCATGGCGTTATGCGTCTGATGGTCTTCTGCCACATTGGGCGAAGGCACGAGGATAGCAGGCTTGCCCAACAAGCACAACTCGCTGATACTGCTTGCCCCCGCGCGGGAGATGACCAAATCCGCCAGCGCATACAGGTCGGGCATGTTGCTTAGGAAGGGCGTGATGAGACAATTTGAAAATTTGGAAATTTGTAAATTTGAAAATTGCCGTTCGGAACTATTCATTTTCAAATTTTCGGAACTTGTACCGACCGTTCGGGATTTTTCATTTTCAAATTGCTTAATGATTTGTTCGTAGTAGGTCTTGCCCGTTTGCCAGATGACTTGGATGCCTTGGGCGAGCAGTGGTTGTACGCCGCCGAGCAGGGCTTGGTTGATGGTACGTGCGCCGAGGCTGCCGCCGATGATAAGTAGGGTAGGGCGCTCGAGCGAGAAAGCAACGCCGTATTCCTTTTGCAGGTAGGCGATGGCTTGCTCTTTGTTGCCGCGGACTAAGTCCTGACGCACGGGGTTGCCCGTGAGCAGTATCTTCTCCGCAGGGAAGAAGCGCTCCATCCCCTCGTATGCCACACAAATCTTGCGGGCATCGTCTTTGAGCAGTTTGTTGGTAACGCCGGCAAAGCCGTTCTGCTCTTGCAGCAGGATAGGTACGCCCATCTTCGCTGCCACTTTCATTGCCGCGCCGCTGGCGTAGCCTCCCACGCCGATACCCACGTCGGGACGGAAATCGCGGACGATACGCCACGCCTGCACCATAGAACAGAGCAAGTCCCACACAACGGAGATGTTCTTCCACGGCTGCTTGCGGTTGAAGCCGCGCACGGGCAAGCCGATAATCTTATAGCCGGCTTGCGGCACGCGCTCCATCTCCATGCGCCCTAAGGCACCGACAAAGAGGATGTCCGCCTGCGGGTCGAGTTCGCGCAAGGCATTGGCGATACTTACTGCGGGGAAGATATGTCCACCTGTTCCTCCGCCTGAAATGAGATACTTCATATCAATTATGAATTAAGAATTAAGAATTAAGAGGGCGCGTGGATAATTGAAAATTAAGAAATTAAGAATTATGAGTGCCCATACTACGAAAACTCAGTTCCAATGCCCTCTTAATTCTTAATTCATAATTCTTAATTAATCATAGTATTTCCGGCACGTCTTCTTCGCTGGCGCGGGTGGTGCTGTCTTGGCGCTCGCGGAGCATGCGTTGCTCGCGGCTGACGCACATCATGATACCGAAATAGGTGCTTGTGATCAGTGCGCTGGTGCCGCCCTTGCTAATCATCGGCAGCGGCTGTCCCGTAACGGGCATGATACCGACCGCTACGAGCATCGACAAGAGTGCCTGTATGGTAATCATCAGTGCCAAGCCCATGACCATGAGCATAGAAGCGGTGTCGCCGAAGCGCGTGCTGACATAGCAGGCGCGGAAGAGTATCCACAGATATAGGATGATAAGCCCGATGGCACCTATGATTCCCCATTCTTCTACAAAGATGGCGAAGATATAGTCCATGAAAGCGAGCGGCAAGTAGTCGCGCTCTTTGCTGTTGCCGGGTAGCACGCCGATGGGGGACGCTCCCCCGCGGGCGATGGCTACGTTGGCATACACCTCCTGACGGTTCTCGTCCGTAACGGTATATTTGGTAGTCTTGGCATCTGTCTCATCGGGAAAGAGTTTCTTATCTATGCGTTTCACCCATGTAACGGAACGATCGAACACCGCGGGGGTTCTATCTTTCCGCACATAAGCGAACTCCACGACTATATAGCCTGCTATGAGAAGTGCTATGGCGAAAGCAACGATACTGCCGGTGTATTTCCACGGAATGTTGGCGAGTACCCACAGCAGGAACACGATGATGCAGATAAGTAGCGTGGTGGAGAGGTTATGGACGAGGATAGGCAGCACGGTGATGCCCGTGATACCCAGTGTCCACCAGAAATACTTGCGCTTGGTCTCGGGGGTCTTGGCGCGAGAAAGCAGGTCAGCGATGACTATCATCAGGCCTAACTTCGCCAACTCCGATGGCTGGAACGTGATGCTCCCCAAGCGTAGCCAGCGTGTGGCTCCGTTGATGGTTACCGCATAGGGGTTGAGACCCTTAGGCAGCAATAGTGAATAGAGACAGACAACGGCTATCGCTAGCAGGATATACCCGCCGAAACGTATCAGATAGGTCGGCAGAAACTGAATGCCGAATGCCACCACGACACCCATCAAGATAAAAAGCATTTGCATGCCGACAGAGCCTAAACCTTCTGCATATACCAGCGTGCTGGACGCAGAGAAGAGTGTGATGATAGCCAGTGCCACGAGGACAAGGTACAATACCCAAAAGGTGCGGTCGATATTTTGAAAGAGTCGATTCTTCATAGGAACTCCGTGTATGTAACTTCGTTTTGTTCCGTGTAAGCCCCGAAGGGGCGATATAAATTAGCGTAGGAGCTTGCCCCTACGTAGAGGGACGATATCCACAATGGTAGCCCCAATGGGGCGATATAACTCAATTTTGAATTGAAATTTTTCACTTGTTATAAACTGCGGACGGCTTGCATGAATTGGTCGCCTCGGTCTTCGTAGGAGCGGAAGAGGTCGAAGGAAGCGCAGCAGGGCGAGAGCAGGACGGTGTCGCCCTCGCGGGCAGCGCGGAAAGCACCTGCGACGGCATCGTGGAGGTTGTCGGTGTCGATGATATTCAGTCCAAAGGTGCCGAAATGCTCTCGCAGTTTCTCGTTGTGCAGTCCCATGAAGACCAGCGTGTGGCACTTCTCGCGGACGAGTTGGTCTATCTCGGAGTAGTCGTTACCTTTGTCCTTGCCGCCGAGGATGAGGACGGTGGGGGTGGTCATGGACTCTAATGCGTACCAGCAGGAGTTGACGTTGGTCGCCTTGGAGTCGTTGATAAAGCGCACTCCGCGCACGGTGGCTACGTACTGCAAGCGGTGCGCCACGCCGGCGAACTGCTGCAGGCTCTCGCGGATGACGCTGTTCTTGATATGCAGAATTTGCGCGGCGAGCGAGGCTGCCATGGAGTTGAGTTGGTTGTGCTTGCCTTGCAGGTTCAGTTGCTCCACGGGCACCTCCAACGGCTCGGGGCAGGCATTGACAACGAGGTTGTTGTGGTCAATCCACGCGGCATTCACGCCGCCTACTCTGTCGGCAGACTCGGCGGGTGTGGCGAAGCCGAACGGATAGAGCGTGGCTCCCGGGCGCATCTTTTCTATCTCGCGGTCGAGCACAGGGTCTTCCGACCAATAGATGAACGCATCATCCTGCGTCTGGTTCTGCGTGATGCGGAACTTAGCATTCACGTAGTTCTGGAAGTCAAAGTCGTAGCGGTCGAGGTGGTCGGGGGTGATGTTCATCAAGATGGCGATGTTCGCACGGAAGTCGTACATGTTGTCCAACTGGAAGGAGGACAACTCGATGACGTAGTAGTCGTGGTCTTCGTGCGCCACTTGCAGGGCGAGGGAGTTGCCGATGTTGCCTGCCAGCCCGACGTTCAGTCCCGCGCGGTGGAGGATGTCGTAGATGAGCGAGGTGGTCGTGGTCTTGCCGTTGGAGCCCGTGATACAAATCATCTTGGCATGGGTGTAGCGTGCGGCGAACTCTATCTCGGAGATGACGGGCGTGCCTTGTGCCTGCAACTGTCGGATGAGGGGGGCTGTCAGGGGGATGCCCGGGCTCTTCACCACCTCGTTGGCATTGAGCACTTTCTCGGCGGTATGCCCGCCGTCTTCCCACGCGATGCCGTGTTGGTCGAGCATAGCGCGGTAGGGCAACTTGATTTCGCCCATGTCGCTGACAAAGACCTCGTAGCCTTTCTCTTTGGCGAGAATCGCGGCACCCGTGCCCGACTCTCCGGCTCCTAAAACAACCAAACGCTTTAACATATAATTATCGTTTTTCTTTTTAACATATAATTAACGTGTAATTATTCATTAATTTTTCCTTGTGGAGGAGAGTTTTAACATATAATTATCGTTTTTCTTTTTAACATATAATTGTCGTGTAATTATTCATTAATTTTCGTTGTATGGTGGTTTTAATATATAATTATCGTGTAATTATTCATTAATTTTTCGTTGTCGAACATGTTTGTCGGGGTTATTGCCAGTGCGTGGGACGGAAGAGGTAGTCACAGTCGTGATTGACGGGTTGCATGTTTTTGTTGATTAGAAAACAAGTGTTGCTTTCTTTGTCAAATGCCCATCGTTCACCTATCAGGCTGCGCTCGCCGAAGTTTATCAATAGACCTACTTGCTTTTGAGTTAGGCGGAGGTAGTTGCATAATTGCTCGCGATGTTCTGCTTTGAGTTGCGCAACGGATTTTAATTCTACAACGACATCTTCCACCAACATATCTATGCGAAACCGCTTATCCAGTACGAAATCTTTGTATCGTATAGGCACTTCTTTTTCTCGTTCACAGAGTAAGCCTCTTAGTTGCAATTCTTTCTCCAAAGCCTCTTGGTATATGGGTTCTACCAATCCCCATCCCAAGATACCATGCACTTCCATCGCCGCTCCGATAATATGATACGTGGTTTGCTTGTATTGACTTAAATCAGACATATAGAAAAAATTACTATGCAACAATTAATGAATAATTACACGATAATTATATGTTAGAGTTCATTGTGTCAATTAAGTTGCGCTGTGCAAACTAATTAATGAATAATTACACGATAATTATATGTTAAACGTTCTTCACGGCAATTCATGTTAGACAGCATTATCGTATCTTGAGGGTGAGGATGGTGAGGGCGGCGAGGAGGAGGGTGGTAATCCAGAAGCGGAGGACTATCTTGGTCTCGTGGTGTAACTCGGGGCTGCCCTTGAAGCGGATGGTGCAGGTGGGGTCGTTCTTCAGCACTTGCTCCACGCTGGTGCGGAAATGGTCGTGGAGCGGGGCGCGTTTCCATACGCGGACGTGCTTGCCGCGGCGCTTGGCGAACTTATAGACCTGCGTCTGCAAGATGACGGATATGCTCTCCATGAGGAAGACTCCGCAGAGGATGGGGAGCAGCAACTCCTTGTGAATCAGTACGGCGCAGACGCCGATGATACCGCCGATAGTGAGGCTGCCCGTGTCGCCCATGAAGATTTGTGCGGGGAAACCGTTGTACCAAAGGAAGCCCACGAGTGCGCCGACGAAAGAGGCGAGGAAGACGACCAACTCTTCGCTGCCAGGGATGTACATCACATCGAAATAGTCCGCCCAGACGTAACTGCCGCTGATGTACGCCAGCGCGATGAGCGCCACGCCGATGATAGCCGAGTTGCCCGCGCACATGCCGTCCATGCCATCGTTGAGGTTGGCTCCGTTGCTCACCGCAGCGACCACGAGGACGGTCAGCAATACGAAGAATATCCAGCCGGCGCGGTACTTGTTCTCGCTGCCGAGGAAGGAGAAGAGGTCGGCATAGTTGCAGTTGTGGTTCTTGACGAAGGGGATGGTGGTCTGTGTGGACTTGACGGCGGGGGACTTCTCGACGATGGTGATGTTGTTCTCCGTGCGGGTGGAGACTTGCTCGTTCATGGTGGTTACGGGGCTGTAGCGGAGGGTGAGTCCGACGATGAGTCCGAGCAAGACCTGTCCGGCGATTTTGACCCAACCGTTGAGCCCGTCTTTGTTGCGGCGGAAGGTCTTGATATAGTCGTCGGCAAAGCCCAATGCCCCGAGGATGAGGGTGGTGATGAGCATGAGCAGGAGGTAGATATTGCTCAGGTTGCCGATGAGGAGGACGGGCAGTAAGATACTGATAATGATGACGATACCGCCCATGGTGGGTACGCCTTTCTTGGCGACGTTGAAGGGGTCGGTCTTCTCATCGCGTTGCACCTCACTGATGTGCTTGCGCTTCATGAGGGCGATGAAGTACTTGCCGAAATAGATACTGATGAGGAGGGCAAGCACCGCCGCGACGATGGCGCGGAAGGATATGTAGGTCATCAGTCGCGAGCCCGGGAAGTCGGGGAGGAGTTCGAATAG
>JBJECI010000060.1:0-11201 GCA_051870915.1 Paludibacteraceae bacterium
ATAGTACTTAACTATCACAAAATAAACTTATTAAAAAAATATTCACGAACTATTGCGGTATAAATGTTTGCATATTCACCAAAATTGTTGTAACTTTGCACCCGATTTCGAATGATGCCGCATGCTACAAGGAGACGCACACCGCATCCGAAAACGCATGAAGGCTCTTTTTCTCTTTGCCGGAGCAGGCGATGCGAGGGGGTTGGAGACGATGAGGAAAGATGCGGGGGATAGAGAGGGGAAAAGAAAGAAACACCCATAAACAATAATATAGGGGGCAGAAAGGAAGTACCCCTAAAATGCTATTCTGCGCGGCATGCTGTAGGAAACCAAATCGGTGCCGCAGGGGATAGCCGAGAAGATATGAAGTCTGTTAAAAAGAGTACATTTATTGCTACATGTGTAGTGTTGGGTTTGGCGGTGCTATACTTGTCTGTTCTGCAAGTCATTCTCCACGATGAGACGTCCGAATCCTTTTATCAACCTACCGCTATGAGCCGCTCTATGATGACCCATCCGTCTGCGGGAGTCGTTGCATCCTCGCAGCATAGCCGCCCCGGTTCTCTCGGGTCGGGGTCAGTCGGCTCTGCCGCGGGTCTCAATGTTCCTGCTGCCTCTCGCAGCAATCGTTCCGCCACGTATGCCGTTCGTCTGAGCGCACCCCGCACGGGTGCGCGGGGTTTGGTGTCTCATGCAGGCGCGCTGGGGCAGGTGTCCCTATCTGCAGGGGCATCCTCGTCGGCTTCGCTGTACGCCGTGTCTTCTTCTGCTACGCGCGGGGGCACGATGGCGCGTACCTCAGCGGGCGGCATGTCTCCCGCCTCGGGCGGGGTCTATACCACCTCCTCGGGGCAACTCCATTCGTATGGCGGTGGCGATTCGGCAGGCGGTGCCTCCCGCGGGGGGGGCAGCAGCACGTCGAGTGCTGCGGGCGCATCTGCCTCGGCAGGGGCTGCAGGAGGCGCATCGGTCAGCATAGGCGGGTTGGGAAGCACATCGTACACCCCCACCTACACCCTTGCTCTCAGCACCAACACCCTGAGCAGCAACACGAGCGGCAGCAGCGGCTCCGACCAAGCCGCCGTAGCCGCTGCCATGGCAGCCAAGAACGGCAACTACGGCATCTATAGCAACGGCTACAGCAGCCTCTCCGCCTACAGCGGCAGCTACCTCTCCGCGGACGATTATCTTGCCTCTAACAACGGAGCACAGACCCCGGGTAAACAGCGGGTGATAGGTGTCGAAGACGGCTGGCAGAACTGGTTGAAGAACGAATGGCCCGAAGGGAATATGAACCTGACAGAGCAAGAATTGGAGGCATTATACTACAAGATGGTCGCGGCTAACGAGGGCGACTACTCTATGCCTACATTAGACCAGTTCAAATCTTGGTTTATGAGCAAACAGGGTTCTGCCGGGTTCGGTTGGGCATTGCCCATAGGAGACTCCTTGTTGCCAATGGGCATCTTAGTGATACTCTACACCATCATTACTTTATTGCGCACACGTAACACAATCAAATAAAAATATCCATGCTTATGAAAACTTTACTTACTCGTTTCTTGCTCTGTATAGGGCTTCTTGTAGCGATGTGTACGCCTGTTTTTGGGCAGTATGAAGACATACGAGGTATGTCTTGCGGGAATCCCATTCCGGTAGCAGATGGCTTTTCGATGTTTATTCCCATACCCGGTTCATTTTGGTTTACTGCATACACCTATGACCTGCCTCTGCATGCACGGTTTACAGTAACAGGAGAACAATTTGAGCCCGTAAAAGCCTATGTGGATTTCGGATGTACCACAGGGCAATACGGCGATGAGAAATTAGAGGATGTAGTTACCGCCGCCGATGGATGGGGGGTGGCCGTACCTATGGAGTTCACATTTGAGCGTACCTACAATGCGGAGACCGGCTATACCTATTACGATTTGGTTATCTCTGAATCGTACCGCGAGTTGCTGGCGCAGTTTGACATCACCTACAACGTGAAGGCGTATGTCAATATCGTTACCGAACGCAATGGTCAAGCCGATATCATCCCCGATGATAGTTTCCGCAGTTGCATAGAGCGTGCCCATTGGGTCAACATCCCCGATACGGTGGTTATCTCTCAAAGTACCTTGGATTCCATTTTCACATTTCCCTTCGCCAACTGGCAGGGCGATTCCGTACGAATCACGTGGACAGGGCAGAACCAGAAGACCATTTTGTACTTTGGCAATTCCTGCGACTTCCCCCTTGACCCTTCGGATGTAAACATAGTGGACACTCTGTATCTTGCCCCCAACTCCTACCGCGACCTGCCGGCAGACTATATCAGCCAACTCATCAACCTGAACGGCAAGGGCGGTATCTACTATGCCCGCATGCTCACGACCGACTCGGCAGCCCTCATCGTAGCCCCCAAGCCCATAGAAGGTCCGCTGGCAGAAGCCATCGAAATGGAGAAGAACACGGCTTATACCATTGCCGCGGATGACACCACGCAGTACTACTACTTCCGCAAGAATTGGGAAGACAAACCCCTGCTCTTCTCTGCAAGTGGAGCAGAGCCTATCACTGCCTATTTTGGCACCACTCCCGACTTCTACGCATCCGCTTCCGATAGTCGCTATTTAGGCTGTTACACCTTTGATATCACCGTAGAGGGGCAGGAACTGACGTTTTCCAAACCTGAGTTGAAAACCTTGACCGAGAAGGGCGATATGGACTATATCTTTGTGCGTTTCTTGACGGCTCTGCCTACTCAGGTAACTCCCTCCACATGGGCGGCAAGCGAATGTCTCGCTAAGACGGTGCGACTCTCCACCAACGAGGTGTTCACTATGCACAAAGAGATTGCCACCCCCACTTATCGTATCAACCAAGCAGAATGGTCCAAACAAGATATGGATTTTTGGCTGAACGGACTTGGGAATTTCTACATATTCATTGCAGACACTTGTACATTCAACCTGACTCCTACCAACACCCATGTGCTGTATTACCAAAAACAAGCAGGGAAAGACACGCTGACCCTCACGCAAGACACGCTGCGCAGCATGGAGAGCCGTGTGGATGCAGATGGCTATCTGTATATCCAGTTTATGCAGGGGCAGACCACGGGCGAGATGCACGTCTTCCCGCATCCCAAGAGCGAAGGACCTACCACGGCGGTAAGCCACACGGCATCGGACGGCGACATCCGCGTGGGCTACCTTGATCACGCATGGGCAATCACCACGCCCATCGCACAGACGCTCTATCTCTACAACAGTCTCGGGGCGCTGGTTGCCACTTGGCAGCAAGCCGCCAACGAACAGAAGATAGTCTCTGCTCCCGCATCGGGTATCTATATCCTGCGCGGGGAAAATAAGGCTGTACTGCTAAAGAAATAATATGCAACGCGTTGCCTACATATTGCTTTGTCTGCTTGCCTCCATATCTCTATGGGGGCAGGCGGACTATGCAGGCATGGCACAAGCAACCACTCCCACCGATACCATCAACCGCGATGCAGAAGATTTTGTGATTGCCTCGCTTTTGGTGGCAGACCCGGGGACGGTGCTCTATTCCGTTTTGGGGCACGCTTGTATTCGTATGCAATGTCCCGCCTACGGATTAGACTATTGTTTCTCGTATGAGAGCGAGGCTGTGGAGCACCGGGTGGCGGATTTCTTGGCAGGCAGACTCTATATGGGGATGTTTGCTATCCCCGTGGAGGACTATTGCGCCCCCTATCGCGAGGAAGGGCGTGGGGTATATGAATATACTTTCAACCTACCGATAGAAGTGAAGCGAGAACTATGGCGTGTATTGGACGAGGAGATGATGAAAGGTAGTATGCAACCCTACGACTACTACCACCGCGGCTGTGCTATCTCTTGCGTCCGTTTTATAGAGCAAGCAATGGATGACAGCGGTATCTCCATAAACTATCCGACCGGTTTGTACAACGAGCCTAAGAGTGCAAAAGAGATATTCGTTGCTCATACCCGGGAAAATTCGTGGAACCGATTTATACTATATTTTATCACCGGCAGCGAAGCCGAAAAAATGTTAGTCGGAGGGCAACAACTGCTTGTCCCCGCCGACTTGGTCTGCGCTTGGCAACAAGCAACATGCAATGGTGTCCCCGTATTGCAGCAAGAGAGACATACCTTAGTGGCAGGTACGCCGCAATATCCGCAAACCAAGTTTACACCAATGATGCTGGCAATACTGCTCCTGCTGATTGCTATTGCCAACCTCTTTTGGAAGAAACCATATATCGATTGGTGTTTCTTAGCCTTGCAAACCGCTGTAGGTCTGTGTATGACCTACCTCATCTTCATCTCCGACCTTTGTTGTACCTCATGGAATTGGCTGATTATTCCTTTCAATCCACTGCCCGCAGTCTTTTGGCATTGGCGGAGATATTGGGCATTGCCGTATGCTTTGCTTATAGCCGTTTGGTGCATCGTTATGACCATCGCACATTTATATTTCCACCTACTCTGCGATTGGGTACACATTGTTTTAGTACTATCAATAATTATGCTATTGGCAAAACAACATGTTACCCATAGTCTGAACCTTCAAACCCAACCCTACAACTCATTATGAAAAAGGATAAATTTCACATTGGTACACACACCCGCACAAATTATGGTTCCATCGTATTTGTTATTGGTTTATTGCTCATTGCCTCAACACAAAATACGTTTGGTGGGAACTCAACTGACTATGTCAAAGTTACTGCTACCGCAAGCATTTCGCCTACAGGAGTGGGATTGGTATATATATCAAAAGAAAATCCTGTTGAAGGAACTCCTCAATGGGTATCTTCGGCAACCAATGATGCTGACTGTGGAGAGAGTTCGACTCATGCTGTGCATGAAGGTGGTCAGGTTTTCTATTTCTACGCAAAACAGCCGGGCGAAACGGATAACGAGTATAAATTTGATGCATGGTATGAAAATGATGGTAGATTAGATGGCTCATTTTCGTATGAATACCAAAGAGCATTGAAAGCACAGACTCATCAAGACACCAAAACAACAACAACGACGACAACATACACCTATGAGGCCAAATGGGTACAACCGCGTTTGAAAAATGGTGAAGACGAAACTATAGATTTAGATACGGTAAGAAATCCAAAAGAAGATAATCCTTCCAAGGACATCGCCTGCGACGTATTAGATGTCATTTCGGAAACAGATATTGAAGCAACTTTTCCGTCAGAAGAACACAACTTTGCGGTTGGCAGCGGCACTTTAAACAGCGAAAAGACCACACAAACATGGAGTGTCACATACACTCCCACCGGGGTTCATGGTACTCATTCTTCCATTCTGACCATCTGCTCAAAGTATGGGACAAGTAGTACGGAATATAGACAGAAAAAGTACACCGTTTCGGTGACGGAAAACTATACCCCTACATTCAGTCTCGCTGATTTGGCATTTGGGGACGTGAAATCCTCTGAGAGTAGCACCTTATCGGTTAGCCCTACGAGTACCGTATATGCCAGCCAGAACGGCACTTGGAGCGCAGAGATTGGCGGTACCGATACAGTTAATTTCCATCTCAATAGTGTTGGCACAGACGGCAAATGCTCTGTAACCTTTGACCCAAAATCCAAAGACGTTGCTTATGAGGCTACGCTAACCCTCACTTGCACCTATAAAGATGCTTTGGGAGCCGGAATCACGTACTATCAGACCATCGCATTGACAGGTACAGGCTATACCCCCGAAGAGACTCTGCTATCCCTCAAGAATACCGCAGGAAACCCGGGTGATTTTGTGGCTGAGGATCCTTTGTCTGGCGGGAGCACCTATCGCTATCCCGACCAATTGGGCACGGCTATCAAGACCGCGCTATTCGATGTATCTTACCAATACCTCAGCGACCCCACATTCACATGGACCAGTAACGAAAACAATGTTTTCGCTTTAGAACAGGGGACACCTATTCTTGGAGAGAACAGCAAGACCTATACCTTGCCTATCACCATCAAGGCAGGCGTTAGCGAAGCAGTAGCAAGCACCACTACCTATAATGGAAAATTAACCATATCCGGCACCAGCACCTTGGACGCTACCACGTTCACACAGACATTAGATGTATCTGTTACCATCTCGCCCAAGAAAGCCAATACACTGAAATGGGGATTAGAGAAAATTGGTACCTCTTATTACGTGCTTTATACCGACCAAGCCAACCAACCGGCATTCAAAGATCGCAACAGCCCTGCACCTATCGTATTCTCCTCTACATACGCCACATTGGGCAACTATGTTACTATTGATACCGCAGCATGCACATTCAGCCCTAAGGCGGAAATGACCACAAGCCGCAACATACATGCCGTGCAGGCAGAATCCGATGAATACGAAGGCATCGTATTGGATACCGTGATGCAGGTAAAGAAACACAATCTCGCTTTTACCTATCCGCAGGTTGACCCTACAAGAGGTAACGGAACACGCCTCTACCGTAATACACGTTACGACAAAATACTGAGTACCAACTCGATAGATGCAGGCGAAGTAACCGGTTTCTCGGAGTTTAAGTATTACGAATCTGCAGACGATGGCAAATACGGACAGACTTTAATCGACAATGGCGATGGCACGTATGGTATGCAAACCGGCGACTTAGTTACGCCTACCCCGTATCTACGCTTTATTGCGAATATCAATGCTACCACCAATTATTATGGACGCAACTCACAAAATTCTGCCGTAACTTTCCTCATTATCAGAGACCCGATACACGTACCTACCGGTCCCGGTAGTTTGTCTAAATTTACTTCAGGTGCACACACAGGTGAGTACTACGGTTTGTGGCTTAATAATGCCTACGATATGTATGGCAGTACGTTCAAGGTAAGCGAGAATAAAGCCACATGGATAGGCTATGACTGGGTAAAAAATGCAAGTGGTGTGTATGAGTGGACAGGTACTAACACAGACAAAACGGATTGGACGACCGTTAGCGGACAAGGTTCAACCAATGCCTTTGCGTTAGAGAATGGCGGCTCCGTAGTATTCCATTTCCGCGGAGTACCTATGTACACCTACTTTGCCATGTATTTTCAAACCGCCACTTCAGACGGTACCGTAACGGTAGAAGAGAGTGCGGACGGCAGCACATGGACTGCAACAGCCAATGAAAGCACGTCAGCCACCTATCTCTCAGCTGCCGGAGGAAAATATGTACACATGAAGGGAAACAGCCGCTACATACGTTTCTCCTATTCAGGTTCTAACCATGTGGTCATAGCCGGTACGACTATCTACGAAAACAATTTCATCCGTACTGACTTTACTGCCCTGAGCAGGACCAAAGAGTTGGTGGATGCCGGCTATCATGAACTGCGCAAAAATTCCGATGGTACTTGGGGGACATTCGATTTTACCCTCAAAGTAGCCAACTGGGGTAAGAACGGCATACAATACACCATAGACAATCCCGACTTTGAACTCGTGATAGACGATGAAGGCTATCTCGCTGCGAACACAGGATTGGACGAGTACAAAGAGTTCCCCGCGCATATCCAATACAAGGGTAGCGAGCCGACTGCTCGTGCTACTATCAAACTCTTTACGCGCGATTTCTATAGCAAGACAGCCGCCGACACCCTGCGCAGCCTGACCTTTACCGTGAATGCTATAGGTATCGGAACCGATATGCCTCAAACTATCACCAATGCCACCAAAACCACTACCTATATGACAGGTACGGTAGGTCCCTACCTCAATACGGCGACGCAGTTGGAAGAATCAAATAGTCTGTACAGCCAAACACGCGGCAACAACCCGCACACGGGATTGAGCGAGAACGATTTTAGCGCCTGCTTCGGCACGGACGGCAATCCCCTCTTTGACAAACTGTACATCTTTGGCGTAACTACCAACAGCGATAATACCACGTACACATACACGTACTACTATCAGGGTGAAGATGGTAGCGTACAGAGTGCAAAAGGCACCTTCCCGAAGATAAGTGCCGCAGGGGCTGCCGCACCGTGCAATGCGATTACGCCATGCTATGTATATACCAAAAACGGCAGTCAGTATGACCTTACGCAGACTATATCCAATATGAATGTGGCAGACAAGCCTATCGGTACAATTACTGCCAGCGGGCAGAAAATCTACTTCTCCGGATTCTGCCCCTCTATCTCCACCGGCTATCAGGCATCGGATATGGGCGCGATACACGTAACGGGCGGGAAAAGCGCAACTATTGATATCTATTTGGATAATTGCCAGCTTCGCTCACGTGTAAAAAAACGCACAGGCTTATCGGGTCATAGCGACACTATAAAATATACAGATACTTCAAGTGGCGTTTACATAGAAGGGAGTGGCGCTATTATGGTCTTTGGTTCATCGTCCACAGACGCAAATGCCCCTTTCTCTCCTAATATACATTTACGCGGAGAGAATGTATTTCGATGTGAGACAGGAAATCTAATATGGGTGCGTTTATTTTTTCAAGATGCCTATGCGACCCAAAGTTCTGCACCTATCCATCTATACACCAGTAGTGCGAGCATTCAAACGACCTTAACCATAGATGATATTTGGCCAACAACAAGTAGCACCTCAAAACATGTTAACGGAGGACTAAAATTACGCAAAGTTACCAACCAAAGTCCATCCATTGATTTAGGGAACGACAAATCAAAAATTTATTTTAATGGAGGTCGTATAAACCTGCACAATGCTTGGCCGGGTTCTTCTAACTATGTTACCACTTTCGCAATATCGTGTCGTAAATATGTAAAAACTGTTGGCACTCTTTCTGTAAGTATATATGGCATGGGCGGAGATTATGATGTAGAAGATAATGGGGGGGAAGTGCATTTTAATGATGGCACTATATCCGTGCTCCCTATGGATTTGAGCAGTGATGCCACCTATGCTGCTTACTATCGGGATGGTATCTCCATCAAATGTCCGAGCAAGACGTATGTGGACGGCGGCACCTATATTTCTTCCATCTGGGCTTGCACTGACCCTACCAGTACGGGTGCCTCCCCTACCAATCAATGGGGAGATGCCGTTGTTTCGCACATGCTATCCGTTACCTCTGTTGACGGAGAGACAGGATTGGCGACTGTTGATTTTCCCAGTTCACTCAAAAATGAAGACGAAGAGGATACATATTTTGGCGAAACACTGAAAGATTATTATGCACGAAAAGGCATAGACTATGGTCGGGCAAGTTTGGCTCCGAACGATACCAACTATGTGCAACTGATGTTACCCGCTAAATATACCGGCAAAGAGGCGGCTCAAGAGGAAACAGTATATCCATGGGCATTCTTTTCCACAGCTATCAACGTTGGTAACCGTAGCGCCACACAAACTATTGGAGGAGATAATGAAGTGCATAGTAGCGATACGGAAAAAACGAATTTCCTAATTTGGACAAAAATAGATCAATACATTCGTAATGCTGCACTCGATGATAGTTATCGAACACCTGCTATAGAGGGCGGAAATGGTGTCAATAGCATAGAAGCACAAGTCAAAAGTATAGGTACAAACAATTATGCCAATGTTACCAATACAGAGGACTATCAAATCGGGCAGAAACTATACTACATGTTCCCTGTACAAGCCGACACATGGCAGTCGTTTATGGCTCCGTTTGACGTAAGCAACATCTATGTATTTGACACATATCCTTATTCTGAATTGCAGAAGAAAGATCGTGCTACCGCCTTGTCTTTGCAAGGGGACGCCAATATGGACCTTGCCTATTTCATAGCGGCTCCTATTGTGGGAATCGGTAATGCTACACAAGACCTGAATACCTTTGTAACCACCTTCTTACGCTACGGCTACGGACAAGACACCACCTCAGGCGTTTACCCGAAGAGTGCCAATACAAAAACAGTAAATGGCGTGGCGACCTCCTACTATCCTACCAATTACACTAGTGCAAAAGGCTATACCACCGACTATCGCGGGCAAAACGCGCTAACGGCATACGATGGTACCAATGCCAATGCCGCACACTATTACTTGTACCACTCTAAAGACAAACTTTGGGCGTTTGACGGAAAGGATTTTGTTACCGATTGGGAATATGTAACCCCTGTTAACAAAATGATAGGTGAGACCGAGCGCAGCGTACTAATGCAGCAAGGGGAGATATATGCCCTGCAATTCCCCTACTGCCCGGGATGCGGCAATGTGGCGGAACGTACAACGTTTGACTATTGGACAGGAAAGTTCATCTTGTTGGAGGGATATGGTCCTCAGACCGTCCGCGGGAAAAACGCCCAAAGCGAGCAACTCACTGCTTTCACCACCGATAATTACGGTCAGCTCCGCGGTAATATGACTTTGGCGGAAATGCAAGTACCGAACTACAGCGGTGCCACAGGATATCTCAATAATGTATTCTTCCAAACAGATGGTAAGAATATCTTTGAGCCCAACGACACCCAAGCAGACGGACTAACTATTCCCGGAGGGGTATTTATTTTAGCAAATCCGAATACGCGAAACAGCGCAAAGAAAATAGCCGCTATAAATGTTTTCTCGGGCGAGGTTACCTATAGCGATGAGGAGAATGCCACCGGTCTGCAGACCCTTGCGCGCGACCATACGCTGCTGGTAGCGACCGCCGAACAGCAACTCATCATCACCGCCTTGGTTCCCCAACAGGTGGCGGTATATACCGCATCGGGACAACTGATAGCACAACAGTACCTTGATGGTGAACTCCGCCTCGACCTCCCGCAAGGGATGTACCTCGTCCGCGGAGCGAAAGACGAAGCCAAAGCGGTGGTGCGGTAAGAGCCTAACCCTACCCTTTCCCAAGAGGGAGGGGAGGTGTTATGGTGCGGCATAGAGACCGCGCCTCCTTGAAAGAGCAGGCGAGACGCCTGCGCACCCGGACAGGAATTGTTCTTTGACGTACTGAATTATCTGAATAACTAAGGGCATGCTATATAGGACTTGCGCGCAAGCCCCAACGGGGCGACATAAACCAGCGTAGGGTGCAACCCTACGTATGAGAAGGGTCCACCTACAACTCCCCCGCCCCGCTTTGGGGGAGGGGGGTAAGGGGGCGGGGGATATTGAGACACCGAGTCAATATGTATATCATTACCTTATGCACCATTATGCAATCGACGCCTCCTTCGCTACTTCTTCACTACTCCTTCACTACTCCTTCACTACTCCTTCACTACTCCTTCACTACTC
>JBJECI010000060.1:11301-25071 GCA_051870915.1 Paludibacteraceae bacterium
CTTCACTACTCCTTCACTACTCCTTCACTACTCCTTCACTACTCCTTCACTACTCTTTCGCTACACAATCAACGCTTCATTCGTTTTTTGGCACTTCTTTTGCATAAGAATATGGTAATCCCCAACTATTTATCGTACCTATGCACCGTGATTCAGAGACGCTTGGGGCAGGGGCTACATAAATGCCAAAAAAAGTAAAAAAACGCTTGCGTATTTCAACAATTTTGTGTACCTTTGCAGCGCAATTCCCTTGGAAAAGTGTGAAGATTGGCATAAAATTCCCTTGGAAAAGTGTGAAGATTGGCATAAAATTCCCTTGGAAAAGTGTAAAGCACATTCATAAGCAACACACAATCAATATATTGTATCATGAGACGCAAAATAGAGCAAACCATCGCCAACTGGCAGGCACAGGAAGGACACAAACCCTTGGTCATAAAAGGCTGCCGCCAATGCGGGAAGACCTACTCGGTTTTGGCATACGTGAAGCAACACTACCGCCACGTAGTCTATATCGATTTTCACCGCGAGGAGACCTACAAAGCCATCTTCGATGGTTCGCTGGAGATAGACTCGCTGCTGATGAAGATTTCCACCATTCGCCCGAACATCGAGTTTGTGCCCCATGAGACCTGCTTTGTGTTTGACGAGATACAGGAGTGTCCCCGCGCAAGAGCTGCACTCAAGTACTTCTTTATGGACGGTCGGTTTGACTGTATCTGCACGGGGTCTCTCTTGGGCGTGAACGGCTACAACAGCTCTTCCAAAGAGGAGGACGCCACCCCCATTCCCGTAGGGTACGAATATATCATAGAGATGTACCCCATGGATTTTGAGGAGTTCCTATGGGCAAACGGTATCTCCGAGCAGGTGGTGCAGTACTTGCGCAATGCCTTAAACAGCCTCAGCCCCGTGGAGGAAGCCATCCATCTGCGTATGCGCGAACTGCTGTTGCAATATACGGTGGTGGGCGGTATGCCTAACGTGGTGAAGACCTTTGTGGAGAGCCGCAACCTCGGTGAGGTACTTCGCCTGCAACAGGGTATCGTGGAGGAATACAAGAGCGACATGCTCAAATACGCCCCCGTTGCCGATAAACCGAAGATACGCAAATGCTTTGAATCCATCCCCGCGCAACTGAGCCGCGAGAACAAGAAATTCACCTATTCCGGCATACAGTCCGGCGCACGCGCCAAAGACTACGATGGCAGTCTGCAATGGATAGAAGATGCGGGCATCATACGGCGATGCCGCAACCTGCAAATCACCGAACTGCCCCTTGACGGCAACGCCATAGACAATGTATTCAAAGTGTATATGGCAGACACGGGACTCTTCGTGAGCATGCTGGAAGAAGGGACGCAGACTGATATCATCTGCGGCAACCTGCTGGGCTACAAAGGGGCGATATTCGAGAACCTCGTGGCAGACATCTTCGGCAAGATGGGCAGACGACTGTACTATTTTCGCAAAGATACCGGTTTGGAGATAGATTTCGTTATTCGCTACCGCGGTAAGTGCGTATTGGTGGAGTGCAAAGCCAACACGGGACATATCAAATCGGCACGCACGATATTGGCGCACCCCGAGAAATACCATATTGAGCAGGTCATCAAGTTAGGCGACCATAACATAGGACAAACCGAGCAGATACTTACCCTGCCGCTGTACATGACCTTCCTGCTGACAGACAGATAATTCAGTTCGTTTTAACAAAAATTGCCAAAAACTATCCTTTTATTGCAACAAAAATTTTCAAAAATTGGTCGAATCGTTTTTCTTTAACATATAATTAACGTATAATTATCCATATAATTTTTTATTCTCAACAATAATTGCCAAAAATTGGTCAAATCGTTTTTCTTTAACATATAATTAACGTATAATTATCCATATAATTTTTTCACTTAACAACTCATTAACTACTTTACTAACGCGAGTTCGAAATAAGCCACGACATAAAAATATATTTTACCAAAAGATTTTCTATTTGATTTTCTATAGATTTCTGAGCGAAGCGAAAGGGCATAAAATTATCACTCACTAATATTATTAGTAAAGATTTTTGCATTATTTTTGCAATGATTTTTATGGGATAACATCAGAAAATCTAATCCATAATCTTACTAAAAATCATTTCTAAAAATAGAATGAGCGATTGTTTTCTTGTTTCGCTACGCTCAGAAATTATAAGAAAATCTATACTATAAAATCTTATATCGAACTCAATAACTCATCAACTAAACAACTAAACAACTCATCAACTAAACAACTAAACAACTCACTTACCCGTGAAACGAGTTTTATACATAGCATCTTTATTCCTCATTGCCGGTAGCGCGGTTGCTGAGACGATGGTTAGCCGCACTTGCGAGACCGTGCGCAAGACTATGGGGTATCCCTACTACTATTGCTATTGCAAGGAAGAGAGCGAGACCTTTCAGTTTCCGCAAGACCGTATCGTGAGCGACACAATGTGGTTTGACGCCTCCGTGGATGACCTCAAGCAAGGGCTGACCGCCTATTGGTTTGCCGACTGCGCCGTAACCATGGACGTGTATGCGTTCTGCGTCAGCAAGACCCCGACCATTTCCTTTACCGTAGGCAGCAACCAAATGCGCGAGAAGAGCGTGGATGAAATCAATCAGAAATTAGACGAGATGGGCGGATTGGCAGAACTGATGGGCAGTGTCCTCACGCCGCATATCCGCGTCTATCCGCATAAGAAAGGGAGCGGGCATGTCTATTGCTACCCCTACAACCAAGGTCCCCACTCCACCTGCGACTCGCTCCTGCCCGTGCGCACCTCTATGACCTATATCAGCAGCCATGCCGATGATGTATATGAATTAGAGCCCAAGACCATGCCGGAGAGCGGGCAACTCTTTGTACACTGGAAGGAGAAAGACAACCAAGCCTGCACGATGGAGATAGCCCGTACCTGCGATGGCGCGGCGGTGGCTACCGCCTCACTCAGCGACTCGCTCCGCGTCTATTTTGTGGACTCTACCCTGCTGCATCAAAGCAAGCAAGCCAACCAATCGCTCTTCTTCCGCTTCACCCACCAAGCCGAGCATGTAGGGCGCATCCATTTCACGCCCAACCCCGTCTTCATCGACTCGCTGCGAGACACCACTCTCTGCATGGGGCTCACTTCCTATCCCGACACGATGTGGCTTGTCGCCGACACGCTCGTGCGCAATCTCTACAACATCTCTTATACGCTGCCCGACACGCTGGCGGACACGCTGCGCGTGCTGGAAGCAGAGCTGGCAGAAGGCTACTACTATGCCCCTGCTGACACCACGCTGCGCGATACGGGACACCATGTGTTCGCCCTCACCGTGCCCATGGAGTGCACGCGGGTGATAGACCTGTACGTAATAGCCTATATGCCTACCTCCGTCCGCGACGCCCGATACGAAGCGACACCCGCCCTCTTCTTCGACCCGCGGTACGGCATCTACATACGCAAGGAAGGAAAAAGATATACCCTGCTCGGCACGCCTATCCCCACGGAATAGGCACACCCTCAGGAATGGAAACCGAAAACAAAAAACCAATAAAAAATAACTCATTTATGAAAAAATTCTTACTTATTGCATTGACCGTCCTTCTCGGCATGCCATGTATGGCGCAGTCGGACGGCTCAACCCAACTTCGTGCCATCGAGTTCGATTGGGAACACGGCAACGTGCAAGAAGGAGGCAGCAGTCCGCTGTGGTATCGCGTGGACTTGGCTCCGCTGTATGACGATGTGGAGAGCCCCACTCTTGCCCTCTACCTCACCAACCTATCCACTGTTGATGCTACCGTAACCATCAAGGCTACGCTCTTCGGCAACACAGAAGAGAGAACCTACACCATTGCTCCGAAAGAGAACAAGATTTGGTCGATGGGCGCAGCCGTCTTGGTGCAGACCAACACCCAAGAGGTGTTGCTCACTCTTGCCAGCGACCAGAAAGTAGCCCTCTCGGCAAACGTGTATGAGACCGAAGACGTGGATGATGCCTGCGTCTCGTCCACCCTGTTCGTGGTGGAAGAAGGAGCCAGCACCACGCAAGGTGCCGGCACGAGCGTATGGTACAACATCGACCTGACCGATGCCATCGTTGAAAGCGGAGGTCTGCAGTCCAATGAAGTGGATGTTATCATCACCAACAATGGTTCTGCCACCGCCACCGTACAAGGTGCACTGAGTATGGACTGCCCGTCCAGCGGCGTAACCGAATACACGATGTCTATCCCTGCCGGCGGCAGTGCTACCCGCACCCTGCAACACGCGATGATAGATGTACTCAATAGCAACAATGTCTATCTGCGCGTGAACACCGACCAGCCTCTGACCATCACTTCCAAAAAGGGTGCAGCGGCTTCCCTAACTCCTGTATTCGATGGAAGTACTGCCTTTGAGGCGGAATTAGATACCAAATACGAGGTTTCCGGCGAGCAAGTCTATAAGATTCGTCTTGACTCGCTGCGCGGCAAACGCGTGATGCCCGAGGTAACGGTTACCAACATCGGTGCAACGGCTGCTACCGTTACCGCACAGATAGGTATGACTCCTGACCCCAAGAGCGTCATTGAGAAGACGGTAACCATCGCGGCGCATGAGAGCCTTGTGAAAGCCATCGAGAAGAACATGATTGACGGCATCAGCACGCAGGACGGCTACGTCTATGTACGCATCCGCACCACACAGCCTATCTCGTTCTCCGCGCGTTTGAAGCACGTGAAGGAAGGCAATGCCTGCAAGAACAGCCGAGACTTCGACTGGGAGAAAGGTCATACACAAGATGCCAACACCACCGTATGGTATGCCGTTGATATCGCCGAGGCAAAAGCCAACGTGCAAGATATCGTCCTCACGGTGCAGAACCTCGCGAGCGCAAATGCCACGCTGAAAGCAGAGGTGGCTTTCGCATGTCCGTATATCGACCTGCAGAACGCTACCCGCACGCTGGCTGCCGGCGCCACCCAAACACAGACGCTCAGCTACAGCAGCTTCGGCATGCTGACAAACGACGTCATCTATGTAGGGCTCACCACCAATCAGAAAGTGAAGTTCAGTGCCGAGACAGAAGACGTGGTACTGACTACCCCCGATGATGCCTGCCTCGATGCCGTGGTATTCGACATGACGGAAGGCGGCAAGCAGGTGGCCGGCGACACCGTTTGGTACAAAGTGGGTATGAACAGTCTGCGCATGATTGACCAACTGCCCTTCGTCAGCATTCAGAACCGCGGCACGGCAGCCGTAACCATTCATGCGGCACTCAGCCTCGACTGCCCCGACTCGATTCCGAACTCCGAGCGCAGCCTGACCATCGGCGTAGGCGGCACCTACGAGAAACTGATATCGCGCGACCTGCTCGACAACATCGACCCTGCTTACGACACCGTCTATGTCAGGCTGACCGCTAACCAAGCTTTTGCCTTCCAAGTGCAACTGAAAGAGGAGAACCCGGGTGCGAACTGCAAGTCCGCCATCCGCTTCAACTGGACAAGCGGCAACGACCAAGATGCAGACACCGACCTATGGTATCTCGTGGACCTCACCGCAGCCAAGGCAAGCAAGAAAGATATCCAACTCAGCATTATCAACAAAGAGAATGCTGCCGCCAGCGTTTCCGCATCGTTTGCTTTCAACTGCCCTTGCGAGGTGCCGCAGACCGAGAGCACCACGTTGGCAGCCTTGGCATACAAGACCACCACGCTGCCCTACTCCTCTTTGGAGACCGCGGGCGACACCGTTTGGGTACGGCTCACTACCAACCGCACCATCCACTTCGAGGCGGCGTTGGTAGATCCTGCGCCTTTCGACACCATCCGATGCGATGCCCTCACCCTGAAGCCCTTTGCTTGGAATACGTTAGACACGGTAAGCGCTGACACCGCTTGGTATATCCTGACCGGTAGCGTACTGGAGCAACTGAAGAATGCCGGCGACTCCACGGCACGCCTATATCTGCACAACATTGCCGGCACGACCAACACTATCACCGCTCATGTAGCTTACCACTGCCCTATCACCTCTACGATGATGAGCAAGCAAATAAAACTGGGCAACGACCAAGAGGTATATAAACTCTTGGAGCGCAGTTTCTCGGAGCAGATAGCCGACAAAGACACCATACTGGTGCGCCTTGCCGCTACGGGTACATATGCCTTTATGGCAGAACTGGTTAACCCGAACACGGGCGACGACTGTCTGCACGCGCAACTCATCAACCTGCCTGACACCCTGATTCAGGAAGCAGGCACCACGCTGTGGTACAAGTTGGATGTAGCCGCTGTCAGCAACCTGAGAAGCAAAATCACCTTCGGCGTGGAGAACCTTGACGGCATTGCCGGCAGCCTCAGCGCAGGTATCTACACCTCTTGCGACTCGGCAGCCATGGTAGAGCGCACCACCACATTAGGCGGCAACAAAAAGAAACTGAGCGAGTTCACCAGCGAGATGTTCCGCGGATTGGGCAGCAATTACGTCTATCTGCAAATCACGTCTGCTCAGCAGATTCGCGTGTTCGGCTTCCTGACGCCGCTCGACCTGCTTGACCCGCAGATAGAGGCTTGCGCGGACGCTCAACCCGTAGCCCCCAACACCGACTACACCCTCAACGCCGGCGACACGGCATGGTATGTGGTCAACATGCAAGACCTGCGCGCCAACACGAAGGGCGATGGTACACTCACCATCAAGAACCTGTCCTCCAGCGACAAACTGACCGCCAAAGCGGAAGTTAGTTGGGAGTGCCCCGTGCGGTATCAGATGACCGACATCACGCGCTCTATTGCCCTCGGCGGACAATACGTGCAGACCCTGAGCCGTGCCTCCATAGACGCTACAAGCGACTCGTTGCTCTATGTGCGCGTTATCGGCAACCAAGACCTGTCCTTCCGCTTAGACATCACCTACAGCAAGGGCGAGACCTGCGAGGATGCTATCGAGTTCGACTGGGTGAACGGCAATATCCATACCGGAAGCACCAAACCGCTTTGGTACCACCTCTCGCTGACCGAGGACAAAGTGCCCGATGGCAAAGACCTGCGTCTCTATATTGACAACTTGGATGCACTGAACGCTACCGATGCCGGTGCTTCGCTCTATTTCGAGTGCGGCGGCAGCCTCATCTCTACCATTGAGCATACCTTCAGCGCCGGCGCAAGCAAGCACAGCGATATTGACCGCAACTTGCTGGTAAGCGCAGGCTGGCCCGACCTCTATATCTGCTACTGGTCGAACAAAAACACCAAGATATATGTGGAACTAGTGGAGCACCAAGAAAGAACTGAAACCATAGAGTTTAGCATCTGCTCGGGTACGCCTTGGACCAATCCTGTAACGAAAGAAATCATGCAGTTCTATGCTCCGAATGACCCGTCGTTCCCCGACTCTCCCGCTCCGCTGCAATGGAATGATACCGTTGCCGTACGCGAAGGAAGCTTCATCTGCGACTCTATCTACACCTTCATCGTTACGCCCTTGCACTTACCGTGGGATTTCCAACTCACAGCAGATACCTTGGCGAAATACGATGCCGTTCCTGTGCTCAAACAAGGTATGGAGGTATTCACCGATTTCTCACGTATGAATATCTTGACGTACTTAGCGCAGAACGATTCAGTATTGCTGATAACGGATAGTTGCAAGTGGCTGAACGTTCCGACGGACACCATTGCTAAGGGTACTGACTCCATCAGCATGGAGCTCCAGTTGGGAGATTCCTGTGGTAATACGGTAACATACTCCTATAAGTTCCCTGTAGCTCCTTACGAGGTAGATTCTGTAGAGTTGCCTTCTGCGCATTGCGCAGGCGAGACTTTCGATACAAAATCGGGCAAGACGCACACTCTCTCCGAAAGCACCATCATACGCGATACGGTAACCTACTCAGCTGTAGACACGATAACCCTCGGCACGGATTCAGCATTCTTAGGCCGGAATCACGACACGATATATATTTACCAACTGACCGTTCACCCCGTGCTGACCACGACCATTGATACGACTATCTGCGAGGGCGATACCATTACATGGGATGCAGAGAAAATCTACGCGACAGGCACATTTACCAAGACATTTGAGGCGGTTACCGGTTGCGATAGTATCGTTACGCTGAAATTGCAAGTTAATCCCAAGCTCTATACAAGCATTAAAGATACTATTTGCGAGGGCGAGACATACACGTTTGGTACAATGAACCTCACCGTAACTGGCACGTACAAAGATACGCTACATTCTTTGGTTACCGGCTGCGATAGTATCGTTACGCTGGAGTTGACCGTACAAGCGCCTACTAATGACCCCGTGGAGACAAAGACTATTCCTGCCGGAACGTCCTACACATGGCGCAACATGGTATGCTCCAATAGCGGCACCTATCTTGACACTGCTTTCTATACCACCGGTTGCGATAGTGTTTACTACGAGTTGCGACTCACAGTGGCAGACCCCATTGCAAGGGATACCACTATCGAGGATACCGTCTGCGTGAACGCTGAATGGCAGAGTCGTACACAGACTATCATTATCACTCAAGACACGATTTGGGACGAGCAGGTACTCTTCAAAGATGCCGTGAATGGAGACATCGACTCGACTTACCATTACAACATTCATGTCTTCCTTACCACTACGCCAGCCATAGACTCGGATTCGATTCTGGCTGTCTGCGGTAAAGCAGTGGACGTAACGGCTGCGGATAACTTCCTCACCGCTGCTATTGAAAACGAACCGCTCTACGCGCCCAATGCACAGGTAGCTTGGGAACAGCAGGAGAACGACCAATGGCAACCGTTGAGCACAGACGCTATCGCAGGTGATATTCAATCCGTTGTATTGCGCTATGTCATCACCAGCGACTGCGGTAGCAACGCAAGCGAACCTATTACGGTCAATGTGGAGATGCCGGCACCTACCAATAGTGCAGAGATGGCGAACCTGCCTGCTGTCAGCAAGTTCAACCACTACCTGCTCATGATTAACCTCAATGCTATTCAGAACGACCTTGGCTGGACGCTGAGCGAAGAGGACGTAACGTGGTATCAGGTAGCCGGCGAGGCAGATCCTACGCACCCCGAGGATACGGAGAAAGATATCGAAGTGGGCAAGGGCTTCTACTACACCACCGGCGAGATGCTCAACGGTCAGTACTACGCCCTCATTGCACACCATCAGACCAGTGCTTCCGACTGCGAACAGACGGCAGCGACCACCATCCTCGTATGCACCGCATCGGCTGCCGCACCTGCACTGCAACCGACCATGGCAAGCCCCGAACAAGACATCTACGTGCTGAACCTCAACCCGCTGATGCAGACAGAGATTCGCGTATATGACGTAGAGGGTAACCTGCTCAACACCTACACCTCCACGGAGGCAGAGCAGTTCATCATTCGCGCCGCAAGCCAACAGGGCTACTACATGGTAGATGTTCAGACAGACGAACAGAGGACCACACTTCGTTACATCGTAAAATAAGGAGGACAGACAATGAAAACTATCAAGAATATGTATAGCAATGCTATCACAAAAATGGCAATCGTTGGTACACTTCTCTTGGCATCCGTGTTTGCGGGTGCCCAAGAGAGTGCCAACGCAGATGCCCCCTTCCAATACCAAGTGGGCGATACCGTCATCATCAAGAAAGACTGTGAGCGCTACTTGACCGGCGAGCGGATGAGTACGTGGGTGTACTATGTGGCTCACCCCGTTCAGCAAGTGGGCACCGAGAAATGGTCCAACGGTGTGCTGCTCGGCGGCATCTTGTCGTGGGTAGATCCGAACGGACTGACCCTGCAGCACGCGGCAGAGCGCACCAATGAGGCAGAGCAACAAGCCGCGCAGCAGCAACAGGAGCAATCGAAACAGGAGGTAGCAGAACGGGCACAAGAGGCAGAGCAACTCAACGAACTGCAGAAAGCCATCGTTGAGCAGCAAGCAGCCGCCCACGGCTCCACCATCATCAAAGCCGACTCTGCCGTAGCGAAACCTGCGGATACGCCTGCCCCTGCAGAGGTGCAGCAGCCCCTTGTGGAGCAACCCCAGCAAGCCGAAGAGAATCTAAACTACGTAGAGGGCACATTGCCTACCGAGCCGAACTACCATCGCTTCTCTATCGGCGTACGCGGCGGTGCTGCCTCGCTGATGCACAAGACAGAAACCGGCAAATGGAACTGCGGTTTCAACGCCCTGCTCGACTTGCAGTATGCATACTACTGGACGAAGTTTGGACGTCCCTACGACCTCGGTATCCTGACCGGCTTGTCCGTGGGCTACACACAGTCGGGCATGCAACTGGGTATCAACGACCAATTCACCGTAACCACCAACGAGGGAGACCTGATTGATTACAGCCTCTCGGCAGACCGTATCAAAGAGAACGACGGACAGATACAATTGGAGATTCCCCTTATGTTCAGCCTCGTGATGCACAACGGATTCTTCTTCAACGTAGGTCCTAAGTTCATCCTTCCTGTCTATACTCCCTACAAGCAGACCATCACTAACCCCAATGTGGATGCCTACTTCCAAACGGAGGGCGTACATGTAGCCAACGAGGTGATTACCGGAATGGTAACCGATGAGCAACTGAACAGCAAAGGCACCAATGCCAACCAATTCAAAGTGAATATCACGCTGACGGCAGACCTCGGCTACGAATGGAAACTGAAGAACAAAGATGCGTTCGCCCTTGGCGTATTTGCCAACTATGGTCTCTGGAATGCGTTTAAGAACACCACTTCCGACCAATCACTCATCAGCGTAACGCCTCCGTCCAGCAGCAGCATTGCTACGGTAGATATCCTCTCTGCCACCGACACCTATGCTTCGAAGTTGGGCTATTTCGATGCCGGTCTCAAGCTGACCTACCATTTCAATTTCCTTGACAAGAAAACGAAAAAGTAATCCGTTGCACTTTCAGCAAAAAAAGAGGCTGTCTAACAAGTTGGGTTAGACAGCCTTTTTGAAACTAACTTCAGCTCCCCCGCCTCCCTCGCAGAGGGGGGGGGGAGGGGGCAGGGGGCGGGAGGTGTCCGGGTGCGCCCGCGACCTGTCGGGGCTTTTTTTCAGCCGCAAAGAGCACATTCAGAAAACGAAAGCAACATCCCTTCATCCCATCGCGGCCGGATGCCGAGTGTACCTTCCCGCCCCCTTACCCCCTCCCCTCCTTGCAGGAGAGGCGGGGGAGTTATATAAAAAAGGAGGCTGCCTAACTTGACTTGTTAGACAGCCTTTTTTTGTTTGTGAATGAAAAAAAAACGAAATGAGTAGCGCTATACTTTCTGTTGTTCTAAAGCGCTTGAGATAAAGTTCGGCATTGCCCCGCCCCCTAACCCCCTCCCCGTCCCGACAAGTCGGGATAAACGAAGCGGGGCGGGGGAGTTCAGCTGCGTAGTCGGCGGCTGTTAGATATTCGAACTGATGAACTGCTTTATCTCTTCTCGCGAAACGCCCTCTCGTGGGATGACAAGAATTGTATCATCGCCGGCAATCGTTCCCAGCGCAAGTTCCTGCCCACGTGTGTCAATATCATACGCTACGGCATTAGCAAAGCCCGGACGCGTCTTCACAACGGCAAAAGGTCCGCTGAAATCAATGCTACGGATTGACATCTTCGCTAAGTTAGTATCTATCCCCAATATCTTCTGCTCAACGACAGGGTCTCGCGGAATGACATATTTCGGGGTACCATCCTCTGTTGCCCTCTTCTCGGCACGCAAATCGCGCAGGTCGCGGCTCAACGTGGCTTGCGTTACCTCTACTCCCTGCTGGCGGAGTGCCAAGGTCAGTTGTTCTTGGTTACTAATGACTTGCGCATTCAGAATCTGCGTGATGATGCGCATACGATTAACTCTTGCATTCATATTCGATATAGGATGAAAGATTATAAGTATAAATGACTACATTATATCGTTTCGTCAATGCCATTGGGCGGTGTCGCTTTACATTGGCGAAAGGAGTTGCAAAGGTACTGCTTTTTTCTGAGATACGCAAGCGTTATGGGAGAAAAGCACTAATAAATGTAAAAATGTTGCATAATTGAAAAAAATGTCGTATCTTTGCAGGCGAAAAGTAAGGACGGGCGTACCGGTTTGCACGATGGGGAAGGAACAAGATGAAGATAGCGGGGCGGGGGTAGTTTGGTTCTTTTGCGGTGTGAGGCGCGTTATGCGTGTTTTGGACAATAGGCAAAAGCTTGTACAGACTCGTTAAGACCCTTATACAGACCTTACTATGTTACGATAAAACACCTCTAAAATCGAGGTAAAAAATTGGGGACCGTTATGCGAAAAACGGACAATTCTTAAAAAGGATTGTGTAGGTTGTTCCCGTGGGGTTCGTAGTACCATAAACATTAACCAAGATATGCAGATTTCGAAACGTATTGACTCGCTTGCCGAGTCGCAGACTTTGCAGATTGCCGCGCGCTGCCAACAGTTGCGCGCGGAGGGTGTGGACGTGATAGGACTGTCGCTGGGCGAGCCCGACTTCCCCGCGCCCGCCCATGTGAAAGAGGCTGCCAAAGCCGCGGTGGATAACGACTTCTCCCACTACGGTCCCGTGCCCGGGTTCCCCTCGCTGCGCGAAGCCATTGCCAAGACCCTCAACGAGGAGTTAGGCGAGCATAACCCGCAGGCGTTCAATGCGAACGAGATAGTCGTGTCGGTAGGCGCGAAGCACTGTCTCTGCAACGCGATAGAGACGCTGGTGGGTCCCGGCGACGAAGTGATACTGCCGACGCCCTGCTGGGTGAGTTACGTGGAGATGGTGAAGTTGGCGGAAGGCAAGAGCGTGCTCGTGCGCACGACGATGGAGAACAACTTCTGCCTGACGGCGGAGCAGTTGGAAGCCGCCATCACGCCGCGCACCCGCCTGCTGGTGCTCTGCACGCCCAACAACCCGACGGGCAGCGTCTATAGCCACGAGACGCTGGTGGACATCGTGCGCGTGCTGGAGAAGCACCCCGAGATAAGCGTCATCAGCGACGAGATATACGAGCATATCCTCTACACGGGGCACCACGAGAGCCTCGGGCAGTTCGCGAGCCTGAAAGACCGCGTGGTGATTATCAACGGTGTGAGCAAGAGTCATGCCATGACGGGCTACCGTATCGGCTGGCTAGCATGCCACGACAAAGGCTTCATCAGCGCGGTGAAGCGCCTGCAAGGACAGCAGTGCACCTGCGCGACGACCATCGCGCAGAAAGCCGCCGAGGCAGCGTACACGGGCGACCGCAGTTGTGTGGAGACCATGCGGCAGGCGTTTGAGCGCCGACGCGACCTGATAGTTCGGCTCGCGCGAGAGATAGAGGGGCTGAAAGTGCTGGAGCCGCAAGGGGCGTTCTACTTGTTCCCCGATGTGTCGTCCTTCTTCGGCAAGTCCCACAACGGCTTCACGGTGCACAACGCCAACGAGGTAGTGGAGTACCTGCTCAACGAGGCGCACGTGGCGTGCGTGAGCGGCTCGGCATTCGGCGAAGACAACTGCATCCGCCTCTCCTATGCCACAAGCGAAGACCTCATCATCGAGGCGATGAAGAGGATAAAGGAAGCACTCGGGAAATTGAAGTAAAGACCGTCTTACGACTGCACGACCGCGCTACGCGCTGACAGACTGGTATAGTATCGTATGTAAATCAGTCAGACAGTGAAACGGTCGGACAGCGTAGCGGTCAGACAGCGTAGCGGTCGGACAGCGTAACGGTCAAACAGCGTAGCGGTCGGACAGCGTAACGGTCAAACAGCGTAGCGGTCGGACAGCGT
>JBJECI010000060.1:25171-47700 GCA_051870915.1 Paludibacteraceae bacterium
AGCGGTCAAACACATCTCTCCATGTTGGATTTTACCTTAGATACTTATCGGGCATTGTTGGAAGCCTTTCTGCAAGCAGGCTATCGGGTGCTGCCCTTTGAGCAGTACTGCGACCTGCGGGCGTGTCCGGGTGCGCAGGCAAACTCCCCCGCACCGCTTGCGGGGAGGGGGTCAGGGGGCGAGGCGTGTCCGGGTGCGCCCCGACTAATCGGGGCTGAAAAGGGGTCCCCCCTTAAGGGGGATTTAGAGGGTCCCTATCTGATTTTGCGGCACGATGTGGATAAACTGCCGCAGAACAGCCTGCGGACCGCAGAGATAGAGCATGCGCTGGGAGCAAGGGCGACCTATTATTTCCGCGTCTATCCCAAGCAAGCCGATGAGCAACAATATATAAGGGGTATAGCGGCGCTGGGGCACGAGGTGGGCTACCACTACGAAGATATGTCGATAGCGAAAGGTGATGTGGCGGCAGCATACGCGCATTTCAAGTCCGCGCTTGCTTACCTGCGGGGGTTCTACCCCGTGCGCACCATCTGCATGCACGGTGCACCTACCTCGCAATGGGATGGGAAAGACCTGTGGAAGCACTACGAATACCGCGCGGAGGGTATCATCGGCGAGCCCTATTTCGACACGCCCTTCGGCGAGGTGTTCTACCTGACGGACACGGGGCGTTGCTGGGACGGCTACCGCTACTCCGTGCGCGACAAGATACCCGTACACCAAGAGCGGTGGACAGCAGAGGGGCTGGTGTACCACCGCTCGGCGGATATCATCCGTGCCTTGCAGCAAGGGGACTTCCCCACCCGACTGATGATGACCACCCACCCGCAGCGATGGACGAACAGCAAGACGGCATGGACGAGAGAATGGGTGATGCAAAACATTAAGAACCAAATAAAGCAAATTCTTATTTCGGCAAAGTGAAACGATTCGGATTAGACATCTTTCTGTGGATTTCAGCAGCAACCATCTGCCTAATTTGGCGCGTGGCAGCTGATAAAGAAACCATTTGGGGGTATATTTGGAACCTGCTTGCATTGATGATATGCTGGTTACTGATAGGCGGTGCGACAATGCTCTATCGCTCGTATAAGACCACACACCTATGGCAGGCATTATTATCGCTTGCTTCTACTACTACCATACTCCTGTTGAGTAATTATTTTCTGTTTCCTTTATTTTTAGAATCCTTCTCCACCACGCCGGGGGCATGGGTCATCTCGGTGGTGGCAGTGTGCGACTTGCTGGTGATTCTCACAGAGCACTATTGGAAGTACGCCACCAACATGACCGTGCCTGCCATGCAGATTGAGCAGCGGGCAAATGCAGCCGTGAGGCATCCCGACGAGCCTCGATCGCAGGAATCAATAGATACCATTCACCAATCTGTGCTCTCTATTACTACAGAGGAGGATTATCAGATGTTGGTAGAGAAGGCGCTGATTAACAACAGACGGACGAAGATTGTAGCCAACAGAGACCGATTTAGTCTGCTGCAACTGCCTGACTATCAGTACAACACCATCGTTGACCTTACGCTGCTGAACGATATGCGAGGTATCAATCGGCGTTTCTGCATTGTCAATCAGAAACTGCCTGATGAGGGACAGTATGTGTGCTGCTATCGCCCGCAGGAATATGTCAAGCAAAAGATGCTAAACCGTTATCCCAAACCGCTGAATTGGATTGTTTACGTCTGCTATTTCTTTTGGAAACGCACTTTGCCCCGTCTGCTCTTTACCTCGCGCCTCTACTACGATATCACGAAAGGGCGTAAGCGTATGCTCTCTAAGACGGAGATATACGGACGACTCTACTACTGCGGTTTTGAGGTGGACGAGTGCATTACGATGGGGCATATCGAGTATATCTTTGCCCACCGGCACTCGCAACCTTATCCGCAGGAGAGAATGAAAGTGTACGGTCCGTTGATAAAGCTGCGCCGCGTGGGGAAGAGAAAGGACACTACGCTCCCCCCTCAACCCTTAACACTAAACTACATCTATATCTACAAGTTCCGCACCATGCACCCCTACGCGGAGTATATCCAGAAATACGTGTTCGACCAGCGCGGGGGCATGGACATTGCCGACAAGAGCAACGACGACTGGCGGATTACCACGTGGGGGCGGTTCATGCGCAAGTATTGGCTGGACGAGTTGCCTATGCTCCTCAACTGGCTGCGCGGGGACGTGAAGTTGGTGGGCGTTCGTCCGCTATCCAAGACGATGTTTGAGACCTACCCGCCCGCGCTGCAAGAGAAACGCACGCGGTGCAAGCCCGGGCTGATTCCGCCGTTCTACATCGACCACCCGAAGACGTTTGACGAACTGTTTGCCAGCGAGGAGAAGTACTTGGACGCCTACTTCCGGCACCCCGTCCGCACCGACATCCGCTATTTCTTCCTCACCATCCGCTCTATCCTCTTCAAAGGAATGCACTCGGCATAAGCCAAACATTTCGGCATTAGGAGTAAGTTCTATATGATTTCCATAAGTGTTGAATACAACGGAAAATGCAATAATTATGAGTGTGTGCTTGCATATATGAAAAAAAAGTTGTACCTTTGCGGGGATTTTCCGAAACGCGCATGTTAGATACTCTGAAAAGACGAGTCAGTCTCTATATACTCCTATTCCTGTTGTTGTTTTCTCCCTTGTTATCAGGGGGCGACGGTTGTGCGTTGCATGCACAGAGTCGTCCTCCGTTGGTGCCGTCGCTGCGTAACGACAGGCGTATGGCAGAGGAGGCTCGGCGGCAGGCGATGGACTCTTCTTTTGTGGAGCGACCGAGGGGAGGGGAGACGGAGCCCCGCCCGCAAGCGGCTTCTTCAGGGGTGCGGCCAGGAGACCGCACCTCCATGGAAAGGGACTCGCTGGTGTTTAATCCGAATGATTCGGCGTATTGGGCACCTACGCAGGTGAAGCAGTTGGGGGCGGAGGATTATGAGGCGTTGTCGTCGCCGCAGAGCAGTCTGGACCTGCGCGACCCCGCGAACGTGCAGACGGAGGTGGAGTATCAGCCGAGTACGGGCTACTACGTGATTCACACGAAGATAGGCGATGTGGATATCGCTACGCCGTATCTGATGACGCCATCGGAGTATGCGTCGTACAGCGAACAGCAGGCGATGCACCAATACTGGCAGCAGAAGATAGGCGAGGTGGAGCACAACAACGAGAAGAAGTTCGACATCACCGACATGAAGTTCAACATCGGTCCCGCGGACAAGGTGTTCGGACCCGGCGGGGTGCAGTTGAAGATGCAAGGGTCGGCGGAGTTGCTGTTCGGCTTCAAGCACCAATACATTGAAAATCCGAGCCTTACGGAGCGGTCAAGGAACAACAACATCTTCGATTTCGACGAGAAGATACAGGTGAGCGTGAACGGAAAGGTGGGCGATAAGTTGAACTTCAACCTGTCGTACAACACGGAGGCTTCGTTCTCGTTTGACCAGCAGAACCTGAAATTAGCGTACAAAGGCAAAGAGGACGATATCATCCAGAGCATAGAGGCGGGTAACGTAACGATGGACCTGAACTCGAGCCTGATACGAGGCAGTCAGGCGCTGTTCGGCGTGAAGACCAACCTGCAGTTCGGCAAACTGAAAGTGCAGGCGTTGATAAGTCAGCAGAACTCTGAGAGTCAGTCTGTTAGCAGCAAGGGCGGTGCACAGATGACCAACTTCGAGGTGTCGGGCGACAGTTACGACGAGAACCGACATTTCTTCCTCGGCTATTTCTTCCGCGACCAGTATGAGCAGGCGATGGCGTCGGTGCCGTACATCGCGAGCGGGGTTACCATCAACAAGATAGAGGTATGGGTAACGAACAAGAAAGGGAACTACGACGAGGCGCGTAACATAGTGGCATTCACTGACTTAGGTGAGCCTGCCGCACATACGCTGAACAGCAGTTGGTCGGGCACGACGCAGCAGGTGCCGGACAACAAGACCAACGGGCTGTACAACGAGGTGCGCGGGCTGGCGGGTATCCGCGACATCCAGCAGACGAGCAGCGTGCTGCAAGGGTACAAAGGGATGGACGGCGGCGAGGACTACGAGAAAGTGGAGTCGGCGCGGCTGCTGTCGAGCAGCGAATATACGCTGAACAGCGCATTGGGCTTCATCTCGCTGAAACAGGCGCTGAACCAAGACGAGGTGCTGGCGGTGGCATACGAGTACACCTACGGCGGGCAGGTGTATCAGGTGGGTGAGTTCTCCACCGACGGCAGCGAGGAACTGCGAGCACCCAACACGCTGATACTCAAACTGTTGAAGAGCAGCAACAACGCGCCTATCAAGAAGGGTGCGGGCACGTGGGACCTGATGATGAAGAACATCTACTCGCTGGGCGCGAGCAGCATATCGCAAGAGAAGTTTGAACTCTATATCCAATACCGCAACGACTCGGTGGGGACGGAGATGCAGTACCTGACGGAGGGCGCGATAAAAGGCAAGCAGTTGCTGCGCGTGATGAACCTCGACCGCTTGGACAGCAAGAACAACCCCTACCCCGACGGCAAGTTCGACTTTGTGGAGGGACTGACGGTGTATGCGAGCAACGGGCGCGTTATCTTCCCCGTGCTGGAGCCCTTCGGCAGCCATCTCAAGCAGGCGATAGGCGACCCTGCGATTGCTGAAAGATATATCTTTCAGGAGTTGTACGACTCGACGCTGGTGGTGGCGCAGGAGATGACGGAGAAGAACAAGTTCTACCTGACGGGAAAGTACAAAGGCACCAGCGGCAGCGAGATACGGCTCAACGCAATGAACATCCCGCGGGGAAGCGTTACGGTAACCGCAGGCGGCGCGACGCTGATAGAGAACGTGGACTACACGGTGGACTACATGATGGGAACGGTAACCATCCTCAATCAGTCTATCTTGGAGTCGGGCACGAACGTGGATGTGAAGTTGGAGAACCAATCCACCTTCTCGCTGCAACGGAAGTCGCTCTTCGGGGCGCATATCGAGTATGAGTTCACGCCCGAGTTGGTGATAGGCGGAACCATCATGCACCTGCGCGAGCGTCCGCTGACCACGAAGGTGAACACCGGCAGCGAGCCGCTGGCGAACACCATCTGGGGCGTGAACGGCAGTTGGAAGACCGATATGCAATGGCTGACGAACGCGATAGACAAGATACCTTGGATAAGCGCAACCGCGCCCTCCACCTTCCAGATAAACGCGGAGTTCGCTCACCTGATACCCGGGCACACCAACGACGTAGGGTCGGTGGGGACAGCGTATATCGATGATTTTGAGGCGACTACCACGAACATCGATGTGCACTATCCGTCCTATTGGTTCCTCGCTTCGACGCCCGCGGTATATGAAGAGTCGAAACTGTCGAACAACGTGGAGTACGGCAAGAACCGTGCGCTGCTGGCATGGTACACGGTGGACCCCATCTTCGGCTACCCGCAGACGAACACCCCCGCGCATATCAAGAACGATGTGCAGGTGATGTCCGACCACCGCACACGTATCGTCTATGAGACGGAGATATACCCGAGCAAGGAGCAGGTGGCAAACGCCGACTCGAAACTGAGCGTGCTGAACCTGAGTTACTACCCCGAGGAGCGCGGTCCGTACAACATCGTGGCGAGCGAGATAGGCGCAGACGGCAAACTGACCAACCCGAAGCAACGCTGGGGCGGTATGATGCGCAAACTGGACAACACCGACTTCGAGAAATCGAACATCGAGTATATCGAGTTCTGGCTGATGGACCCTGCGCTGACCAACCCCGACGGCTACGAGGGCGAGATGTACATCAACCTCGGCGATATCTCGGAGGACATCCTGCGCGACGGCAAGAAATCGTTTGAGCACGGTCTGCCCATCTCCGATGAGGACCTTGGTCGCACCGACTCCACGATGTGGGGACGCGTGCCGAAGACCACCTCCACGGTAACCGCCTTCTCCAACGAGACGGGGGCGCGCAAGAAACAGGACGTGGGTCTGAACGGACTGAGCACGGAGGACGAGTTCCGCTTCACCTACAACGGCAAGCGTCCGTACCAAGACTATGTGGACGCCCTGCGCAACACGGTGAGTCAAGCCGTGCTGGCGGAGTGGATGGCAGACCCGTTCTCGCCACTGAACGACCCCGCGGGCGATAACTTCCACTACTATCGCGGCACCGATTTCGACGAGCAGGAGATGCCCGTGCTCGCCCGCTACAAGCACTATAACGGCACCGAGGGCAACTCGCCCGCCACGGAAGACCAGACGGAGACCTACGGCACAGCGTCCACCCTATCGCCCGACATAGAGGATATCAACAAAGACAACACGCTGAACGAGTACGAGAAATACTTCCAGTATAAGGTTATCCTGCGCCCCGACATGATGGAGGTGGGACGCCAGCACATCACCGAGAAGAAAGTGGCGAAAGTAACGCTGCGCAACGGCGAGACGCAGGAGGTAACGTGGTATCAGTTCAAGATACCTCTCCGCGGCGACAGCGCCACCGTGCAGACCGTGGGCTCGATACGCAACTTCAAGTCCATCCGCTTCATGCGTCTCTACCTGACGGGCTTCAGCCACGAGACCCACCTGCGTCTCGCCACGCTCGACTTGGTACGCGGCGAGTGGCGCAACTACAACAAAGACCTCTACCCGCTGGGGGCTGTGGTGAACACAGGCGCGCAACTGAACGTGCAGGCGATAAACATAGAGGAGAACTCCAGCCGCACGCCGGTGAACTACGTGCTGCCGCCGGGCGTTAGCCGCCAGACCGACCCCGGGCAAGCCCAACTCATCGCACAGAACGAGCAGGCGATGGTGCTGCGCGTGCAGAACCTCAGCCCGAAAGACGCACGCGCCGTCTATAAGAACACCGGCTACGACATGCGCAACTACAAGAAACTGCAGATGTTCGTCCACGCCGAGCAGATAGCGGCGCTCGACCCCGAGTTGAAAGACGGCGACCTGTCGTGCTTCATCCGACTGGGTACCGACCTAAAGAACAACTACTACGAGTACGAGATACCGCTCTCCTTAACGCCCCCGGGACTGTACAGCAACGATGAGAACTCGACTGACCGCAGCAAGGTGTGGCCCGTGGAGAACATGTTCGACTTCCCCTTCACCGTGTTCACCAACGCCAAGACGGCACGCAACAAAGCGCGCCGCGCAGGCAACACGGACGTAGGAATAAGCATCCCATACGTGGTCTATGACGACGAGAACGGCAAGCCGCAGAACAAAATCACCGTGCTGGGTAACCCCACGCTGGAGGACGTGGAGTGTATCTTGATAGGTGTCCGCAACACGGGTTCGCACGAGGCAACGGGCGAGGTGTGGGTGAACGAGTTGCGCCTGAGCGAGTTCAACGAGCAGGGCGGCGTGGCAGCCATGGCAAACGCCTCGCTGTCGGTGAGCGACATCGCGCAGGTGAACGTGGCAGGACGACTGGAGACCGCAGGCTACGGCTCCATAGAGAGCAACGTGCTCGACCGCAACATGGACAACACCTACCAGTTGTCGGTATCCGCCGCCCTCGAGGCAGGACGACTCTTTCCCGAGCAAGCCAAGATACAGATGCCGCTCTACGTATCGTACAGCAACGAGACCCTCTCGCCCGACTACGACCCGCTGGACACGGATATCAAACTCAAAGAGACGCTCGACTCCTACGAGACCAAGGAGGAGCGCGACTCCGTCAAGCGCATGTCGAACACCATGCAGGAGAGCACCTCGTTCTCGGTAACGAACATGAAGGTGAACATCAAGTCGAAGAAGCGCGACATGTTCTACGACCCCGCCAACTTCTCCATCTCCGCGTCTTACAACAAACAGGAGGAGCGCACGCCCGAGATGGAGCGCAACATCACCACCGACCACAAGGGCTCGCTCAACTACGCCTATAACTTCAACCCACAGCCGTGGGAGCCCTTCAAGAACGCCAAGAAGGTGCAGAAAGTGAAGTTCCTCAAAGAGATGAACTTCTACTACCTGCCGCAGTCGTGGGCATTCAACACGAACATGCACCGCACCTTCAGCCACATGAAGATGCGCGACCTGACGGCGACCGCCGGCGCAGATATGGACTTGACCTTCTCCAAGGACTTCACATGGGACAGGAACTTCGACTTCAAGTACGACCTGACCAAGAACATGAAGTTCTCCTTCCAATCCGCCTACAACGCGACCATCGATGAGGGTTACTACGCGCCGGAGATACTGCGCGACTACGCCTTCACCAACGACTACTACGAGGCGTGGAAAGACACCATCCAGCGTTCGTTAGGCAAGTGGGGCACGCCCTACACCTACCAGCAGGTGTTCACCATGTCGTGGAACGTGCCCTTCAACCGCATCCCGTACCTCGAGGCACTGAGCGCTAACGCATCGTACAACGGCACCTACAACTGGGCGCGCACGGCACAATCCACTTCGCAGGACACCTATCTCGGCAACACCATCTCCTCGCTGCGCTCGTGGCAGATAGACGGCGGTATCAACTTCGAGACCCTCTACGGCAAGTCGAAATACTGGAAACAAATCACCCAACTGTACACTCGTCGCACCTCGCCCAAGAAGTTCAAGGCGAAGACCTACACCGAGACCATCCGTGCGGAGAAAGGCAAGACCGTGGAAATCACCCACCGCCTCAACTCCGAGACGTTGGTTGTTACCGCCGCCGACTCGCTGGGGAAGCGCGTGCCCGTAACATTCAAGCCCGCGGGCAACACCAAAGTAAGCGTTACCCCGAAAGCAGACTGCGAGGCGCTGACACTGACCATCACTACCAAAGACCCGAACAAACGTACCCCCGCGCAGGTTACCGGCGACATGTTCGCATACGTGGGGACACTCATCCGCCGCGTGCAGGTAACCTACCGCGAGACGGATAACATGACCGTGCCGGGTTTCTCGCCGATGGCGAACTTCATGGGCAACGAGCGCGTGAACGACTACTACGCGCCGGGCTTCGACTTCTCCTTCGGCTTCTTCCCGAACGACTTTGTGGAACAAGCCAAAGCCCGCGGCTGGCTCTCGGGCGACACCTCCGTCGTGCAACCCGCCACCCGCGCCCACACCTCCGACTTCGATGTGAAGGTTACCCTCGAACCCCTGCCCGGGCTGAAAGTGCAACTGAACGGCAAGCGCTACCAAGCGCAATCGACATCCATCATCTACTCCTACGACCAACTGCAAGAGCACATGACGGGCTCGTTCAACATCACGCAGGTGGCTATCGGGACGGCGTTCAGCAAGATAGGCACGCAGGAGGAGAACTTCGCCAACGCCGCTTACAGTCAGTTCATCGAGAACATCGACGTGCTGCAACAGCGCGTGCAGGCGCAGTACGAGGGCGTGCGCTACCCCACCACGGGCTTTATGAAAGGCATGCTCCCGGGCGGACAAGTGTACGACAAGAGCAAGGGCGCGGTGGCAAAGAACTCCGCCGACGTGCTCGTGCCCGCGTTCCTCGCCGCCTACACGGGCAGGGACGCCAACCGCGTGAGCCTCAACCCCATCCTCTCCATCCTCTCCGTGCTGCCCAACTGGTCGGTTACCTACGACGGACTGGGCAAACTGCCGTGGATGCGCGATAACTTCCGCTCCATCACGCTCACCCATGCCTACACCTGTAAGTACGCCATCGGCTCCTTTGGTTCCTACTCCACGTGGGTGCCGCTCGACGGGCAGGCTGACAACAAGCAGATAGGTTTTGTGCGCGATGTAACCACCGACATGCCTATTCCCTCGTCGGCATACGACATCAGCAACGTGTCCATCACCGAGTCGTTCTCGCCGCTCATCGGACTGAACATGACGATGAAGAACTCGCTCTCGTGCAAGTTCGAATACCGCAAGCAGCGCAACCTCGCGCTGAACGTTACCAGCGTGCAACTCACCGAAGGACACTCCGATGAGTTCGTCATCGGCGCAGGCTACACCGTCAAGAACCTCAACTTCATCACCAAGAAGAAAGACGGCGGGCAGAAGAAGGTGAGCAACGACCTCAAACTGAACGTAGATGTGTCGTACAAGGACATCAAGACCCTGCTGCGCAAGGTGGAGGAAGGGCTGACGCAGGCGTCCAGCGGCAACAAGGTGTTCGCCCTGAAAATCAGCGCCGACTACGTGCTGTCGCAGAAAATCAACCTACAACTCTTCTACGACCACCAATCGACCATCCCCCTCATCTCCACCTCCTACCCCATCAAGGCGGACAACATCGGAATCAACATCAAACTCATGCTCACGAGATAATAGAAACTGCGTGTACAAAAGCCCTACGGGCTGTAAGAAAGTATATGCTTTACTCCCCCGCCTCTCTTGAAAGGAGGGGAGGGGGTTAGGGGGCGGGAAGGTACGTTCGGCATCAAGCCGCTAAAGAAAGTTAACCCCCGACAAGAAGTACACGAAGTTTCCAACACGGAGCGAAGCGGAGTTAAATACACGAAGTTCTTTACACGAAGTTTCCAACACGGAGCGAAGCGGAGTTATATACACGAAGTTATTTTGTTCAAAGTAGGCATCATAGGACCTGAGAGTACGGGCAAGAGCAGCCTCGGGCAGTATCTTGCCAAGCGCTACGGAGCGACATACGTTCCCGAATACGCCCGCGACTATGTTGCTTCCCTCCATCGCCCCTACACCTACGAGGATGTATGCCACATCGCCCGCAAACAGATAGAGCAGATAAGAGCAGTGGGCAGTGGTCGGACAGCGAAGCGGTCAAACAGCGAAGTGGTCGGACAACGAAGTGGTCGGACAGTGAAACGGTCAGACAACGAAGTGGTCGGACAACGAAGTGGTCGGACAACGAAGTGGTCTAACAGCAATGTCATTTTCTTCGACACAGAACTGATTGTAACCCGCGTGTGGTTCGACTACGTATATGGTGCGGCACCCGACTGGCTACTAAGTGCCATGCAGCAGTACAAGATGGACACCTACCTGCTCACCTACCCCGACATCCCGTGGATACCCGACCCCACGCGCGAGAACGGTAGCGACGAGATGCGCCTGCAACTCTTCCACCGCTACGATCAGGAAATCCAAGCCCTCGACGTACCCTACTACATCATTCGCCACACCGACAACTCCGAGCTCTAAGTACGCCCCGATAAATCGGGGCTGTAAAAACTCCGTGTACAGAAGCCTACGGGCTGTAAAGAAAGTATATGCTTTACTCCCCCGCCTCTCCTGAAAGGAGGGGAGGGGGTTAGGGGGCGGGAAGGTACGTTCGGCATCAAGCCGCTAAAGAAAGTTAGCCCCCGACAAGAAATACACGAAGTTTCCAACACGGAGCGAAGCGAAGTTAAATACACGAAGTTCCTTACACGGAGCAAAGCGGAGTTCCCAACACGAAGTTAAATACACGAAGTTCCCTACAATATGAAACAACAAACCAAAAACTCCCTCTTCGGCGTACTTTTTATCGCCGTTCTGTCTATCGCCGCATGGTTCATTGCGGAGATTCCTGCCGTGAAAGCCTTGTCTTTCTCGTCCCTCATCGTGGGTATCCTGCTCGGTATGGTCTATGCCAACCTGCCGAGTAAAGCCCATGTGCCCGCTTCATGGGGCGCAGGCATGAAAATCTGCTCGAAGACGTTGCTGCGCACGGGTATCGTGCTCTACGGTTTCCGCCTGACCTTCCAAGACATCGTGGCGGTGGGGCTGCCCGCCGTGGTGATAGATGTGATTGTGGTAACGGTAACCATCTTCCTCGGTATTTGGTTAGGCAAACTGCTGAAGATGGACAGCGAGACCACCTTGCTGACCGCCACGGGTAGCGCCATCTGCGGTGCGGCAGCCGTGCTGGGCGCAGAGGCGGTGGTCAAGCCCGAGAGCCACAAGACGGCGGTGGCTGTCTCCACCGTGGTCATCTTCGGCACTATCGCGATGTTCCTCTACCCCATCGCCTACCGCGCAGGATGGATGGTAGGGCTGGATGAGCAGCAGGTGGGTATTTACACCGGCGCGACGCTGCACGAGGTGGCACACGTGGTAGGCGCAGGCAACGCCATGGCATCAGACACCATCGCCGCCACCGCCCTCATCGTCAAGATGGTGCGCGTCATCCTCCTCGTCTTCGTCCTCCTCATCATGTCGTGGGCATTAGGCAGAAGTCGGACAGTGAAACGGTCATTCAACGAAGTGGTCGGTCAACGAAGTGGTCGGTCAACGAAGTGGTCAGACAACGAAGTGGTCGGACAGCAAAGCGGTCAGACAGCGCAGCGGTCGAAAATCACCATCCCGTGGTTCGCATTCCTCTTCCTGCTGATGATAGGTGTGAACAGTCTGATGGTCGCCTACCTGCCTGCATCGTTCATGGCACCCTTTGCCAAAACGATGAACATCATCTCCACTTTCCTGCTGACTATGGCAATGACGGCATTAGGAGCCGACACGTCCTTCAAGAAGTTCAAGCAAGCGGGCGCCAAACCCTTCGCCCTCGCGGCACTGCTCTGGCTCTGGCTCATCGTAGGCGGCTACTTGATGGCACGCTTCCTCGTGCCGCTGTTCTAAGCCCATTACAACAGAGAATTTTGCCAAAGGATATCAAAAAGATGCAAAAAACATTGCTTTTTGCATAAAACATTTGCATATTTCCCAAAATAGTTGTAACTTTGCGGCAGTTTTGAATAGAAGATATACTTTACATCATACGATGAAGTTATGATAACTGCAGCAATACATAGGTACTGCAATACGTATAATAGTCAGCGCATGGCTATTGCGGCTTGATGAACAAGAGGCTGTCTAACAAAATAGTTAGGCAGCCTCATGCTTATTAACATGGAGTCCACACAAGAGATTTACTTTCCATTTTGAGCCTCCCTATTCCCCAGCCGTTTTAATCGGTTTCTGCTCGGTTTCTGCTCGGTTCCTGATCGGTTTCTGACCGAGTCTAATACGAGACTAAACCGAGACTAAACCGACTCTAAACTGACAACTCATTAACAAATTCCAAATATGAAAAAGATCTCCTTCTTGATGCTGTTTGCCCTATTGGGTATAGCAGGCATGAGTACCTCCCTCGCGGCGCAGGAGTCTCCCGAGAGTTTCCTCGGCGGTCTCTTCTCCGTGTCGGCAGACAAGCAGGTACGGTTCTCGAAAGGCAACCTGCAATGCACTATCAATGGCACGGATACTGCTTGGGCGTTTGCTGCTCATCAGTATGACATGCTTGGCGCAGCCAATGTCAATGGTAGTGCCTTGGCAGACAAGATAGACCTCTTTGGTTGGAGCGGCAGCACAGCCACTGCCAAGTGGGGCATCAGCACCTCCATAAGCATTAGCGACTATTCCGGCGACTTTGCCGACTGGGGGCAGAATATCGGCGATGGCACCACATGGCGCACGCTGACCAACGATGAGTGGCAATATCTGTGTGAAACTCGTACGAATGCGGACAGCAAAAGAGGAATAGCACGAATCAATTTGGACGAGGCAGGCACGACTTATGTCAATGGGCTTATCCTCTTGCCCGATACGTGGACTTGCCCCGAGGATGTTACCTTTAAGTCGGGTTTCTCAAGCACTGATAGCGAACAAGCCTACGCCGATTACCAAACCTTTACCCTTGAGCAGTGGCAAAAGTTAGAGGCATCAGGTGCGGTCTTCTTGCCTGCTCCGTGTTAGCGCTATGGGTCGAGTATCTACGGTCAACAGCGCCAAAACAACTACTGGTCTGCTACGCCCGACGACTCGTACTACGCCTACAGCCTGTACTTCTTTTCGAACAGATTCCAATGGGAATCCTTCCCTCGTAACGGCGGGCGAGCCGTCCGTTTGGTGCAAGATACATATACCATTACGGCGACTTGCAATGCCGAGCAGGGGAGCGTCAGCGGCGCAGGCGCCTACCCAAGGGGCAAAGAGCTTACCCTCACCGCCACGCCTGCCGAACACTACCACTTTGTGCAATGGAGCAACGGCGAGACGGCTAACCCCTACACTCTCACCCTCGCAAGCGACACCGCTCTCACCGCCGTGTTTGCCATTGACCAACACATGGTTACCGCCGGCGGGGAGCATGGTTCAGTAACGGGCGCTGGCACTTACGACTACGGCACACAAGTTACCCTGACTGCCGATGCCGATGCACATTACCACTTCGTGCAATGGAGCAACGGCGAGACGACCAACCCCTATACCCTCACCCTTGCAGGCGACACCACTCTCACCGCCGTGTTTGCCATTGACCAACACATGGTTACCGCCGGCGGGGAGCATGGTTCAGTAACGGGCGCAGGCACTTACAATTACGGAGCGCAAGTTACCCTGACTGCCACCGCCGAGGAAGGGTATCATTTTGTACAATGGAGCGATGGTAGTTGGGCGAACCCCTATGTCTTTAGCCTAACACAAGACATAGACCTTCAAGTCGAGTTTGAGGCTGAACCTGAGTATAAATCCTTGAGCGGTTTGTTCTCTGTGTCAGCCGACAAACATGTGGTTTTCGCCACAGGCAACCTGCAATATGCGCAGAGTGCCGAGGTATGGAGTTTCGCTTCAGAACAATATAAGATGATTGGAACGGCAAATATACACGGCAATAGTACTTCCGGCAAGATAGATTTGTTTGGCTGGAGCGGCAGTACGGGGGTTGCAGAATGGGGTGTCAGCACCTCTGTATCCAACATCCACTACTCGGGAACATTTGCCGATTGGGGAGATGCGATAGGTGATGGTAGCGAGTGGCGCACGCTGACGAGCGACGAGTGGCTCTACCTGCATAGCGGCCGTGCCCATGCCGCCCAACTGATGGGTGTAGCCGGCATTCTGCTGAACGATGCGGGGACAGAGTATGTTAACGGTCTGGTGCTGTTGCCGGATAATTGGCAGTGTCCCGATGGTGTCTCGTTCCGTTCGGGTTTCGCAAGCGATAATACTGCCGATGCTTATGGGGATTATCAGACCTTTGACCTTGCTACATGGCAGGTGCTGGAGCAATCGGGTGCCGTATTCCTTCCCGCTGCGGGTTTCCGCTATGGTGCTATAATCAGCAATGCCGGTAGCATCGGTTCGTATTGGTCAGGTAGTTCCTATAGTACGACCGGCGCATATTACATGGATATTCAGTCGGACGGTATGGATTGGTATGGTCGCCAACGTTGCTATGGTCATGCTGTTCGATTAGTGCAAGACTATACAGGTGTACTCTACCATATCAGCACTACCTGCGATGCCGACCAAGGTCGCACCATCGGCAGCGGAATATACCCGGAAGGCACGGAGGTAACCATTGAGGCTATACCTGCCATCGGCTATATCTTCGTTCGTTGGAGCGACGGCAATACCGAGAACCCACGTACCTTCCTCGCAACAGGAGACATCAGCCTGCGTGCCGAGTTTGCAGAGGATAAACCCACTCAACTTGAACCGACAAGTTCAGAAACAAAGGTTACGAAAATCATGCGCAACGGACAGATATTCATCATCCGCAATCAAGTGATTTACGACCTTACCGGTCGCCGCCTACAATAGTATCCATCCCATCCATCAAACAGCCCGACTTCGAGATATCGAAGTCGGGCTGTTTGATGCCATTAAGAGGATGAATGCCGGATAGACATCCATACTATCCACCTACCTATCCACCTACCTATCCATCCATCTATCTACCTATCCATCCACCCTATCAGTTCACATCGGGCAACCAAGAGTAGTCGCGCGAGTAGCGCAGGTGCTGCTCCACGTAGCCCTCGGTGTAGTCCAAGGTTACGTCCGTGATGTTGCCCTCTGCGTCGAATACCGGCGTATAGACGGGGTTGACGAAGCCTTTGTAGGGCGCGAGGTTCAGCGTCGCGTAGCGCGCCAGTATCTCGTTGTGCAGCGTCGGCTCTACCTTCACGGCATAGTCCTCCACCATCGCTTTCGCAGCCGCATAATCGCCCTCCGAGGTGATACGCTGTATCTCTTTGAGCAACTCGCCGTACAGGCGGCGCACCTCGGCATAGTCGTTGATTTGCAGGTAGTGCTTACCCTCGCGCTCCACTATCTCCACAGCAGGTTGAGTGTTGAGCGTTGAGTGTTGAGCATGCTTATAGACCCACATCGCGATGAGTTGGCGGTTGCGCATGTGCGCCTCTTCGATGTCCTTACCGGGCTCGATACGCACTAATTGGGTCATCAGTCCGTTCATCATCTGCTGGTAGTAGTAACTCTCGTAGGCGTGCTCGTTGGGCAGCAACCCGAGTTCCACCAGTTTCGGGTCAGCCATGTAGTAGAGCCCGAAGAGGTCTGCGCGAGCCTCCTCGATGGTGGACGCATGCTCTTTGAGCGCGTCTTTGCTCACGCCCGGCAGCAGTTTGCCCGAACCGTGTCCCACACACTCGTGCAGGTCCGTATGCAGGTCGCCGCACATCGCGCCGTATTGGTTGTACGCCTCGCGGATGTCATCGCTGACCATAAACTCCTCGTTGAAACCGTTGCCCTTCGCTGCCTCATTGTAGGCGTGCATGAGGTTGTCTATCGTAACCGACTTCGAGCCGTACTCCTTGCGAATCCAGTTGGCGTTCGGCAGGTTGATACCGATGGGCGTTGCAGGATAGCAGTCGCCCGCGAGGATGACGGCGGTGATGACCTTCGCGCTCACGCCTTTCACCTCCTCCTTCTTGAAGCGCACATCGGTGGGCGAGTTGTCCTCGAACCACTGTGCGTTATCCGAGATAATCGCCGTGCGCTTGGTTGCCTCCATGTCCTTGAAGTTCACCAGCGACTCCCACGTGCCGGTAATCCCCAGCGGGTCGGTGTAGGTCTCGGTGAAGCCGTTCACGAAGTCCAGGCGGCTGTCGAGGTCGCGCACCCACGCAATGCAGTACTCGTTAAATGCCTGTAAATCACCCGTTTGGTTGAACTCAATCAGTTTCTCTATCACCTGTCGCTGTTGCTCGTTCTCAGCAAAGGGCAGGGCTTTTTGGAGGTAATAAACCACCTTCTCCAACGCCGCGCTGTACATCCCGCCGACCTTGTAGGTCTTCTCTACCACCTCGCCGTTCTCCTTGGTCAGTTTGCTGTTTAGCCCTATCCACTTCGGCTCGGGGCTATTGTCCTTGTGCGCGGCGTAGTATGCCTCCGCCTCGGCTTGGGTAACGCCCTCGTAGTAGTTGCCGGCGGAGGTCAGCACGAGGTCTTGCCCTGCGGCTTGGTTGGTGCGCTTGGGCATCACCGCGGGGTCGAACATCACGGGTATCAGCGCCTCGTCCACCGTCAGCCCCGCCTCGGCGCAGGCTTGGCGATACCACGCCTCGGTGAACTCCGGCAGGAACTTATCCTCGGAGTAGTGGTGGTGAATGCCGTTGGAGAACCACACGCGCTTGAGGTACTTCTCAAAGAGCAGAAACTCCTCGCTCTGCTTGTCGCCCGTGTAGTTGAGGTAGAGTGCCTCCAAAGCACGGCGGATACGCAGGTTGTAGCATCCGTTTTGGTCGAAGAGGATGTCGCGCCCTTGCAGCGCCGCCTCACTCAGGTAGTACGCCAGCGTCTTCTGCTGCAGCGTCAGTTCATCGAATCCCGGCACCTGATAGCGCAGAATCTCAAGGTCATAAAACTTGTCCACGGTGTAGTTGAATGGTTTGTCTGTCTCTTTTTGGCAACTTACCAGCACCAAGGCACATACGCCTACGATAAATAGTGTCTTCTTCATAATTCGGATTATTCGGAGATTAAGCAGGCGGGGACGCCTGCGTACCCCTGGTATCTTTTTAGCAGGCGGGGACGCCTGCGTACCCGGGCAGAGTTATCGGAGTATTCGGAATATTCAGAGAACTCGGAGAACTCAGAGCATGCGCCCTCTTAATTCATAATTCTTAATTCTTAATTAAAAATCAGATTCTCTCCAATACGGTCTGCACCAGTTGTTTGATACGCGGCTTGTAGTCGGTGTTGGCAGCCTCTACCTTGCGCTGTGCGATGACGCAGCAGACGGTCATGGCGCGGTGCCCCATGTGGAGCGCCAAGCCGGCGATACAGGAGCCTTCCATCTCGTAGTTGGTGATACGCTGCCCCTCGTAGCGGAAGTCGGTGATACGCTCGTTGATGTCGGGCACCGCCAGTCCCACGCGTAGCACGCGCCCTTGCGGACCATAGAAACCGTTGGAGGCGATGGTGCAACCGCGCATCATATCATCCCCCGCGATACGGTTCACCAACTCCTTGTTGGCTGCCACCACATACGGGCGCGCCGCCTTTGCGGGATAGTGGATAAAGTCCACCAGTGCGTTCTCAAAGCCGAGGTCGCACACCTCATCGCGTCCCTCGTAGAACGCCAGTACCCCATCAAACCCGATGGATTTCTCGCTCACGAGGAAGGTGCCGAGAGGGATATCCTCTTGCATGCCGCCGCAGGTACCCACGCGCACTATCTCCAGCGACCGTTTCTCCGCTTTCTCTGTGCGGGTGGCGAAGTCGATGTTCGCCAGCGCGTCTATCTCGTTCATCACGATATCGCAGTTGTCGGTGCCGATACCCGTGGAGATACAAGAGATACGCTTGCCTTTGTAGCGTCCCGTGATGGTGTGGAACTCGCGACTCTGAACATCGCACTCTATGCTGCCTTCGTCGAAGAACGAAGCCACCATGTCTACTCGGTTTTGGTCGCCGACCAAGATGATTTTGTCGGCAAGAAACTGCGGCTGCAGGTGCAGATGGAATGCACTGCCGTCCGCATTGATAATCAGTTGGGATGCAGGAAATGTTTTCATAGTACTTAGTCTAATTTGTAAATCACGCTTCGCCGCCGCCGAAGGACATGGGGATGGTGGAGCCGGGGATAGGTCCGCCGGGCAGATTGATGGTGCCGAACTGTTTCTCGTATTGCTTGATGTTGTTCTCCAGCGCGAAGAGCAGTTTCTTGGCTTGGTCGGGGGTCATCACTACACGGCTCTTCACCTGCGCCTCTTGCATACCGGGCATCATGCGTACAAAGTCCATAACGAACTCGCTGGGCGAGTGGGAGATGATGGTCAGGTTAGCATATACGCCCTCCGCCACTTCCGGCGATAACTTGATGTTTAGTTTCTTTTCTTCCATAGTTTTATAACTTTGTGTATTTAACTTCGTGTTGGAAACTTCGCTACGCTCCGTGTTGGGAACTACGTGTATTTAACTTCGCTTCGCTCCGTGTAGATTACTTCGTGTACCGCGCGTAGCGCTTACTTACATTTACTTTCTTACAGCGCGAAAGCGCTTATTTACAGCCCCAAAGGGGCTTTTTACCACTCCCTCTTGTCGAACATCGGTTGGGTAGCGAGCATGTAGAGGGATACAAGAGGCAAGCAAATATCGTACCACACTACCGAAATCCCGAACATCCGCTGTCCCATTCGGTAAGCAGAGAGGTCTATCACCAACAGTTGCACCACCAGCCTGAGCAAGAAAAGCAACGCCGTACCTCCGACAATCCACGCTCCTAACTCAACGGAGGATATAGGCATGCTTTCGGTCAAGGTTCCTCCGCCCAGCAGCCAACCGCCAATGGCGAACAGCGCAATACAGAGCAGGTAGAACAATCCCCGCGTGAAAGGTTCCATGAAGAGGCGCACTTTGCTCCCTGTGCGATAGCGTGGCGATACGCTCAGGTGGCGTCGTTTCTGTCGCAGCCATGCTTTGAAGGAGCCCTCCGGCATGGACCACGTGATACTCTCCGACGAGCATACCACCGCCGTGTTGCCTTTCGTTGCCATCTTGTTCACCAGCAGGTCATCGTCTCCCGCTCGCAGCGTCATCAGATTGGAGAAGCCGCCGCAACGGAAAAACGCCTCTTTGCGGTAAGCGAGGTTGCGCCCTACTCCCATGTACGGATGCCCGCAAACGGCCGCACCGAGGTAATGCAGTCCGTTGAACAGGGTATCGAACTGTATGAGTCTGTTCACTGCGCTCTTCTCTTGGAAATACGCCCCGAAGCCCAGCACTACCTCGGTCTTTGGGTTGCGGAAGCCGCTCATCATCTTGCTTATCCACTGCGGCGACTCGGGGCGACAGTCGGCATCGGTCAGCAAGAGGTAGTCGTATTTGGCGGCTTTGGCACCGAGAGTGAGTGCTAACTTCTTGCTGCTCCCCACACGGGCATTCTTCGGCACGAAGGTCATGCGCACGCGGCTGTCCAGATTCACATATCGCTCTATCACCTCGCGCGTTCCATCCTCCGACTCATCGTCCACTACTATCACTTCGTATAGAGGATAGTCTTGCACGAGGAGGGCACGCAGATAATGTTCGAGGTTGAACTTCTCATTGCGCGCACAGACAATCACCGAGCAGCCTTTTTCAATTTGAAAATTTGAAAATTTGGAAATTTGAAAATTATCTTCTTGCTCTTTCTTCGGCTTCCGCATAGCCCGCAGTGCCCCCGTCATGTAGCGCAAGTAGAAATAGAGTTGCGCGATAAACACCAACCCAAGCACCCCCGCCAAGCAATATATAAGGTAGATATTCATTTAGTATGCTAATCTAACATTATCCACCCACAACGCATTCCCGTCGTGTCCCACGAAAGCCTCGCATTTGCCGGCAGTGAGCATGATGACGATATGGGTGGGCTCCAGTGTCGCGTCCCAGCCTTCCTCCTGAATGGGCACTATCTTGCCCTTGGAGTTCATGGTGCGCATGTTCGGGTTATGCCCCATATAGGGTTCAAACCACGGTTCGGCAGTGATGTCGCCGTAGTGGATAGGCAGACGGTGGTCGTTCACCCACTCGGGTTGCGACTTGGTGATACGCTCGTAGCCCGTGCCTACACGGATAGCGTGCACATGCCCTTTTTCGTCCTCCCAGCGGTGTTGCAAGTAGACATACGCTTCTGCCTCATCGTGGAGCCCTTGCTGCTTCTTCGGCTTTGCCATACCCTTGGCATACCATACCCAGTCTTCCTCGGAGATACGCGCTTTGTAATCGAAGAGCAATGCCGTCGGTCGCTTGGTGAAAGGTACACCGAAGTCGATATTCTGATACGGGTCTTTGGCGGTGGTGATAGGTTCGATAGTCCGACCGGTGAAGAGCGTACCGGCGGCGAGCACCTGAATATCTATCACGCCGAACACCTGCACATCCAGCATCGACACATCCAGTCGGCAGCAGGTGCCTCCGTCCTCGCGCGGCTCGGGATAGACTGTCCCCGCGGCTTTCTCAATGCCAATCACATTGGCATAAGCGTTGCTGCTGCCCCACGGGCTGCCGGTCTTGCCGTATTCGTAGGGTGCATTCTCGCGGAGGGTGTCGGTGGGGGCTACGCAATAGAGCGTCTTGGTCTTGCCGCCAAGGAGTTTCGACTCTTTGATATACCGCACTGTCCACTGCTCCATATCGCCGAACGGAAAAGGCTCAACGGTCTCGGCATAAGCGACGAGAGTAAAGATGGAAATGAATAAAACGGGAAGGAGTTTTCGCATAATTTTGTGTTAAGGAATTACATAGTAATTGACACCTACATCACGTGAGTTGGGAATAATACAAAAACGATCAATAATACTTGACAAAAACAAACAAAAACCTTTTTACTCAACAAACATTTTTATTTGACAATTTGACAATTTACTATTTTACAATTAACAAAAACCAAATTAGTTTTTGAATGCTGAATGTTATTCTCCTAAATTATACTCACATTATTTATATAAGTGCATTACTTTAGGTTGCAGGGGGTGGTGTAGCGCACTTGTCCGTTCTGGTTGATATACTTTGCGAGGAACTTAATCTTCTGATTGACAATCATCTCAGCGGCTTGGCGACCGATTTCCAATGCGCCAGCCTCGCGGAGGTGGGTATTATCTTCTTTCCCATCGGGATACTTGGTGCATTCTCCCGGTGCGACATTCATAAAGAAAGTCTTGCTATCGTCATCGCCCATACGCTGCACCCAATCGGTAGAGGTAGCGTGGAGGTCAAGCAAGGGCACATTCATGCGTTTTGCCACGCGGCGAGCGGCTTCGGGATAGGCACCGTGGGTGTCGTAATACACTCCTTCTTTGAAAGAGCGGCGGGAGACGGGTGTGCAGAGGATGACCTTGAGGTGTTTTTTCTTCGCCTGCTCAATCATGGTCATGAGGTTTTGCTCATAGTCGTTGATGTTAGCATAACGTTTAGGGTCTTCCTGCTTGGCATCGTTATGCCCGAATTGGATAATCACTATGTCGTTGCGTTGCGCTCTCTCGAGCACTTCTGCCCATCGTCCTTCCGCCATGAAGGACTTGGTGCTACGTCCGTTTCGGGCATGGTTTTGCACGACGATGTCGCCGGTAAGATAGGTGGGGAAGAGTTGTCCCCAGCCGCGTTCAGGCGAGGCTTCCAACTCCTCTTTGTCTGCCATGGTCGAGTCGCCGACCATGAAGAGGGTAACGGGTTTCTTTCCCGCAGAGATACATACTATACTTGCCATGATTGCACAGGCTACTGCCATGATAGAATAGATACGTGTTTTCATATTATAAGTGGTTAGTGGTTAGTGTTCAGTGGTTAGAGGTTAGAGCAGTGGCATGTTAATTGTTAATTGTTAATTGTTAATTGTCATGTATCAAGACATCGTTGACACTTTTTGGTTTCCTTAGAAACGAAA
>JBJECI010000061.1:0-3756 GCA_051870915.1 Paludibacteraceae bacterium
GCGGGAGTTGGCTGAGGAGGATGTTGCGGTGGATGTTGGAGAGGATGAGGTCGAAAGGAGGGGTGTATTGGACTATTTGACCATTTACAATTTGACTATCTAAGCCCTGACCTGTCGAGGTGCAGTCATTATTTTCCCCGCCCCCAGCCCCCTCCCCGTCCCGATAGATCGGGATAAACGAAGCGGGGCGGGGGAGTTCGTTTGCGCACACGGATATCCCGCAGGTGACACGGTCGGGGCGTTCGAAGTCATCGGCGAGGGCTTCGAGTGTGCCTTGTTGTGCTTCTATCGTTACGCCGTTGCGGGCGATGTTCTCGCGGGTGTTCTCCACGCTCTTGTCATCGATGTCAATGGCGAGGACGCTTTCTGCGCCACGCTTGGCGGCGAAGATACCCAGCACGCCCGTGCCGCATCCGTTGTCCAGCACGCGGCAACCCGTCCAGTCGCGCTCCATCAAGGCGTCTATCAGCATGCCCGTGGTCTCGTGGTGCCCCGCGCCAAACGCACAATGCGGGATGATGACTACGCCCATGGGCAGTTGCTCCGCGGGGTGCTCGCTCTCCCAGACGGCATTCCAGTTCTCATCGGGACAGTCCTCCACCGACAGCAGCGACACGCCCTCGGTCTGCGCTGCTAATGTCTGCAAGGCGGCTGTGTCTAACTGCGTCGTGGGGATGTAGGCATCGCTGCCGTCTATTGTGTCGAAACCTATGTCGCATAGGGCTTGGGCGAACACATCGGCTTGCCATTGCTCGGCAAAAGAGGTCTGAAAATGGGCTACGGAGTATTTCATGATTGGATGAACTTAATATGTTCGTTTTTTTTGCTTGGTCTTTTTTATTTTCCTTTGCGGCTGGAAGCCGAGTGTACCTTCCCGCCCCCTTACCCCCTCCCCTCCTTTCAGGAGAGGCGGGGGAGTTAGGGATTACCTTCGACTCTGAAATGCTATCTTAATTCTTATTGCTTTTGCGGCTGGATGCCGAGAGTACCTTCCCGCCCCCTTACCCCCCTCCCCTCCTTTCAGGAGAGGCGGGGGAGTTAGAAGTTACCTTCGTCTATGCCGCTTATTCTTTGCTTTTTCTTTGCTTTTTCTTTGCTTTTTCTTTGCTTTTTCTTCTGCTTCTTCTTTTTCTTCTGCTTATTCTTTGCTTATTCTCTGCTTATACTCGGCTTTATTGTACGGGAATAGCACGGGAATTGTACGGGAATAGTACGGGGAGGTCTCGAAACAGACTCGGGTATTACTCGGGGTTTCGTCGGGATTTACTCGGTCGGGGCGGGGAGGATGCTTGAGAAGCCGCCGTCGTGGTAGAGGTTCTGCATGGTTACCTTGCGGGTGAGGTCGGAGAAGAGGGTGAGGATATAGTCGGCGCAGTCGTCTGCCGTGGCGTTGCCCAGCGGCGAGACCTTATCGACATAGTCAATCATCCTATCCATGCCCGCGATACCTTGTCCGGCGGTGGTCATGGTGGGGGACTGGCTGACGGTGTTCACGCGCACGCCTTTCTCGCGACCCATGATAAGTCCGAAGTTGCGGGTGATAGACTGCAACATCGACTTGGCGTCTGCCATATCGCCATAGCCTGCCATAGCGCGGTCGCCGGCGATATACGTGAGCGCCACCAAGGAGCCGCCGCGGCGCAGGGCGTCTTTTTTGTAGAGCGTTTGGAGCAACTTATGCAGCGACATGGCGGATATGTCCACGGTCTTGCGGAAGAACTCGTAGTTGAGGTCGGTGTAGGGAATGCCCTTGCGGATGTTGGGCGACATGCCGATGGAGTGGAGCACGAAATCGAACTGCCCGCCGAAATGCGCCATCGCGCCATCGACGAGTGCCTCCAAGTCCTCCACGGAGGTGGCATCAGCAGGGATGACGAGGCTGCCCGTCTGCTCTGCCAGTTGGTTGAGCGTCCCCAGACGGATAGACACCGGCGTGTTGGTTAATACTAACTCGGCACCTTCTTCGGCGGCTCTCTCCGCCACTTTCCATGCGATGGACATATCATTCAGTGCCCCCGTGATAATGCCCCGCTTTCCTTTTAAGAGATTGAACATGTTGGTTGTTGGATTAAGGATAAAGGATTAAGGATGAAAGACTTATTACCTTTGTCTATGAATTTTCCCCGCCCCCCTTCCCCCCTCCCCGCAAGCGGGGCGGGGGAGTTGTATAGTCGAGACTTTTTAGTCTTTTATCCTTTATCTTTGAGCGAACGCAGTGAGCGGTCCTTTATCCGAGTGTTAACTCTTTATATTCCCGCTGACGTTGATGACTTCGCCGGTGATGTAGGATGCTTTGTCGGAGGCGAGGAAGACTGCCACGTTGGCTACGTCTTCGGGTTCGCCTGCGCGGCGCAGAGCGATGTCTTGCACCCATTGGGCTCGCACCTCATCGGGCAACGCCTGCGTCATCTCGGTCATGATAAAGCCCGGCGCTATACTGTTCACGCGCACGCCGCGCGGACCTATCTCTTTCGATAGCGACTTGGTGAGCGAGATGAGTGCCCCCTTGGACGCTGCGTAGTTGCATTGCCCGGCGTTGCCGAACAAGCCGACGACCGATGAGATGTTGATGATAGAGCCGCTGCGGCGGCGCATCATGTGGGTGGAGACCAACTTGCAGAAGTTGAACGCCGCTTTGAGGTTGGCGGTGATGACCGTGTCCCACTGGCTCTCGTCCATGCGCATGAGCAGGCTGTCGCGCGTGATACCCGCGTTGTTGACGAGGATGTCTATCTGCCCGAAGGTCTCGAGCACGCTGTTCACCACCTGCTCGGTGGTGTGGTAGTCGGAGGCGTCAGCCTGTATCGCCAAGCAACGGCGACCCATGTTCTCCACCTCGTGCGCCACCTCGTCCGCACTGTCTTTGCGGTGCAGATAGGTGAATGCGATGTCTGCCCCTTCGGCTGCCATCGCCAGCACAATAGCGCGACCTATGCCGCGACTCCCGCCCGTGATAAGGGCTGTTTTATCGGATAATAAGTTCATAGGACCCCCCTCCGACTCCCCCTACAAAGGGGGAGGGCAAAGAGATTAGTTTTTAGTTAGACAATAGTAATTTTTATACTCCCTCCCTCAGTAGGGAGGGTAGGGGTGGGTCGTTTATTTACTCCCTCCCTCAGTAGGGAGGGTAGGGGTGGGTCGTTTTGTCAGCATAAACGACAGTCTGCCTTTGCAGCACATCACGCCGTCCACGGTGGCTTCGGCATCTACCACCACCAGCGGACCTTTCTTGCCCGTGATGGTGGAGTGGGTAACCACGGTGTCGCCCGGATGCACCTGACGCTTGAAGCGCACATCGTTCAAGCCGGCGTAGAGCGCTAACTTACCGTCTAAGTCGTCTTGGAGCAGCAAGGCACTCCCTTGCGCCATCATCTCACACAGGATGACCCCGGGCACAATCGGGTTGCCGGGGAAATGTCCCTGCGTGAAAAACTCATTCTCGCGGATGGTGTATCGTGCAGTGGCTATGCCGTCTGCCACCTCCGCCTCATCCACCAGCAACATCGGCTCGCGATGGGGGATGACCTGCTTGATTTCTTCTCGGTTCATGTTTTTAATGGATTAAGGAGCAAGGATGAAGGATGAAAGACTGATTACCTCCGTCTGTTTTGATGAAGGATGAAAGACTGATTACTTTCGTCTGTAAGCTTCCCCGCCCCCTGCCCCTCCCCGCAAGCGGGGCGGGGGAGTTTGTATAGTCGAAACTATTTAGTCTTTAATCCTTCATCCTTTATCCTTCATCTAATCGGTCTTATC
>JBJECI010000061.1:3856-6035 GCA_051870915.1 Paludibacteraceae bacterium
AAACTATTTAGTCTTTAATCCTTCATCCTTTATCCTTCATCTAATCGGTCTTATCGCTACTGTCGCGTTGTGGCCGCCGAAGCCGAGGGAGTTGGAGATAGCGATGTCTATCTTGTGCTCCTCTGCGTGCAGCGGGGTGTAGTAGAGGTCGCAGGCGGGGTCGGGCTCCGTCAGACCTATCGTGGGCGGTACGATACCATTCTCCACCGCCAGCGCCGTCAGCACTAACTCCAGTCCGCCTGCCGCGCCGAGCATGTGTCCGGTCATCGACTTGGTGGAACTGATGAGCGCGCGGCGTGCCTCCTCCTCGCCCAATGCGAGTTTGATAGCCTTGGTCTCCGCGGAGTCGTTCATGGCGGTGCCTGTGCCGTGGGCGTTGATATAAAGCGTCTCGCCGTCTTGGTAGCCTGCTTGGTCGAGTGCCTCGCGGATACAGCGTGCGGTAACCGTGCCGTCAGGACGCGGCGCGGTGTAGTGGTGTGCATCGCAGGTGTGTCCGTAGCCGCATACCTCGGCGATGATATGTGCTCCGCGGGCGATGGCATGCTCCATCTCCTCCAGCACCATCACGCCGGCACCTTCCGCCATCACGAAGCCCTTGCGGCGGCTGTCGAAGGGCAGACACGCCATAGCGGGGTCTTCCACGGTGCTCAACGCCCGCGCATTGGCGAAGCCGCCGATAGCCAGCGGGTGGATAGCCGCCTCGGCACCGCCCGCCACGATGGCATCTGCGCGCCCTGCCTGAATAGCAAGGAACGCCTCGCCGATGGTGTTCGTGCTCGTGGCACATGCCGCCACGGAGGTCAGGTTAGGACCTTGTGCGTTGAGGCGAATAGCCGTGTTGCCGCCGCCCATGTTCGCTATCAGCATGGGGATGAACAGCGGAGACACTCCTTTCGCGCCGCGGTCAAGGTAGTTCTTGGTCTGTGCCACAAAGGTCTGCAAGCCGCCTATGCCGGAGCCTAAATAGACGCCCAGCCGCTCGGGGGCGATGTTCTCGCCGTTGACCAAGCCGCTCTGCTGCACGGCTTCCAAGGAAGCCGCCACGGCGAACTGGCAGAAGAGGTCGTAGTGGCGTATCTCCTGCGCCGTCAGTCCGGCTGCGATAGGGTCAAAGTTCTTCACTTGTCCTGCCACGTGGATAGGCAGTACTTCGTCTTCAAAGCCGCGAATGGGCTCGATGCCGCACTTGCCCGCGATGGCTGCTGCCCACGTCTCGGCGGCGTTATTTCCGATAGGGCTTATCGCCCCAAGTCCGGTGATTACTACTCGTTTCATATTTGGATGAAGGATTAAGGATGAAGGATGAAAGACTGATTAGTATTGAATAGTCAAAGACGATGGTAATAAGTCTTTTATCCTTTATCTTTCAGCGCGAAGCGCGGTCTTTAATCTATTGGTACAAGTATCTCTTTATACTCCCTTTCGGGGTTTTGGCGAAGGGCTCGAAGCGCAGTTCAAAGGTCTTCACCTGCGCGTACTGCGGCAGGCGACTGTTGAGGTTGCGTAAGTTCTCCTCCATGATGGCATTCTGCCGTTGCATTACTGGGGACGCGGGCGTCTCGCCTGCGGTCAAAGAGGCATCTTCCTTCGGCACGATGATGGCATGGAGCAAGTGCTCGCGTTGCACCACCACCGACTCTTGCACGCCGGGCAGGCTGTTGAGCAGCACCTCTATCTCCTCGGGGAAGATGTTTTGCCCGTTGGACGATAGCAACATGTTCTTGCACCGTCCCACGAGGAAGAGCGTGCTGTCTTTATCCAGCGTGCCGAGGTCGCCCGTGCGGAACCAGCCGTCTTCGGTGAACGCCTCTGCGGTGGCTTCGGGGTTCTTGTAGTAGCCGGCAAACACGCACTCGCCTTTCACCTGAAACTCCCCCGGGATGTTCGCGGGGTCGGGCGACGCGATACGCACTTGCAACGACGGTATTGTCTCGCCGCAACTCTTGGCTTTGTAGCGCCCCACATGCCCTAATGACAGCAGCGGCGCGCACTCCGACATGCCGTAGCCCGTGATGAACGGCATACCGATACGAAACGCCAGCAGTTGCTCTATCGCAGGCGGGATGGCTGCACCGCCGGTGGCAAACACTTCTATCTTCCCGCCCAGTGCCGCCATCACTTTCTCGCGAAGCATGCGGTAATACTGCTCGCTTTGCTCTCCGACCGATTCACTGTC
>JBJECI010000061.1:6135-12114 GCA_051870915.1 Paludibacteraceae bacterium
CCAGCACCAGCGGCACGGCAAAGAATATCTTGGGGCTGTAGGCTTGCATGATTTCCACCACCACCGATGGTATCGGCAGCCGCCCGAGGATGACCGTGTGCATACCCGTGCACATCGGTGTGATGAGGTCGCAGGTCAAGCCGAAGATATGCGCGTAGGGCAGGATACTCACGTAGTTGTCGCCTGCGCAGTAGGGGATATGTTGCTGAAACTCTTTGACGTTCCAACTGAAGTTCCGCGCCGTCAGCATCACGCCTTTTGGGTTGCCCGTAGAGCCGGAGGTGTACATGATGGCGCACACCTCGTCCAAGTCGCGATGGTGGAAATGTACATCCGCTGCACTGTACCCCTGCGGGTAGGCGGCAGCGAGCAGCGCGTCGGCTTGCTCATACGCACGCCGCGCTTCATCGGTCGCCGCCAGCAACTCCAAGGTGTCGGTGTCGAGGACGGCCACCACGTTGGGCATGGCGTCAAACGACATCGCGTCAAACGATTTCTTCTCTGTATAGAGTATCTTGCTGTCGGAGTGATTGACCAACTGCTGCACATCGGCGGGCAGGAAGGCGTTGTAGAGTTGCACGCTCACGTACCCGCCCGTCAGGGCTGCTAAAAAGACCTCCGACCAGTGCACCGAACTCTTGGCATTGATGGCTATCTTGACGCCTTCTTGCAGCCCGAGGGCTTGCCACACGAGGTGCAGGCGGGCGATGTTGCGCGCCAACTCACCATAGGTCTCCGTCCGCACTTGATAGTCTGACAGCGCCGCCGCCGACCAGTGTGCTTTTACCGAATCTTCAAATAACTGTGTGAGATTTGTCATAATAGGACCCCCTCCATCTCCCCCTATGAGAGCACCCCAAAAATCAAAGATTTTTCGGGGACCCCGCAAGGGGGAGGGTATGAGGGATTAGTTTAGTGAAACAAAAGTAACTTTATTTACTCCCTCCCTTTGTAGGGAGGGACGGGGAGGGTCGCCGATACTCCCTCGGTCCTACCCCCTCGTGGGTGCGGAAGAACTTCCCGAACGCCGATTGGTTGCTGAACCCCAGTTCATAACTAATCTGCGAGATGGTCTTTTCTTCGTTTTGCAGACTCTTGCGGGCTTGCAACATCAGTTTGTCGGCTATTATCTCGATGGCGGGCTTGCCCGTAACGCTCTTCACGCAGGCGGACACATAGCGCGCCGTCAGGTGCAGCCGGTCGGCGTAGTAGCCCACGGAGTGCTCCTCGCGATAATGGCTCTCTAATAGCGCCATGAAGCGCGCGCACACCTCTTCCTCCCGCGTCTGGGGCTGACCGTTGTACGGCAGCAGGTAGTAGGCAAAACCGTAGATATATGCCTTGATGATGTAGTACACCGTCTGTTTCAGATACGGGTTGTTGCTGTGCGCCAGCGTGGTACGCAGGATGTTCAGCGCCGTCTCTAATGACGACAGCGACTCGCCCTCAAGGTGCACCAGCGGCTCGCGGCGCAGGTTCAAGAACATCTGATAACTGTTCTTCAGGTTCAGATACTCAATGTACGCGCGCGACATCAGCACCACCCGCGCCTCGAAGTCCTTGCTCAAGCCCAAACGCTTCACGCGCTGCTGCTGGATAATCACCAGCATGTCGTTCTTCTGCACGTGATACGCCACGCTGTCTATCAGGAAATCCGCCTCGCCGCAGGTTACCAACGCCACGCACACATGGTCCACCTCGTAGGTGATACCGCGGTCGAACAGCGAGTGCGTCTTATCTAACAGCACCACGTCATCCTCCAAGCACAGCGTACCCATGCTTCGATACTGATTTGCCGATAGTCTTGTTACGTCCATATAGATGAGGATTAAGGATGAAGGACACAGGATGAAAGACTAAATTGTCTTCAAGGAGGTGCGGTCGGAAGTGTTATCCCGACTTGTCGGGAGCCGCACACTAATAGACGTAGGTAATTAGTCTTGGTTCCTGGCTCCTGGCTCTTGGTTCCTGATTCAAATTCCGCTTGCAAAAGTAGTCATTTTGTATGGAACGACAAAATAAATATGATAATCCGAACAGTTTTTCGTACAAATAAGACTATTTTTGCACTATCATTTCGGGACAAGTAGCTTATTTCTCCTAAATATATTTGGAAATATACAATTTTTTTTGTACCTTTGCAGCCGCTTTTTCAAGGATGAAAGATAAAGGATGAAGGATGAAAGACTTATTACCTTCGTCTCACAACAAAAAGGGGCACTAACCACTTATAGCAGGCGGGGATGCCTGCGTACCCGGACACTAATCACTAAAAAATATGTTTGATAATTTGTCGGAGCGCTTAGAACGCTCGTTTAAGATTCTGAAGGGTGAAGGACGTATCACCGAGATTAACATTGCGGAGACCGTGAAGGATATCCGCAAGGCTTTGCTGGAAGCCGATGTGAACTACAAGACCGCCAAGCAGTTTACCGACCAAGTGAAAGCCAAAGCACTGGGGCAGAACGTGATGACCGCTGTTCGCCCGGGGCAGTTGATGGTGAAAATCACCCACGACGAGTTGGCTGAGTTGATGGGCGGCGAGGCGCAGGAAATCAACCTGAAAGGCTCGCCTGCGGTAATCCTCATGTCGGGTCTGCAAGGTTCCGGTAAGACCACGTTCGCCAGTAAGTTGGCGAACTACCTGCAGACGAAGAAAGGAAAGAAAGTGATGCTGGTGGCGTGTGATGTCTATCGTCCTGCCGCCATCGAGCAGTTGCGCGTACTGGGTGAGCAGATAAATGCCAAAGTCTATACAGGCGAGGGCGAGAGCAACCCCGTGAAGAAGGCGGAGAAAGCCATCGCCGAGGCGCGTGTCTATGGCTACGATGTGGTGATTGTGGATACGGCGGGTCGTTTGGCGGTGGACGAGCAGATGATGGAGGAGATAGCGGCTATCAAGCAAGCTATCAAGCCCACGGAGACGCTGTTCGTGGTGGACGCGATGACGGGTCAAGATGCCGTGAACACGGCAAAAGAGTTCAACGACCGACTCGACTTCGACGGCGTAGTGCTGACGAAGTTAGACGGCGATGCCCGCGGCGGTGCGGCGCTGAGTATCCGCTCGGTGGTGAACAAACCTATCAAGTTCATCGGTACGGGCGAGAAGATGGACGCGCTGGATGTGTTCCACCCCTCGCGTATGGCAGACCGAATCTTGGGTATGGGCGACGTGGTGAGCCTTGTAGAGCGCGCACAGGAGCAGTACAACGAGGAGGAGGCACGCCGTATCAGCAAGAAGATAGCGAAGAACCAGTTTGACTTCAACGACTTCCTCTCGCAGTTGGAGCAAATCAAGAAGATGGGTTCGATGAAAGACCTGATGGGCATGATTCCGGGTATGGACAAGGCGCTGAAAGGCGTGGAGATAAGCGACGATGCTTTTAAGCCGATAGAGGCGATTATCTCTTCGATGACGCCTGCCGAGCGCGCCAACCCTGCGTTGCTCAACGGCTCGCGCAAAGAGCGTATCGCCAAGGGCTCGGGCACCAGCATCGTGGAGGTGAACCGCTTCCTCAAGCAGTTCGACCAGACGAGCAAGATGATGCGCAAAGTGCAGCAGATGAAGAGGAGATAACGGATAAAGGATAAAAGACACAGGATAAAAGACTTATTACCTTCGTATTTGAGTTCTCAGAGTCGAAAGGTAACTTCAGTTCCCCCGCCTCCCTCTTAGAGGGGGGGGGGGGGAGGGGTAAGGGGGGCGGGAGGAGGGCTCGGCATTCAGCCGCAACGAGGATAAAGGATAAAGGACTTATTACCTTTGTATTTGAGTTCTCAGAGTTAATACTATTTAATCTTTAATCCTATATCCTTTATCCAAAGAGACTATTTAGTCTTTAATCCTTAATCCTTCATCCTTAATCAACACAAACATATGGATATTTTAGACAAGATAGAAGGCTTGGAGGCGAAGTTCCATGAGATAAGCCTCTTGATAACCGACCCGGCAGTGATAGCCGACCAAGCGCGGTATGTGCGGCTCAATCGCGACTACCACGACTTGGAGCGCGTCCTCTCGGCGGCGGAGCGCTACAAGACCACGCTCCAACACCTCGAAGAGGCGAAGCAACTGTTCTACAACGAGCAGGATGCCGAACTCAAAGAGATGGCGCGGGCAGAGATAGATGAACTGGAGCCGCAGATACCCGCGCTGGAGGAGGAGGTCAAACTCATGCTCCTGCCGCAAGACCCCGAGGACGGCAAAAACGTGGTGATGGAGATTCGCGGCGGCACGGGCGGCGATGAGGCAGCCCTCTTCGCAGGGGACCTCTTCCGCATGTACACCAAGTACTTCGAGATGCACGGCTTCAAATACACCGTGTCGTCTTTCTCCGAGGGTGCCGTGGGCGGCTACAAGGAAATCATCTTCAACGTTACGGGGCAGAATGTCTATGGCACGCTCAAGTACGAGTCGGGGGTCCACCGTGTGCAGCGCGTGCCCGCCACGGAGACGCAAGGGCGCGTGCATACTTCCGCGGCAACGGTGGCAGTGCTACCGGAAGCCGATGAGTTCGAGGTGCATATCAACGAGGGCGAAATCAAATGGGAGACCTTCCGCTCGGGCGGCGCCGGTGGGCAGAACGTGAACAAGGTGGAGTCGGGTGTGCGCCTGCGCTACAACTGGAAGAACCCCAACACGGGCGAGGTGCAAGAGATTCTGATAGAGTGCACCGAGACGCGCGACCAGCCGAAGAACAAAGAGCGCGCCCTCTCGCGCCTGCGCACGCAGATATACGACAAGGAGCACCAGAAATACATCGACGACATCGCCGCCCGCCGCAAGACGATGGTCTCCACAGGCGACCGCTCGGCGAAAATCCGCACCTACAACTACCCGCAGGGGCGTATCACAGACCACCGTATCGGATACACGGTCTATAACCTCGCGGCGTTCATGGACGGCGATATCCAAGGCGTCATCGATGCGCTGCAGGTAGCCGAGAACGCCGAGCGACTCAAAGAAGCGAATCTGTAAAAGCCCTGCGGGCTGTAAGAAAGCGCTATGCGCTGTTGAGAACTGCGTGTATGAAAGCCTCTTCGAGGCTGTAAGAAAGTAAATGTACAAAAGCGCTATGCGCTGTACACGAAGTTCCCTACACGGAGTTCTTAACACGGAGCGAAGCGGAGTTAAAAACACGAAGTTTATGTACCTCTTCTATACCCCCGATATACGTACAAGCCGTTGCCTCAGCGAGGAGGAGTCCGCGCATTGTGTGCGCGTCTTGCGCTATACGCGAGGCGATGAGATTCTGCTGACCGACGGCATAGGCAACACCTACCAAGCGCGTATCACCAACCCCCACCCCAAACACTGCGAGTTTGAGATTATCTCACAGGAGAAACAGGCGAAATCGCACGATTTCTACCTGCATATCGCCATCGCACCGACGAAGAACATCGAGCGGCTGGAGTGGATGGTGGAGAAATGTACCGAGATAGGTGTGGACGAGATAACGCCCCTGCTCTGCCGTTTCTCCGAGCGCAAGACACTGCGCAACGACCGATTAGAGAAAATCATCCTCTCCGCTGCCAAACAGTCGCTCACGCCCTACCTGCCGAAGTTGAATCCTCTGACCGATTTCGAGACTTTCATTGCCGCTAACGCGCAGGAGCAGCGCTTCATCGCCCACTGCTACAAGGACGACAAGCGTGAACTGCGAGACGAGATACAGCGTGGCAAGAGCGTCTGCGTACTGATAGGTCCCGAGGGCGATTTCTCCGAGGAGGAAGTGCAACATGCGCTGGTGCGGGGATTTGTGCCCGTTGGCTTGGGCAAGTCTCGCCTGCGTACAGAGACCGCCGGCGTCGTGGCATGCCATACGGTAATACTGATGAATGCGTAAATCTGAGATGAAGGATGAAGGACGCAGGATTAAAGACTTATTAGATTTGATTATTTTATGCGTTTTTTATTTTGTTTACACTACTGTCCATTAAAAAATATTAACGAGTAATATTCTTCAAAAATCGAGTTCT
>JBJECI010000062.1:0-10283 GCA_051870915.1 Paludibacteraceae bacterium
CCGTTGCCGAGAAACTCTGCACCCAAGAGATGGTAACCCCCTCCTCCGTGCTCACTACGGGTGGCTCTATGGGGAGGATATTTTCCCCAAAATTCTTCCATCCATCCGCCTGCCTATACGCATTTATGCTCTGCCGCGGTACCAGCAAACGGCTGCCACGCGCTATAATATTGGGAAGGAAAGTAGAGGCATTATAGTTTTGAATCGTAGGGGGAACACTTGTGCGGAAGTATATGTTTACAACCGAATCCGTTTGCAAGAAATCATTATTCACGCTGCTTACTCTGCTTCCAATAGTAAGTTCTGATAGTCCCAAACAACCTAAGGAATAACGTTCAAGCGTTTCTACACTATCTTTCACTACTAATTTGTTCAACGAGTCGGCTTCGGCTAATACTAACGTACTAAGTGATTTTAGAGTTAGTGGCAGTTCTAAGTACTTGAGATGAACAGCACCCCACATAGCCCCTGCTTGTATTTGTGCTACACCCTCTGGAATCAGCAGGGTATCGGATGTACTGCCAAGTGGATAAGCAAGGAAAAGAGTACCATCTTTCGTCAGTAGGTAGCCATTTTCGCTTTTATACGTCGGATTAGAGGGGGAAACGATGATTTCCTGCAAATTATTATAGACAAAAGCACCTGAAGCCACGCGACCATCCAAATAATAGATAGAGGTTATTCCCTCGTGAATGTTGACAACCTTAATTGTCGGATTGGAGTTGTTGAAAGCATTTGCTCCTATCCCTACGACAGAATATGTTTTTCCTCCGTGCGAAACTTCTTTTGGAATGAAAAGGGTATCGCAAGTAAGGTATTTGTAGTTATAATCAGGATAAGTTACCTTTTCATCACATGTAAACTCCACCGTGTTATCCGTTAGTATATTGAATGCCAGGGAGTCGCCTCGTTCATTGACCGCTTTGAAGTCGTAGGCATACACTGCGCTTGTTGCTACCAGCATGGTGCAAAGGAAGAGGAATGATTTTTTCATACACATTTGGATTTAGAGTGAAACATATATTTGATTTGCTACTGAGGTGTTTGTATGCGGTGATGTCCGGGTGCGCAGGCGTCCCCGCCTGCTATCATTATGATAGGAATTGCTACAAAACCGATGCAAAGGTACAGAATTTTTGGGAAATATGCAAACGATTGGTAATTTTTCTTTTTTTTTGGGGGGGCTATAGTGGTTATAGTTGTTATAGTGGTTATAGTGGATATAGGGTTTCACTGATGTTCTCATATTCTCCTCATTAGCAGGCGGGGACGCCTGCGCACCCGGACATTCCGCGGGCGAGACGCCCGCGCTCGCTGGAAAGCCTTTCGCTTTGGTGCGGCCTGGAGACCGCACCTCCTTTATTGCCTGCGGGGACGCCTGCGCACGCCGGACAAAGACCCTCTAAATCTCCCAAAATCCACCCCAAAAATCAAAGATTTTTCGGGGACCCCGGCAAGGGAGACTTTTGCCTGCGTCCCCAGTGCTTTTTTGGTGCGGCCTGGAGACCGCACCTCCTTTATTGCCTGCGGACACAGAACTATGCTTTTTCTCTGCTTCTTGATTCGATTCGTTGCCGTCTCGTTGCCGTGTCGTTGCCGTGTTTGGCTCGTTACTCCCTCGTTCTTTTTTCGTCCTTTTTTCGTCCTTTTTTCGAGATAGACGGCTTACCGTCTCGTAATAGAGTGCTTATAAAGTGCGGATATTCGTCCGTACAGTTGCTAACCGAATAAGGCATAAGCACTATTTCTCATTCATTAGCGCGACGGTGCCTACCTAAAATCTCATTCTGCGTTTCCAAAGTCCGCTGCGTCCACAGTTCGAAGATGGTATAGTGCAGTGGGTCGTTCTCGGGATAGCAGTTGATGAACGAATCGCGTATCTGTTGAGAGGATGGTGTAAAGGAACTTAGTATCTCATACATCTCCATTAGAGTTTCTGCCCCTGCGTCTTCTATGGCTTTGTCCCATCTCGCTGCCTCAGTTTCAAAGCGGCGACCCACCTCCTCAAGGACTTGCTCCTGTCGGGTACGTTCATCTTGGATGTTGGCAGCCTGGTAGTATTCATATAGATTCTTGGCTTCTTCCGCTGCCTGTTGCCACTTCTCCGCCTCTACCTCGTATTGTCTGCTTATCTCCTGCAGGTTGCGCTCATTCTGAATGTTGGCAGTCTGGTAGTATTCATATAGGTTCTTGGCTTCTTCCGCTGCCTGTTGCCACTTCTCTGCCTCTACCTCGTATTGTCTGCTTATCTCCTGCAAAGTCTGCTCTTGTTGCATATATGCGGCAATGCGGTCTCTCCTGACCAATAGAAACACGATAGCCATCACCAGTAAAACGGCGAACACTATCGCCATCCCGCCTATCCATTTCGCGCCGCGCATCCATGCACGCTGGAGGCTGTTAGGGAACAGCATACGGTACAGTCGCGAGATGTCCTGCTCATCCGAGCGACCCGCCTCCGTGCCGCTCAAGCCAAAATCAATCAGTTTGAGATACTTCCCGTCGCGGGTGATGAGGATATTGTCCGCTTTCAGGTCGTGGTGCTCCATCTGGCGGCTCTCCAAGTATTCCCGCACATCGGTCAGTTGGTTCCATATCCGCACCTTGCCGGCATACGAGGGGCGCGTGGTAAGCCATTGCGCGAGCGTGGTGCCGTCCACGTACTCGATGACGATGCAGCGACCCACCGAGGGCACCTCCTCGATAGAGTAGGTCTCCACAATGTTCGGGTGGTGGAGCGAGAAGCCGATTTGAAACTCCCGCTCTTGGAGCAAGCGGTAGTCGGTCAGGTCTTGGCAGTCGTTGCTGAGTGTCTTCAGTATGAACCATCTGCCGTAGCGCTTGGCGCGATACAACACATTGCGCTTGCGCGCTTGGAGGAGGGTAACCTCCGTCCACTGAGAGGTAACGTCTTCGGGATTCAGAAAACCCGAGGTGGTGTCGGTAGTCATAGTTTCTCCACGTGATAAAGTCCGTGCTTGCTGCCTGCCACATACGAGGTGGGGGGCAGGTTCTCACGAATCAAGTTATCTAAATACATCGGTTGCCCGAGCAAGAAGCAAGCCGCCTCGAAGCGGTCGCCGACACGCAGTTTGCTATTCTCCTGCTCCTCCACCACGTAGCGCAGTCCGCCCTCGTAGCGCACCACGCAACGGCGGTTGGGCAACCAAGACAGCAGCACGCGGTCGCCCGCCTGCAACTCGCCCGTGCGTATGCCTTCGCCCGTGAAGGTGTCCGACTCCGTGCCGCCTGCGGCTGCTAAATGCGCCAGATAGTGCTCCCAGTCGGCATAGCCTACATACTGAGACAGCAACGTGAGCGTAGTCAGATGCACCGCCTCGCCGGAATCCACATAACCCCATAGACGCTTCAGCGTGGAGGAAGAGAGCGTGGCATGGGTCTTTTCCCATACCTCCAAAGAGAGCCTGTCAAAATCGGTGGGGGAGCACATGCGCCGCCCTAACCTGCGTTCCACATCCAGCCGCAGTTGTTGCACTTCGGGAGCTGACTTTTCCATGATGGTCTATGGCTGAATGGTTAATATGCGGTCCCCGTTGTCCTGCACCTCTATCCGTATCTGCACGGTGTCCTCGGGGAGCAAGGGCGCTATCATCTCGGGCCACTCGATGAAACAATAGTTGCCCGAATAGAGATACTCCTCCGCGCCGAAGTCCTGCGCCTCGCGCAAGTCCTTCAGTCGGTAGCAGTCGAAATGATACACCTCGCCAGAGTAGGGAGTTTGCACATCGTACACGTTGACGATGGCAAACGTAGGGCTGTTCACTACGTCCTGTGTGCCCATGTCCTCACAGAGTTGTTTGATGAAAGTGGTCTTGCCTGCTCCCATGTTGCCGTGGAAGGCAAAGACACGATGAGGTGCTGTCTGCAACAGCACATCGGTGGTCTTCACCTCCTCTCCCTGCTCATTGACCAAGAAAAGCCCCTTTTCGGGGGTCATTTTTACTGTATAAGTGTTCATAGTCGTGAAAAATATGCGATTCTCAGAGGGTTATTTTTGCCTGAAAATACTCGTAAAGCATTGAACCTCTTTTCGTTCCGAGCAAATCCACCCACTCGTCCAAGTTGGCTGAACCAGCACGCTTCACTGAGCCGAAATGATGCAGTATCTTCTGCTTAGTAGCAGGTCCAACTCCCTGAATATCATCTAATTGGCTCTTTATTTGTGCCTTGCTGCGCTTCTGTTTGTGGTAGGAGATAGCAAATCGGTGCACCTCATCCTGTATCTGCGTGAGCAGACGGAACACCTCGCTCGTTACGGGCATCTGTACCTCCACAGGGGGGAAGCCGTAGAGCAGCGTCTGGGTACGGTGCTTGTCGTTTTTCTTCAATCCGGCAATAGGAATACGCAAGCCCAACTGGTCCTCCACCGCCTCGCGGATAGCATGCATCTGTCCGATGCCACCGTCGGCAATAATCAAATCAGGCAACTTACCTCCTTCTTCCACCACGCGGCTATACCTGCGCCGCACCACCTCGCGCATACTCGCGTAGTCATCGGCACCTTCCACCGTCTTTATCTCAAACCGCTTATAGTCCTGCTTGCTCGGCTTCGCCATCCGAAAGACCACGCACCCTGCCACGGCGTTGGTGCCGTTGATGTTGGAGTTGTCGAAACTATCGATGAGAGCGGGTAGAGTAGGGAGGTCAAGCAGTTTCCGCAATTCGCTCAGGATACGCACGGCGCGCTGCTCGGGGTTGAGTTTGTCCGCTTGCTTGATTCGGTCAAGTTTGTACTGCCGCACGTTCTGCATCGCGAGGTCCAGCAGTTTCTTCTTGTCCCCGTTCACGGCGATATAGACATGCAAGGTTTCGTCGAATCCATCGGGGATAAAAGGCACTATCACCTCGCGCGTTGTGCTCCCCAACTGCTCGCGTAGTTCCATCATACCCATCGCCAAAATCTCCTCACGCGCCTCGTCCAAGCGTTTCTTGTACTCGATAGTCTGTCCCTGTACGATACTGCCGTTGTGCACATGGAGCATGGAGATATACACATTATCCCCCTGTTCATCGTAGCCGAACACATCCACATCACCCGCGGAACTATTGGTGATGATGGTCTTGCTGCAGAACTGTCGCAGCAGTTCCAACTTCTCTTTCTCGCGCTGTGCTTCCTCAAACTTCATCTCTGCCGACAGACGATACATCTCCTCCTCTATCTGCCGACTTATCTCGTGCCCATCGCCTCGGATTATCTTGCGCGCCTGCGTAACCCACAGCGCATACTGCTCGCGACTGACTTTCTGCTCGCATATTCCGCAGCAGGTTTTGAGGTGGTACTTCAAGCATACTTTGAACTTCCCCCGCTCAATTTGCTCCGCCGTCATCGGCATGTTGCAACTGCGGATAGGGAACAACTTATGGATAAGTTCAATCATCAAGTCCACCGTGTTGCCGAAACTATACGGACCATAGTAGTCGCCCCATTTCTTGTTGATGGTGCGCGTCTTGAAGATGCGAGGGTAAGGTTCTCGCGTGATACAGATGCTGGGATACGACTTGCCGTCCTTGAGCAGGATGTTGTAGTGCGGCTGATACTTCTTGATGAGGTTATTCTCCAGCAGGAACGCGTCTTGCTCCGAGTCCACCACTACATAGCGTATATCCGCAATGTGCGCCACCAGTTGGCGCGTCTTGCTGCTTTGGTGGTCTTTCTGGAAATAACTATTCACCCTTCTATGCAGGTTCTTGGCTTTACCCACATAGATTATCTCCCCCTCGCTGTTAAAGTACTGATACACCCCGGGGTTCTGAGGTATGCGTTGGAGTAGGGAAGTAATATGTTCCGACTGTTTGGTCAATGCCTACATGTGTATAAGCGAATCTACCTGTGCGCCTTTTTCCAATAGTTCGCGACCGTTCAGGAAGTCCAATTCGATGAGGAAGTTGACATACACTTTCTTCACACCAAACTTCTTCACCAACTCTATCGCTGCCGCCATCGTGCCGCCCGTTGCCAACAAGTCATCGTGCAGTAGCACCACATCGTCTGCCGAGAGGGCATCTTTGTGAATCTGAATGGTGTCCACGCCATACTCCTTTTGGTAACTAATCTCTACCGTCTCTGCGGGCAACTTGCCGGGCTTGCGGATAGGCACAAAGCCCACACCCAACTCCATTGCCACTGCCGGCGCAATGATAAACCCGCGCGACTCAATGCCCACAATCTTGGTGATACCCTTGTCTTTGTACAGGTTCACCATCTCATCACGCATCCAACGCAAGCACTCCGGCTGCTGCAACGCCGTGGTGATGTCTTTGAACTGAATACCCTTCACCGGAAAATCAGGAATGTTCCGAATTTGCAGTTTTACTTCTTCTGCTGTCATAAGTTAAAAGTTGTATAGTTAATAGTAAATATCTCATTTTAGTTCAACTAAAATTGCCCCAAAAGTATTTCGTTAACGTATAATTGTCGTGTAATTATCCATCAATTATTGTTGCCACCATGTGCGCCCGCTCTGTTGAAGCTTTCAATGAGGTGCGGTTGCTACTCCCCGCCTCACTCCCACAACGCATCTCGGCGGACAGTTTGGAACAAACTGTTTTGGTATGCTTTGCCACTCCCCCGCCTCCCTCTCGCGGCGGACAGTTTGGAACAAACTGTTTTGGTATGCCTTGCCACTCCCCCGCCTCCCTTTCGCGGCGGATAGTTTGGGACAAACTGCTTTGGTATGCTTTGCCACTCCCCCGTCCAGTTTCAAGGGCGGACAGTTTGGAACAAACTGCTTTGGTATGCTTTGCACTCCCCCGCCTCCCTCTCAGAGGGGGGAGGGGGTTAGGGGGCGGGAGGAGGACTCGGCATTCAGCCGCACTATGACTATCGTAAGCGGAAAGTAAAACTCCTATCCCCTTCATTCCCCTTTTGCGGCTTGAAGCCGAGTGCACCTTCCCGCCCCCTGACCCCCTCCCCTCCTTGCAGGAGAGGCGGGGGAGTTCGCCTGCGTCCCCGGTGCCCCTTATTGCTTCTTGCGGATTAGGATGCGGGCGTATAAGCGTTTCCCTTGTATATACGGGCGGTCGTATTTAGGGTAATTGGGGATTCTTATGCTTGATAAAGATACGCTTGTAGACTCTTCTTTGTTCTTGATGGGGGGGGGTGATAAGTGCTTGATTTATAGTGCTTTGCGCATTATAAATCCCATTAGAGAACCCTTTTCCTTCACTTTCGGTCGCACCAATAATCTCAAATTGTTCGGGGCAGTATTTATCCATAAAGGAGATGGGTACGCCCATCACACCATCATAGTCGGAGGGGATGGCATCCGTATAGGGGACCTCTATCGCATCGTAGTTGTCGTAGTGTTGATAGCCGATGCCTCTAATCTCTTTGTGGCGGCTGAACCGGATATTGTCTGCCATGGTCATCAGTAGCAGTGGCTTATGTCGCCTACCATGGTCAAGGTTGGTGAACCAGACAACGCCAGAAACGCGTATCATTCCTTCCTTATGATTACCTGCTGTAGCATAGTCGGTATAATTACTAATAAAATGTCCCGCTCCTCCCGTAAATCCTTTGCCAAGCCACATTTTGTTCTCTTTAATCAAAGGGAATACCTCTTTATAAGTAATTGCATTTTGATTTCCAATAATCAAGAACTGCTTTTTTCCTTCCATAATCCACGCGAGGAACTCGCGGAATAGGGAAAACGGCGGATTGGTGATGATGATGTCGGCTTCATCGCGCAGGGCGGTTACCTCCGCGCTGCGGAAGTCCCCATCGCCTTCTAAATACTGCCATTGCAGGTCGTTGATGTCAATCCTGCCATTGTGGTTCGTGTCGTGCGTCAGCGTGAAGATTTTACCCTTTACGCGGCTCTTCTCCACGTTGTACAGCGGGTTTTCGGTCTCGAAGAGTGTAGGCTGCCAATCGGTTTGATACTTTTTGCTTTCGATGGCGTATGACGTGGAGATGAGTTTCTTCAGACCAAAGAACTCAAAGTTCTGCGCAAAGAACTTGGTGAAGTTGCTCCACTCGGGATCATCGCAGGGCAACAGAATGGTCTTGCCCCGAAAGACATCGGGATTATATTCGATATAGGCGTTTACCTCTTTCTGAATATCCGCATACTGGGTGTAGAACTCATCGTTCTTCGCCGTCTTCGCTGCCCCTAAATTTGTGTTTTTTGCCATATTTCTTAAAAACAAATAGTATCAGATATTGAACAGATATTTTTATAATGGTAAAATGGTAAATAGTCAAATAAGATATTTGTTCGGCTATCAATCATTCTCTATAAAAGCAAAATGTTCCACGTGAAACATTTATCTCCCCATAAGCACTAATAGTACACTAATATCGTTGGGGCTTACCCCGGGAATGCGACTTGCTTCGCCGATGGTAGCAGGTCGAATGCGGGATAGTTTCTGCCGAGCTTCGGTAGAGAGTGATTGCAGGGTGTTGTAATCAAAAGAAGTGGGTATGGCTATTCTGTCTAACCGCTGCAACTTCTCGGCTGCCAACTGCTCGCGGCGGATATATCCCTCGTATTTGATATTTATCTCTGTGCTTTCAACTACTTCTTCTTTTGCACGTTTAACACAAGCAATCTTTTCCTGCAAGTCGGGTACTACGTCGGCTAAGTCTGCGAGGTTCACTTGAGGGCGAAGCACCAAATCAAATAATTTGGTGGTCTGCTGGAGTGGGGTAGCGCCCACCGACTCCAAATAGGCATTCACTACTGCCGGCTTCACACTATTGGTTTGCAGATAGTCGGTCAGCATAGCGATGGCGGCGTGCTTCTCCTTATAGAGTTGGTGGCGATACGAGTCCGCCAAACCTAATTGATAGGCGCGCTCAGTAAGGCGTGTGTCTGCATTGTCTTGTCGGAGCAAGATACGGTGCTCTGCTCGGGAAGTGAACATGCGATAGGGCTCATCCACTCCCTTATTCACCAAATCGTCTATCAGTACACCGATATACGATTCGTCTCGTGCCATCGTGAAGGGCTCGCCTCCATGCACATTCTGATGCGCGTTGATGCCTGCCACGATGCCCTGCCCCGCTGCCTCCTCATAGCCTGTGGTACCATTGATTTGTCCGGCAAAGAAAAGGTTGGCGATTTTCTTCGTTTCCAACGTGTGTTTGAGTTGGGTGGGGTCAAAGAAATCGTACTCTATGGCATAGCCCGGGCGATAGAGCACCACATCCTCTAAACCTTTTACGGTGCGTAGCGCCTGCCACTGTATCTGCCACGGCAGACTGGAAGAGAAGCCATTGACATAATACTCGTTGCTATCCACTCCCTCCGGCTCCAAGAAGAGTTGGTGGGCATCTTTGTCGGCAAAGGTAACAATCTTTGTCTCTATACTGGGGCAATAGCGAGGACCAATACTTTTGATTTGTCCGTTGAATAGGGGAGAATCTGCCAGTCCATTGCGCAACACCTCATGCGTATCGGTGTTGGTGTAGGTTATCCAGCAACTCATCTGCTTCAGCCCACGGCTGACGGTATCGAGATAGGAGAAACGGTGCCAGTCATGGTCGCCCTGTTGCTCGGTCATCTCCTCAAAACGAATGCTGCGTTTATCCACACGCGCAGGAGTGCCGGTCTTCATTCTATCCGCGGTGAAACCGAGAGAAATCAGTTGTTCGGTGATACCCGTAGAGGCGGGTTCAGCCACCCGTCCGCCGGAGAGTTGCGTGCGACCGAAATGGAGCAAGCCGTTCAAGAAGGTGCCGTTGGTGAGCACTACGGCGCGTGCGTGCATCTCGATGCCGAGGGCGGTTTTTACCCCGCAGACGGTGTTATCTTTAATAAGCAATTCACATACTACATCCTGCCAGATATGGAGGTTTTCTGTCGATGAGAGCGTGGCAACCCATTCCTCAATGAAGCGTTTGCGGTCGCTCTGGCTGCGCGGACTCCACATAGCCGGTCCTTTGCTGCGATTGAGCATACGAAACTGGATAGCACTGCGGTCGGTGATTTGTCCCATCTGACCGCCCAGCGCGTCAATCTCGCGCACTATCTGTCCTTTGGCGATGCCCCCCACAGCAGGATTACAACTCATCTGCCCAATCTTATTCATATCCATCGTGATGAGCAGGGTCTTGCTACCCAATCGCGCGGCAGCGCTCGCTGCCTCGCATCCGGCATGACCGGCACCCACCACTATGACATCGTATGAGAAATCCATTTGTTTAATTAACAATTAACGAATTAACAATTAACATGCCACTGCTCTGAACACTAACGCTTAATTTACAATTAACGAATTAACAATTAACATGCCACTGCTCTGAACACTAACGCTTAATT
>JBJECI010000062.1:10383-47636 GCA_051870915.1 Paludibacteraceae bacterium
CTTAATTTACAATTAACGAATTAACAATTAACATGCCACTGCTCTGAACACTAACCACTAACAACTGACCACTATCAATTCAGTTTCTCCATTTGAGCGGCATCCAGTCGGAGCATGATGAAGAGAAGTATCGTGAAGCCCCAGAGGGAACTGCCGCCGTAACTGAAGAAGGGTAGGGGAATACCGATGACAGGGAGCAAACCTAACACCATACCCACGTTGATAGTGAGGTGGAAGAGGAAGATACTTGCCACCGAATAAGCATATATCTGGCTGAACTTATCTTTCTGCCGCTCGGCTATCTTGATGATACGCAGGATGAAGCACAGATAGACTATCAGCACGCCCACCGAGCCTAAGAAGCCCCATTCTTCGCCCACAGTACAGAAGATGAAGTCCGTGTCCTGCTCCGGCACATATTGCAGTTTAGTCTGCGTGCCGTTGAGGTAACCTTTCCCGATGAGACCGCCGGAACCTATCGCTATCTTCGACTGGTTCACGTTATATCCCGCCCCCATGGGGTCCTCCTTCATACCAAGCAACACCTCGATGCGCACACGCTGGTGCGGTTGCAGTACCTTGGTGAAGACGAAGTCGCAGGCGTGGGTGTAGCCTATGCAGATAATAGTAAAGACCGCCACCCAAATGAGTTTCGGGCGGCGGTAATAGATGCCTTTTCCAAGTGCATAGAATGTGCAAAGAGCGGCTATGGAAACGGAAACATAGTTGAAGTTAATAGGCAGCCATATCGTGAGCAACAGGGCAATGCCGTAGAGCAACAAGATAGCGCCTGCAACAATAAGCATTTCCCACTTGGAGCGGCTTTCTCTATCGATGAAACCGAGAAGAATCGCAGTAAGCAGGAGCATACACGTGAGCATTCCCACGCTACCGACACCTATGGGTAAGGGGGTTGCTCCGAAGCGTACACTGACGATGAATAGCGTAACCGCCGCCACGCAGCACCACAGCACATAGCCGCTCATGCCCTGACGATAGAACACCAAGAGGAATGCCCCAAAGACCAATGCCGAACCCGTCTCTCGCTGCAGCACCATGATGATAAGCATCGGCACGCCTAAGATAGCAAAAGGTACGATGAGATCGCGCCAACTGCGCAGTTGGTACTCGTATCGCCCCATGTATTTCGCCAGCGCGAGAGCGGTAACGCACTTGGCAAACTCAGCGGGCTGGAGGCTGACAGGACCTATGGTAAGCCATGAGAGGGAGCCCTTGATGTCGTGGGCAAGAAAAGGCGTGATAAGGAGCAGGATGAGCATCGCGCCATACAAGATATACGCGAGTACATCGTAGGTTTTGTAGTCAATCATGAGGAGTATTCCCCCCAGCACGAGCGAGCCGAGAATCCACACAAATTGCTTTCCGGCGCGGTGGTTGAAGTCGAAGATACCGGTTTGGTCGAAGGTGTAACTGGCTCCGTATATGTTGAGCCAGCCAAACAAGACGAGCAATAGGAACATCCCTATTGTCCACCAATCCACCAACCGAAGCACATTGCTATTTCTGCTACCTCTCATCGCAACCTATTGTATGAAAGCAATTTGGGCGCAAAGTTACGCTTTTTTTTTGGATTGTGCAATAAGAGAGCGTTTTTTGTAGAGCATATTTAACGTGAACTTGAAATAAGAAACCTATACATCGAAACGCTGACATTTTTTATTTCAACAAAAATTTTCAAAAATTATTCAAATATTTTTTTGCTTTAACATATAATTATCATATAATTAATCATTAATTCATTACCAGACTTGTCCCGACCTATCGGGAAAAGGAGGGGCGGGGGTCAGGGGGCGGGAAGGTACGTTCGGCATCCAGCCGCAAAAAGGGATAGAGGGGACAAGATAAAGGATTTGTTACTTTCGGCTGATGAAGGTTATAGTGCGGCTGATGCCGAGCCCTCCTCCCGCCCCCTGACGAGGCTGTCTAACAAGTTCTATGAAGAGCCGCCACCGAGGGAGCGGGTATCCTCGGAAAAGACTCGGTTTTGACTCGGTATAGTCAAGTCCAGAAACCGAGCAGAAACCGAGCAGGTACCGAGTAGATACCGAGTAGATACCGAGTAGAACTGCTGAGGAGTGGCTGGGGTAAAAATGAGAAGTACATCCAGAGAAAATCTTATATAGGCTCCATGATAATTAACGCGAACTCGAAATAAGATTTATATACAAAAACGCACAATAATATTTGACAAAAACAAACAAGAACCTTTTTATTCAACAAATATGCACAAATATTGTCCAAATATTTTATATTACCAAAAACCAAATTAGTCTTTGACTGCTGAAATAGGAAGGCTTATATCGAGCTCACGTTAATTAGCAAGAGGCTGCCTAACGCAACCTGTTAGACAGCCTCAGTGGCAACGCATCTTTGTATCCTACTGTACGCCATATCGCTTATTCCATACTCTCCAACTCACCAAAAGCCTACCTAAACCGAGACAGCAGAAAACTACATCTTACTCTTTCAGCGTGCTCATCACTTGCCCTCGTTCGTTGATTAGGACTTCGCTATGGTGGTCTTGTTATAAATTAGTTTTGTTCTTGAAACAGCTCTGAAAGCCGACTTACAAAGGGGTGTTCTATTGGTTTCATAGTATTCTTACAGCCAAATCTTCTATATTTTACAACTTTTGGCTATTATATATCCCTATCATTGGCAGTAAAGGTCCTAAATGTAGTGTCTAATAGCAAATGCAATTTTGTGTACAAAGTTAGTCAAAGTTTTTGAAGAAGCAAAATTTTAGGTGTTTCAAAGTGCACTATAAGCCGTTCATCCACCTATCAAAGCATACGTAGCGACACACACAAGGCTGTCTGACATAGCGAGTCAGACAGCCTTGTATCGGGGTTAGGTGAGACTAAGTAGGGTAGGGGTTATTTGGTATGGGGAGTGAAAGTCTTGGTGGAGCCGTCTGTGGTAGTGCCTCCCTCGCAGTAGTCGCCATCGAACAGGCTCAAGTCGGGTGCGTTGACGGACGTAGCGTTGTACACCAGCGTGTAGGTGGTGGCAGCCGCAAACTGCGGGTGGCTGAGCACCACGGTGGCGTTGCTGAGGGTGTTAGGGCATTTCATGGCAAACAGCAAGGTGCCGTCTGCTGTTTTCACGCCCAAGTACTTGCCCGCTGTGATACTGATACCACTGACGGAAGCATAAGGTTGCGCCGCGGAAGTGGGGGTACTGGTAGCGCCGCCGATACCCACCAGCGTGCCACCTTGGATGCTGAAAGGATAGTTGTCGCAATCGAAGCCTTCCTCCGCGCCCGATGTGCCACTCGAGAGCACCACGCCGCCGTTGAAAAGGAAGCCCGTGCCATTGCTGTCAATACCGTCGTTGCCCGTGGAGCGGACGTACACATAGCCGCCGTTGAACACAATCTGCCCCGCGCAGTTGATAGCATCATCGTAGCAGGAAGCCGCTATGGAGCCGCCATTGACTGTGATTTTGGTCTTGCTCTCCAAGCCTTCGCCGCCTGCGGCAACGGTGGAGAGGGTGATATCACCGCTATTGACGACCACTTCGCCTAATATCTTAATTGCCTTGGGGTCTCCGAGGTAGTTGTCGTTGCCTCCCATGCCGCCGGGACCATGTCCGCCGCCACCGCCTTTTCCACCGCTGCCCGTGGTGCTATTGCCGGAAGAGACATACTGCCCATAGGTAGCCACCGTGAGTGCGGGTGCAGAAGCGGTGCTGCCGACGGTGAGCGTACCATCGGACTTGATGCCGCAAGTGCCTATGCTGCCCGTGGCTTGTATATCCATTGTGCCGCCTATGATATTGACAGCACTGTCGGCTTTGAGTCCGCAGGTGGTGAAAGCATCCACATCGGTTGCCGCGAAGCCCATCCCCACGAGGTGGGCACTGCTGTACAGACCGCCGTTGCCGCTGAGGTTGATACGGATGTCGCCCCCCGTGATGTCGATATTGCGTTTGGCGCGGATACCCTTGCCGCCCAAGCCTGCGTTGTTGATTACCAACGAGCCCGAGGCTATCAGCACATCGCCTTTCGACTTCACGCCCGTAGCCCAATCCACATCGCCGTCCTCATAGACCGAGTCGCCGGCAACGGTGATATCCACCGCTGCACCCGCGAGGATGATGGAGTCGTTGGCATGCAGACCTGCTTTGCCATCACCCGCGCCGGTGATGTGTATCGTGCCGTTGTCGAGGTGCAGGTAGTCATCGCTGGCAATAGCATGTTTCTTTTGGCTGCTGATATTCAAGGTGCCGGCACCCGAGAAGACAATCTGCCCCTCGCTGAAGAGGCAACCTTTCTCGTCCTCATCATCGGGCGTGAGGGAATAGACCGCACCATCGGCAAGCGTATTGACATAGCCTTTTTGGTTCTTGAAGGTGAACTTCTTGCCTGTCTGGCTGTTGATGGCTGCCCCGCGTTGGTTGGTCAGACTCAGACCTTTCAGCGTTAGTTGGAACTTCTTTTCGGAATAAATCTTGAGTAGTCCATCGCCCGACTCGCCGCTCAGTTCGTACTCTATCTCATCGTTGTGCGACGAGCGGATGGTTACGTCGGCGTTGTGTATGTCTATGCTCACGCCTTCGAAAGCGCGGGGGTTGGCGGCAGATGCCGAAGTGCCGTTCCACACGATAGCGGGCAGCAGGTCATCGTCTATATCGCCGTAAGTGATACGGTCTATATCAGCGGCTACTACCTGTGTGCTAACACCCTGATAGACAACATACAAGTACATCGCATCGTCCGAGAAATAAAGGCTGTCTATGTTGGCTAAGACACCTTGTTTGACCTCGCCATTGCGCATTTCTATCTGCAAGGCAGGCACGTTGCCCGCCATGCTTGCCACCGTTGCAAACAGCAACGAAAGCAATAATACATTTTGTTTCTTCATGATTCGTTTCTTTAGTTTTTTCGTAGTGTTCGTAATGTACGCAAACAACGATAACTACAAAAAATACGTTTTACTGATTAGTGGTTAATGTGTTTATACCTCTGACGGAATACCATTTCCCATTGCGGACGATGTACACCTGTCCGTTCACGAGCACTTTGCGTACACCGTCTTGTTCGCTCAAGACCGTGGGCACACCCGTAGGTTGGGGCACGCTCTCCAAACGCATCTCATCAATGTCGGCTACGGCAAATGCCATCTGCGTGCTGTCTTTGCACAAGATGTGCATCTGCGTGTCGGAGTAGAAGATTTTTTGAATAGAAGAAACAACCACCACCGAGTCGCCTGCATCGGTGGAAACAATCAATGAGGGTTCGTCCTCAGCAAAGGCTGCAGCACCCATCGCCAACAGCATAAATAGTACGATTTTTCGCATAATGAACAGATAAATTTAAGGAAAAAAGAACTGACTATACGTGTCTTCTTTGCGACACTATGCGCTATAAATCGCAAACTTTATGCCAAATAGTATCTATATATACGATATTTACTTGTTTTCTGTCAGTTTTTCCACTTTATCGCGTTCAATGAAAACAACATAAATGATATGAACGTATCACATGCCATGGGCAGATTCGAGGCTGAGGAGGTGCTGTTTGGCGGGGATGCCGAGGGCAAAGCCGCCGATGCCGTTTTTTGCCACCACTCTGTGGCAGGGTATCAAGACAGGGAAAGGATTAGCTCCGCAGGCTGCGGCTACAGCACGGACAGCGCGGGGGTTACCGATGCGGCGCGCCAAATCAGAATAAGTGATGGTGGAGGCATAGGGGATACGGGCGAGTGCTCGCCACACCGACTGCTGAAAAGGCGTGCCGAGGGAAACCAGCGCCCTCTCCGCCGCCTGCAAAAGATTGGGGGAGAAAGTGCGTCGTATGCCGCGAAAATACTCGGACATTTCGGCTTGCAGTTGGGCAGAGAAGTCCGATGAGAGCGGGAAAATCAAAGTGCCGATAGGAGTAGTGAGTTCCATAGATCGTGTTATTAGTCATTGTCTAGCAAAGATAAAAAACATGCTACCTTGCAGAGTGCTTGGTAGCATGTTTTTTTTTTACCGAGGGGTCAAGCTCGGTAGGTTACAGTTGCGGACCTGCGGCTACGAGTGCTTTGCCTGCTTCGTTGCCTTCGTATTTCGCGAAGTTCTTGATGAAGCGGCCGGCGAGGTCTTTTGCCTTCTCCTCCCACTGTGCGGCGTCTGCATAGGTGTCGCGGGGGTCGAGGATAGCGGGGTCAACGCCCGGAAGAGCCGTCGGTACTTCGAAGTTGAAGTAAGGAATGGTCTTGGTGGGTGCGGTGAGGATGTCGCCACCGAGGATAGCGTCGATGATACCACGGGTGTCGCGGATAGAGATACGCTTGCCGGTGCCGTTCCAGCCGGTGTTCACGAGGTATGCTTTCGCACCCGACTTCTCCATCTTCTTCACGAGTTCCTCCGCATACTTGGTAGGATGCAGTTCGAGGAATGCCTGTCCGAAGCAAGCGGAGAAAGTAGGTGTAGGCTCGGTGATACCGCGCTCGGTACCTGCCAACTTAGCGGTGAAGCCGGAGAGGAAGTAGTACTTGGTCTGCTCGGGGGTCAGGATGCTAACAGGAGGCAGCACGCCGAAGGCGTCGGCAGAGAGGAAGATGACGTTCTTGGCAGCAGGACCTGCGGACACGGGGCGAACAATCTTCTCAATGTGGTTGATAGGATAGGATACGCGGGTGTTCTCGGTTGTGCTCTTGTCAGCGAAATCGATGGTGCCGTCCTCTGCTACGGTTACGTTCTCGAGGAGCGCGTTGCGACGGATAGCGTTGTAGATATCGGGCTCGCTCTCTTTGTCGAGGTTGATGACCTTGGCATAGCAGCCGCCCTCGAAGTTGAAGACGCCATTGTCGTCCCATCCGTGCTCGTCATCGCCGATGAGCAGACGCTTCGGGTCGGTGGAGAGGGTGGTCTTGCCGGTGCCGGAGAGACCGAAGAAGATAGCGGTGTTCTCGCCGTTCATGTCGGTGTTAGCCGAGCAGTGCATGGAAGCGATGCCTTGGAGGGGGAGGTAGTAGTTCATCATGGAGAACATACCTTTCTTCATCTCGCCGCCGTACCATGTGTTGATGATGACTTGCTCGCGGCTGGTGGTGTTGAACGCCACGCAGGTCTCGGAGTTGAGCCCCAACTCTTTGTAGTTCTCTACTTTTGCCTTCGAAGCGTTGTAGATAACGAAGTTCGGCTCGAAGTTCTCCAACTCCTCAGCGGTAGGCTGGATGAACATGTTGGTAACGAAGTGTGCCTGCCATGCTACCTCTACGATGAAGCGAACCGCCATGCGGGTGTCTTTGTTAGCGCCGCAGAAAGCGTCCACCACGAAGAGGCGCTTGTTGGAGAGTTCTTTCTTCGCGATGTCTTTTACGGTAGCCCAAACGGCTTCGCTCATGGGGTGGTTGTCGTTCTTGTAAGCATCGGTGGTCCACCAAACGTTGTCGTGGCTCTGTGCATCGTCAACGATATATTTGTCTTTGGGCGAGCGGCCGGTATAGACGCCGGTCATCACGTTTACGGCACCAAGTTCGGTCAGTTGACCTTTGTCAAAACCGGTCAGACCTTCTTTGGTCTCTTCTGCGAAAAGCACTTCGTAGGAGGGGTTGTGCAGAATCTCGGTAGTACCGGTGATTCCGTACTGGGTTAAATCAAGATTTTTCATAATTGTGTTTGTTTATTTATAAGTTAAAAGTTTCAAGTTTCAAGTACAATTAAAACTTTTGCGCCCTATTTTAGCGGGTACAAAATTAGTGTATTTTTTTGAAACGGGCAAATTTTTGGCGGAAAACCTTATTTTTGACAAGTTTAGTTGCCAAAAAACAGGAAAATATGCTTAAAAACATATTTTTTCGCAAAATTATTTGGTAGTATTAAAAAAAAGCAGTACTTTTGCACCGTGTTTTTCATGGTATTAGATTTAAGGTTAAGTAAAGATTGGGTTGTCGTGATGACAATCCTTCTTTTTTTTGTTGGTTTTTAGATAGTGAACATTTGTTAGGGTATTTGGTAGGAATGTAGCATTTTAATATTTCACGTAAACTCATTCAGATGGCGTTAAGACCCTTATACAACCCTTACTTAACCCTTACTATACTTCGGTAAAAAATCGGTTTTATTCGGTTTGATATATTGCTAAGTATTTGGTGGGTTTCGCTAACAAAATGTTATTTGTTTTATGGCGTGCGGAGAGCGTTACGACAAGTCTGATTTGGAAGAAGCGGTGCGCGTGCTACGCATGGGCGGCGTGATTGTGTACCCTACCGACACGGTATGGGGCATCGGTTGTGATGCTACCAACGAGGAGGCGGTGCGCAAAGTGTATGCGCTGAAACGACGCGAGGACAGCAAGTCCATGCTCGTGCTGCTGGACGCGCCGGGGAAATTGCAAGGGTATGTGGAGGAAGTGCCGGAGATGGCATGGGAGTTGCTGGAATGCACGATGGAGGATATGCCCCGCCATATATCTTCCCCTTCAGACTCTATGGTGCGGCCTGGAGACCGCACCTCCATGAGCACTCAACGTCCCCTGACCATCATCTACCCGGGTGCGAAGAACCTTGCCAAGAACCTGATAGCCGCAGACGGCAGCGTGGGTATTCGGATTACGCAGGAGCTTTTCTCTAAAGCCCTCTGCGAGCGGCTGCGGCGACCTATTGTCTCCACCTCCGCTAACATCAGCGGCGAGCCTGCCGCCAAGACCTTTCGGCAGATTTCCGAAGAGGTGTTGCAGCAAGCCGACTACGTCTGCTTGTTCCGCAGAGACGATGAGCAGGAGAAACAGCCGAGCAGCATCATCAAATTAGGATTGCACAACGAGATACAAATCATCCGACCATGACCGCCCATCGCAAACAACAACTGACGTATATCCTTGCTGACCTCCTATCAGCAGAGGCGGTGTGGCTGTTGTTCTCGCTGTTTCGTCGGCTCGTGAATGATGGGGTGATGTTCGGCGTGGATACCATCCTGATACCGGTATTTAACTTCTATCCGCCGCTTATTATCTATCCGCTCGTCTGCGTGGTCATCTACTATCTGTCGGGCTACTACCTGCGCCCGTTCCGCAAGAATGCCGCTAAGGAGTTTGCTACCACCTTTTGGAGTGCGGTGTTTATCTCGTTGCTTTTCTTCTTTATCATTATTATAGACGATGAAGTAATCAACTACGAGCGGTACTTGATTTCGCTGGCGGTGCTCTTTATCTTGCAGTTCACCATCAGTTATCTCCCGCGGCTTATCATCACGCTTGTGTCTCGCAAGACCGTTGTCTATCGCACGCGTACCATCCACAGCATAGCCGAAGCCAACCGCATACGGAAAGGAATGGTGGAGGAGGTGGTGATTGACCTGCCGCAAAACAGTTCCGAACGCACGCTCTACACCATCATCAACAGACTTTACCCGCTGAGTGTGGAGATTTCCGTTATCCCGCGCGTGTATGATATGCTCACGGGCGCTGCGCGTATCGTGGAGATAGGCGGACAACCCTTGGTGCGTATCACGGAGCATAAGATGAGCGATGCCGAACTGTGTATCAAGCGGGCAGCGGACGTGGTGGTGTCATCGTGTGTGCTGGTGCTGCTCTCGCCGCTGTATATCCTGCTTTATGTGCTGGTGTATGCCACCTCCAAAGGCAAGGCTATCTATCGTCAGGAGCGCATAGGACTGCATGGTATTCCTTTTCATATCTTGAAGTTCCGCACGATGTGCGAAGATGCCGAGCAAAAAACACCCATGCTGAGCCAAGAAAACGACCCGCGTATCACCCGCGTGGGGGCTTTCCTGCGCAAGTATCGGCTGGACGAACTGCCGCAGATGTGGAATGTGCTGCGAGGCGATATGTCGCTGGTAGGACCCCGACCCGAGCGGGCGTATTTCATTCGACAGATAGAGCAGAAAGCACCCTACTACTGCCTGCTTTATAAGATACGCCCGGGACTGACCAGTTGGGGTCCCGTCAAGGTAGGCTATACCGACACCATAGATAAGATGGTAGAGCGACTTAACTACGACATCACTTACATGGAGAACATGTCCCTCAGACTGGACTTGAAGATACTGTTTTTCACCATAGGAGTAATCATGGATGGCAAAGGAAAATAATTTGTATTATGCAATTCTATAAGCAACTACAACTATTTATACATTTAGGCGGAGCACGTACCAAATTAGCCGCATTATGGGTGCTTCATATATTACGGCGACGCTACATAGGGGTCTTTATCGACCCCGCATTAGGCTGCAACTACCGTTGCCAAATGTGCTATTACAGCAATGAAGAGGTGCGGAAAACAAAAATCGAACGTATGACCGAAACGCAAATAGCCAATACCGCCAAAGCCCTTTTCAAAAAGGCTGTTAAGGTGCAGATTGGGTGTGGCGCAGAACCTACGGTAAATATACAAGGCACACTACAACTCATCCGCTTGGCGACTCAATACGGCGTTCCCTATATATCGGTTACCTCCAACGGCATATTGCTCAAGCAAGAGATACTGAGGGAAATGATAGAAAGCGGATTGGACGAACTGACTATTTCGCTACACGGCATTCACAAGGAGACTTATGAAAAGATGATGGGCAGAACCAGCAACTATGCCGCCTTTGTGGAGTTGCTGCAATCTATCAAATCACTCAAAAAAGAGTTCCCTTCATTCTCTGTACGTATCAACTATACAATGAATGCCGACAATGTGGCGGAATTAGCGGATTTTGATACACTTTTCGGGGATATTCCTATCAATACACTTCAGTTGCGTCCTATTCGTCAAATAGGCGATTCGGAATACAAAAACTTTGACTTGTCATACGTATCGGAATGTATGGATACCGTTGTCCGTCCTTTGGCGGAACGATGCCATAAATTGGGTATTACGGTGCTTTATTCAAAACAGGAAAACATACAACGTTTTGAGAAAAAAACACGCGCTACCTATAGAGAGCGTCTTATCCCGCTTTTTACCTACTATAATGTTACTCCAAACAGTTATGCAGAGAACGCATTTGATTTTGAAAAAGAGGACTACAACGCTTATGCACGCCGCTGCCACATAGGAAGAAAAATGTTTAGCGGTATATTCGCCACAGAGAAAAAGTGCGCCGACATGGGCAATTCGTTGTCCATGTCATTGAACTATGATATAGAATAAAATGAAAAATCAAGAAACACTCTCCACTACAAACACTCAACACTCAACTCTCAACTCTCCTCTTACCTACGACCAAGCGATGGCGCGGGTGGAGGCAATCGTGCAACAACTGGAACAATCGGAGGCTATCAGCCTCAGCGAATACAAACAACTGGCAGACGAAGCCCGCCAACTGCTTGCTTTCTGTCGCAATGAAGTAGAGAAAATCAGCAAAGAGTTTACGGATACCCACTAACTCATCTCCAGCATTCGTCGGATGGGTTTCAGGGCTTGGGTGGCGAGTTCGGGGTTGATGATTATCTCCGGCTGCTCGGTTTGCAAGCAGGCAAGGAGTTTCTCCAACGTGTTCAGGCGCATGTACTCGCACTCGTTGCAATGGCACCCCACCGTCTCCGTAGCTTCGGGCGGCACGGGGATAAACTCCTTATCGGGACAAGCCTTCTGCATCTCGTGCAGGATTCCGCTCTCTGTAACCACAATAAATCGCTTCTGCGGGCTTGAAATGGCAAAGTCGAGCAATGCCTTGGTCGAACCGATTTTGTCCGCCTGCGTCAAAATAACCGCATTACACTCCGGATGTGCCAGCACAGGTGCATCCGGATCCTTTTTCTTCAAATCAAGCAGTGCCTCCAGCGAGAACCTACTATGCACATGGCAAGCACCGTCCCACAGCAACATATCCCGCCCCGTAACGCTGTTGATATAGTTCCCTAAGTTCTTGTCCGGACCGAAGATTATCTTTGTGTCCTGAGGCAGTTGCTCCACTATCTTGCGTGCGTTGGAGGACGTAACCACCACATCCGTCAGGGCTTTCACCGCCGCCGAGGTGTTCACATACGACACCACCATGTGCTCGGGGTGCTCTGCCTTGAACTTCGCCAAATCCTCCGCCTTGCACGAGTCCGCCAGACTGCACCCTGCCGCCATATCCGGTATCAGCACTTTCTTGTCGGGGCATAGTATCTTCATCGTCTCGCCCATAAAGTGCACACCGCACATCACAATAATATCCGCATCCACCGTGGTGGCTTTCTGCGCGAGCGCCAGAGAATCGCCTATGAAGTCAGCCACGTCTTGTATCTCAGGGCGAGTGTAGTAGTGCGCCATGATAATCGCATTCTTCTCTCGACAGAGTTGACGGATTTCGTCTTTTATCATATTATTATTTTTTTAATTAAAATTCTTTTGATTATAATATTGTGTTCAAATAGTTCATAAACCATACAACACAAAGATTTTCAATGCTTTTTGGTATATCATCGTTTGTAGATGAAAAGTAGAACGATTTGAAAACTCCTGCTTTCTAAACGTCTTCAACAACCTTTCAACATCTATTGTCGAAAACTTGTTCAAAGCCACTTTTTCCACTTGAAATACAGCAAGATAGCCACCGTGAACACCACCATCAGCAGGATGGCAAACGGGTAGCCTAAGTACCAGTGCAGTTCGGGCATAAAATCGAAGTTCATACCGTACAGACTCGCCACCAGCGTCGGCGGCAGGAACACCACGTTCACCACAGTGAATATCTTGATAATCTTGTTCTGCTCAATGTTTACCAAACCGAGGAAGGTATCTTGCAGGTAGTCCAAGCGGTCGAATCCGAAGCGCGTGTAGTCGAACAGTGAGTTGATATCCTTGATAATCATCGTCAGTCGCGGCTGCAACTCAGAGGGGAAGAAATCGCATTTGAGGAAGTTGCTTATCACACGCTGTTTATCCATGATATTCTGTCGGATGATAGTTACCTTCTCCTGCAAGTCCTTGATTTGTATCAGCACATCTTCGTCCACGCTGCCGTTGTGTCCGGTCAGTTTCTGAGACAGCGTGGTAATCATGTCCGTTGCGTCCTCAATCATGTCGGCGTCTTTCTCCACACGTGTCTCCATCAGCGCCACCAGCACATGGTAACCCGTGGGGAAATTACGGGTGTTCACAAACATCTTCTTCACCGTCTCGTTGAACGATGCCAACTCCACGTCGCGACTCGTAACCAGTATGCTGTTCTTCAGAATGAAGTTCACAGGCTCCATCTCGTAGTTGGCGGTAAGGAAGTTGCTGTTTGCCACGATAGAGTCGTCTGTTTGTATGTATCGCGACGACATCTCAATCTCTTCCATCTCTTCATCTTCCTGAATATCAATCTTCAGGAAACCCTCCAGCGTGTCCTCCGTCTTGTCGCTTACGTCCAACAAATCTATCCAGATAATATCTTTCTTATCCAGTTCTTTCAGCGCGTTGATGGTCTTTACCACCTTTATCTTCTCGCTGTCTTTATAGAATATCCTCAGTTCTGCCATGGTAATTACTAATTAAGAATTTTGAATTAACTTTGTCAATTCCACAAACTCCTCCACACTCAGTTGCTCCGGGCGTTTGGTGAAGATGGGGTCTTCCAGTATGGGATTACCTTTGCCCGCCAGCGCTTGCAGCGAGTTGCGCATCTGTTTTCGTCGCTGGTTGAACGCAGTCTTCACCACCTGCTTGAACAATGCCTCGTCGCACCCCAAGTCCTGCCGTCGGTTGCGCGTCATGCGGATAACCGCGGACTTCACTTTCGGCGGAGGGTTGAACACATGCTCATCCACCGTGAACAGATACTCTATGTCGTAATACGCTTGCAGCAGCACCGACAGGATACCATAGGCTTTGTTGCCCGGCTTCGATGCCAACCGCTCCGCCACCTCTTTCTGTATCATCCCCGAGCAGACGGGAATACGGTCTTTATTCTCCAACACCTTGAAGAATATCTGACTGGATATGTTGTAGGGATAATTGCCTATCACGCAGAACTCCCCGTCGGGGTACAGCGTAGCGAGGTCGAGTTTCAGAAAATCACCTTCTATCAGGTGCAGTTCAGGGTACCATTCCCTGAGATAAACCACACTCTCGCGGTCTATCTCTATGGCAGTCAAGTCTATATCGGGATTTTTCAGTAGAAACTGCGTGAGCACTCCCATACCCGGTCCTATCTCCAGAACTCTTCCGGAGGAGATGGTCTCAGCAATCCGTTGGGCGACACTCAGGTCCTTCAAGAAGTGCTGACCCAAAAATTTCTTGGCGCGTACTTGTTGCATTCTCTTGGTGATAATCGTCCATAACCTAATCGTTCAAATTTTTCTTCATACGCTTGCATATTTCCGAAAATTATAGTAATTTTGCAAGCGATTTCATTTCGGCGGCAAAATTACTACTTTTTTTTCAAAAATGCAAGCATTAGCGCGATTTATTACAAAAATTATTGATTTTTTCTATCTCCCTTTCCGCAAGTTTATCCCCGAGCAGTTGTTTCGATATGCCGCTTGCGGCGGGGGGAATATGGTGCTGGACTGGGTGCTGTATTTCTTGATTTACAACTACGGCGTGGGGCACGACTTGCAGTATTTCACCCTCTGCGGCTTCGAACTGTGCATGACCCCGCATATCCTCACGCTCTGCATCGTCTTCCCAATCACCCTGCTGACTGGCTTTTGGCTCAATAAGTACGTTACCTTCACCCAATCTTCCCTCCACGGCTGGAGACAGTTTGGACGCTATATCCTTATCGTGGCGGTGAACCTGCTGGTGAACTATTTCGGCTTGAAACTCTGCGTGGAACTCTTGGGCTGGTACCCCACGCCCAGCAAGATGTTCATCACCTGTATCACGGTGGCAATCAGTTTCATCGGGCAGAAATACTTCTCCTTCCGCTAATACTAATCACTGGGGACGCAGGCGTCTAGCCTGCGGTAAATTCCACTAAACTCTCAACCCTCAACCCTCAACTAAAAATGCGAAAAGACATCCTTTATTCATGGCTTACCATCGCGTTGGTAGGAATGGTATCAGCATTGTGTGGTGCCCTGCATCGGCTCTCCATGCCGCAAGTGCTCTGCAAAGAATATACCTTCGAGAAAGTGGCATACCTCGCAGAAGGGCAGGAGAATAACCTCACGTTCTCCATCCGCTATGCCTACCCTGTGGCTGTTAATGCCTCCGATGAGGTGCTTGCCAAACTGCAACGTGCCGTCTGCCAGACGGTTTTGGGCGACGCTTTTCTCGACATGCGCCCGCAGCAGGCGATAGAGGCGTATGCCGCCATGAAGCACAACGAGTATATCCAAAACAACCTCCCGCTCCTCCAAGAGTGGGCTATCGACCACGAGGATGAACCCCTCGGCGAAACGCTCTTCAACGAAGAACTCCTCATCTCCGCCGCACCAATAGGAAACCTCACTGGGGACGCGGTCATGGAGGTGCGGTCTCCAGGCCGCACCATAGTAAGCACTGCCACTGGGGACGCGGGTGGTACATCCCGACAAGTCGGGTACGTCTCGCCCGCGGTGAATACGCCCATAAAAACCCCTACCCCCTCCCTCTGGAGTTACGCCATAGACGTCTATGAGTACAACGGCGGCGCCCACGGAAACCGCTATCTCCTCATCCAGAACTACAACCTCCAAACGGGCGACGCGGTGAGCGAGCAAGAACTCTTCATCGACGATTACTACGAACCGCTGAAAGCCCTCCTGCTCGAAGCCCTCATCGCGCAGACCGACGAAGCAGAGACCAAGAAGGACTTGCGCCGGCTGGGCTACAGCGTTGCAGACGTAGTGCCCAACGAGAACTTCTACGTAACCTCCGAGGGTATCACCTACGTCTATAACCCCTACGAGATAGCCCCCTACGCCATGGGCTGTATCCAAATCTCCCTCCCGTGGGACTCCGTCCACCATCTGCTGAGAAACTAAAAAATGGTAAGGAACAAATGGAACTAATCCAAATATTGCAATCATATTCCATTTTTCGCATAATACCCTATATCTACCATCCTATTTTCATAAGGTTTTTATCGTAACATAAACGGGGTTCTAAACGGGTCTTTGTGAGAGTAATAATGATTGTCCAAAACACGTATAATTAGGAATTCAATGTATTAACCTAATTATCTCACTTATTTGTTCTTTTGTAACACAATGCGCCGCCTCAAGTTCATCATCTACGCTATACTTTTGTTAATCGCTGTGGCAGTCATCCTGCCGTTCTGTTCGCACGGCACCCCGCCGACTCCGAAGAATGGAACGCAGGTTGTCCGCGTCCTCACCTATAACACTCATCGCATGGGGATGTTTCGCAAACCGACTGATAATCAAGTGATAAACTACCTCCGCAACGGGCAGGATGCCGACATCATCTGCTTGCAGGAGGTGGAGGTGTACAAAGACTCGCACTACCTCACCTTGCAGGAACTGAAACGAGCCTTGGGCGGCAAGTATCCCTATTCCTATTTCGATTTCTCGGTGTACAACAGCCGCCGACAGTTCGGCAACGTCGTCTTCTCGCGCTACCCGCTTATCCACAAGCAGACCATCCGCTACCCCTCCCGCGCCAACATCTCTTCCCAATGCGACGTGGTGATATCCTCCGACAGGGCGGTTCGGGTAGTGTCGGAGAAAACCAAAGGAGGTGCAGGCTCCGAGCCGCACTATTCAGACAGCGAAGAACTTATAAGATTCGATACCATCCGACTGATTACCAACCACTTGGAGTCCAACCGCTTCGGAGAGGACGACTTCGAGGAACTCAAACAGAAGTACTCCGTTGCCCACGAGGCGAGGGTGGAGCAGGCGAAGTGTGTGCGCGAAGCCATCGACAGTTCCCCCTATCCTCTCATCGTCGTTGGCGATTTCAACGACCTCCCCATCTCCTCCACCTACTGGCAGATACGCGGGCTCGACATGCGCGACGCCTTCCTCTGCACCTCGTGGGGACGCTACGGCGCCACCCTCATCAAGGGTATCTTTGCCGCACGTATCGACTATATCCTCTGCTCCCGCACGCTGCAACCGCTTCGGTGCACCATCGACCACGTCCCTTATTCCGACCATTACCCTCTTCAAGCCATCATTGCAATTTCAAAATAATTAACAATTTAATCCATATCATTATGACCCTCGGCGACCCTATTCCTTCCTTTGCCGTACAAGACCAAGACGGCAACCTCGTAACTAACGAGACTATCCTCGGCAGCAAGACTGTCCTCTATTTCTATCCCAAAGACTCTACCCCCGGCTGTACAGCGGAAGCATGCAATCTACGGGATAACTACCACTCTTTCTTGGCGAATGGCTACAAAGTGTATGGCGTTAGTAAAGATTCGCAGAAGTCTCACGTCAATTTCCGTAGCAAATACGAATTGCCTTTCCCGCTGCTCTCCGACCCTTCCACCGAGATGTTGCAAGCCTTCGGCGCATGGGGAGAGAAGAAGATGTGTGGAAAAACCTGTGTCGGCACCTTGCGCAAGACTTTCGTGATTGACGAGCAGGGTATCATCACGCGCATTATTGACAAGGTAGATACCAAGAACCACGCTGCGCAACTCCTATAATGCCCTTCCACTCATAATTCCTAATTACTGGGGACGCAGGCGTCTCGCCTGCGGTAAATTATAGGGGACGCCCCGACTGTGTCACGGGCGGTAAAAGCTCTGCATACGTAAACTACGAAAAATACAAAAGAAACGTAAACTACGAAATTAATTCTAAATTACACATGAACCTAAGCCTCTTGACGCCACTCTTCGCCTTGTTCGCAGGATGCTTTATTGGCTTGCTTGTACTGATCATATACTTGCTAACCCGACTGCTGGTATATCTCTTTGCCCGCAAGCGCGTACCTGTTCGTCCTTTCTGCTATACGGCAGTGGTGCTTGTCTTCGCCTGCTGGGTACTCATTGCCTACGGCTATTGGGTGGGACGCTACCAAGTAGAGGTGAAGCCCGCTACCTATACCCACCCTATGCTCCCTGCCGCCTTCGACGGCTACAAGATAGTGCATATCAGCGACTTGCACCTTGCTACGTTCGCCGACCGCCCTGCTGCGCTGCAACGTATCGTGGACGCTATCAATACCCAAACGCCCGACTTGATTTGTATCACGGGCGATATAGTAACCATCGGCGTAGAAGAAGCCTTGCCCTACACCGCTATCTTGCAGCAACTCCATGCCCGCGATGCCGTCCTCTCCGTCTTGGGAAACCACGACTTGATGATTTACCGCGATATACCTACCGCGGAGCGACTTCGGCAAGTGAATCGGTTAGTCGCTTTCGAGCAGGACTCCCTCCGCTGGCGAGTCCTCCGCGATACTTCTTTCACCATTGTCCGCCCGCGACTGTCAGCCGCAAGCGACCTCCCCGCAATGGATACACTCACTATCCTCGGCGTGGACAACTGCTCTTGTGAGGGACAAGGCTTCCGTTCTATCTACCACGGCGACTTGTCTGCCGCCATGCTTAACACCTGCGGCTTCCGTATCCTCCTCTCCCACGACCCCACGCATTGGCGGGCAGAAGTGCAAGACCGCACGAATATACCGCTAACTCTCAGCGGGCATACCCATTCGGGACAGTTCCGTATCTTCGGACATCCCCTTGCAGGACTGCTCTTCCAAGAGTCGGCAGGATGGTACTACCATCCCGCCTGCGAGAAAACAGACGCAGAGAAACAGCAAACCGACGAAAAACGCCAAGCCCTCTATATCAACTCCGGCGTGGGGTGCACCTTGCCCGTCCGCGTCAATTGCCCTGCAGAAATCACAATCATTACTCTTTATAACGAAATATAATGAAATATACGGGTACATAGGTGTCCTCGTTGTAAAAAATGTTACAAAATTTGTATATTTCAATAAAAAGCAGTACCTTTGCAGGCGTTTTAAGGGTGTTCAGAGTTGATAGTTTAGTATTTAGAGTAGAAAGATTAGAGTTTATAGTGGAGTATTGAGAACCGGGTATGCGGGCATCCCCGCCCGCTAATTGATAAAAGTTGAGTGTTTAGATTCGCAACGTCCTCTTAATTCTTAATTCATAATTCTTAATTATTAGTGATGCGCTAACTTTTTATATGTCTCTGTAATTAGTTGATTATTATATTATTATAAGTATTCTTTGACTTTTTGATTTGGAGTGGCTATAAGTATATCTCTTCAGCAGTCAAAGACTAATTTGGTTTTTGGTAATTGTAAAATAGTAAATTGTCAAATTGTCAAATAAAAATGTTTGTTGGATAAATAGGTTTTTGTTTGTTTTTGTCAAGTATTATTGAGGGTTTTTGTATATAATCCTTTTTTCGAGTTTACGTGAATGAGAGTTCGAAAAGTTAACGCATCAGTACTAATTCTTAATTAAAACACAGTGCTTCCCTTGGATTTCATAGACAGTATGCGTGCGCAGTTAGGTGCCGAGGCGGACGATTTGTTTCGTGCGCTGGAGGGCGATGCGCCTACGAGCATACGGCTGAACACCAAGATGGATGTACTCACTTTCCCCTGCGATACCGAGGAGGTGCCGTGGCATATCGACGGCTACTACCTCGCGGAGCGCCCGCCTTTCACGCTCGACCCGCTCTTCCACGCCGGCTGCTACTACGTGCAGGAGGCGAGTTCGATGTTCGTGCAGGAAGTCCTCGAGCAGTACGTGTCCCAAGACAGCATCGTGCTCGACCTGTGCGCTGCCCCGGGAGGCAAGAGCACACTCATCAGCGAGTATCTTGGCGACAAAGGGCTGTTGCTGAGTAACGAAGTGGTGCGCCAACGCGTCTTCATCCTCTCGGAGAATATACAGAAATGGGGCAACGGCAACACCGTCGTAACCCACAACACGCCTGCCGAGTACGGCGAGAAATGCGAGAGCATGTTCGATTGTATCTTGGTGGACGCGCCCTGCTCCGGCGAGGGGATGTTCCGCAAAGACCCCGCCTCCCGCGAGGAATGGAGTCTCAAGAACGTGCGGATGTGCGCCGAGCGGCAACGCAGTATCTTGATGGACGTATGGGACGCGCTCAAACCCGGCGGCATACTCATATACAGCACCTGCACTTTCAACCGCGAGGAGGATGAAAGCAACGCAGAGTGGATAGCCGACTCGCTCGGAGCCGAGGTACTACCGATAGAGTACGACAACACATGGGGCATCGTGGAGGGCACCGTCGGGTACCATTTCTACCCCCATCGTGCCAAAGGCGAAGGCTTCTATATTGCCGTCCTGCGCAAGCACGGTGCATGGCCCGTGGGGCTGGCAGGCATACCCGCCAAGGCGCTCCGCACCGAGAAAAACAACAAGAAGAAATCCCCCGCCTTCCCCGCGGAGTATGAGAAAGAGATGCGCTCGTGGCTGCAGCACCCCGACCACTGGGCAATACGGCAGAACGACCGTTTCGCCACCGCCTATCCCGCTAAGTTCAAGGAGGTGATTGACTACTTTGCAGCGCACTTCACTTGTATATCCACCGGCTTTGGCTTGGGCGAGGAGCGCGGCAAGCGTATCGCGCCCCAGCACAGCCTCAGCATGGCAAAAGACCTCCGCCGCGAGGCGTTCCCCCAAGTGGAACTCACCCGCGAGCAGGCGCTCGACTACCTGCGCACCGCCGCCCTCGTGCTGCCCAACGCCCCGATGGGTGTGCTCCTGCTGACCTACGAGAATGTACCCCTCGGCTTCGCGAAGAACGTAGGCAACCGCTTGAACAACCTCTACCCCAACGAGTGGCGCATCCGATATCAATAAGCTCCGAGAATATAACAATAAAAAATCCATAACAATGCAGAACAATGCAAAGTTATGGATTTAGTTTTTTATCATCTATATCTAACTCACGTGATAAATTTGTGGTCATGTAGAAGCCGTTGGATGGCGAACTTGCCGGTTACGGCGGCGTTGGGGAGACCTCCCGGGGCTTGCAGCCACTGCCCCGCGAGATAGACATTTTTCAGCCCGCGCAGGCGTCCGTCGTGCGTTACTTTCTCGTTGTGGGGCGTGAGTGCGAAACTCATATACGCCCCTTGGTAGGTGTTGCAGAAACGGTGGTTGGTGGCAGGCGTGCACACATCCAGCACCATCAGCGCGTCGGCTAACTCGGGGAACGTGCGGACGAGGCAGTCTTGAACACTTTGTGCGACAATCCCTTTCTCGGTGCGGTAGGTCTGGTAGTTGTCGGTGCGCAACTGCTGCCAGTAGTCGAAATCGTCCGCGTATTGGGTGATGAGCACTTGCAGGATAGTGGTATCGGCGGGCGCAAAAGAGGGCTCGTAGTTGAAGTGCTTGAGGAAGGCGTAGGCGATAGGCTTGCCGTTGATGCGGAGGCCATTAACTGCGAGCGTGTCCCCGGCATCCGATGTGGTACGGCTCCCGACAAATCGGGATAACACTTCCGACCGCACTTCCTTTACAGCAGGCGAGGACGCCTGCGCACCCGGACAACTGATGGTGCGGCCTGGAGACCGCACCTCCTTGAGTGCCCCGCCCCCCTGTCCCCCTCCCCGCAAGCGGGGCGGGGGAGTTCTCTAGAGACCGCACCTCCATTACCGCCCGCGACATGGTCGGGACGTCCCCAGTGGGCAATGCACCTGTTGCGCATGTGGGTATCCTGATAGACAAGCAGTGGATTATCCACTGCTCCGGTCGCGTCAAGGTAGAGAAAATAGACGCTACGGGTATCTTCTCCATAGAGCAAGCCGATGCCCAACACCCCCAAGGGCAATACACCCACCAACTGCTCTCCATACGGAGATACTGACCAGATAAAAAACGACAAAACGCATTTCTCTTCTTGCTTCATACAAGACGGGAAATGCGTTTTTTTATGTACAGATAGGTATATTATTCTTTTCCTTTTAAGGATTTGCGGCAATATAAATCACGTCTTTCTAAATCTATATGTACATTCCATGGTGCATCATCCGGCTCAGGAGTACCAATATAATACTTGTCAAATTCGTTCGGCCATCCCCATGGCATTTGCCTTAATTCTTCAGCAATCACAATAGAATCCCACTTGCATAAGAATATAAAATCGGGCTTCAGCATTTTATCTTTATCGAAATAATGGAAATTCTGAATTTGGTGAAAGTTGGAGGAATTGACAGCATCAAACGCATACAATGAACAATAATCATAACAAGCCGTAAATACCACAGATTGCTTTGGCGCATAATGATATGTTTCCATAATATCACACACATGGTCAAAGTATGCTTTTTGTTTCTCCGTAATGGCTATCTCTGCAAAGTTCTGATTACCTCGCGTGAAATGGTGGCTATCATCACGTTGCTGATAGTCTTTCAATATATTCGTCAACGGAATTAGGAATAGTATGATTACTCCTAATCGCACATATCTATAATCATCAGACGGGTGCAGGTAGTCCCATTCAAACCAAAGGAAGACCCAAGAAATCAAGAAGCAACTTATTCTGCCACTTAATGCCGTATTCGTACCCAATGAAGCAATTAACGGAAATGCAAGCAAAAACAGATAGTACCAACTTTTTGCTTCTAACAGCTTCCCAAAATGAAAATTTTCTTGATTCCCGAACAAGAAGGGTATCATAAATGTACTTGCAAGGAACATGGCGGGAGAGACAATAGGTTTCTTCTGATAATGGGTATAGATGAGAAGGATAGCAATATATATCAAACCTGCAATATGTTTCTGCTTACATAACTTCGATAACCAATAAGCACCGCTAAACACGACCAACACAAATAAACAATCGCGGAAAAATAACATGTATTGCATCAGAAAACTGCTAATATCATAGCCATACCCGCTTTTGCCAATATACCCTGCCGTAAAAAACATGGCATCAATAATGTCCGATAACGGGCATACCACGAAGTGTATATACAAGACGGCTATACATACACCTATTATACCGGCAAAGAGATAATAAAACGCCTCTTTCTTATCTTTCCAATATAATAAAAGAATCAAGACAGCAATACATACCAATAGCACGAGTGCCGCCGGAATAATAATGAATAAAGCCAGTCCCAAACAACTACCGCAAAGTATTGCATACACAATTTTCAACCACAGCACATTACTATGTTGAAATAACATAAAAGCACAAAGTGCCCAGCATAATACGGCAGTCTGCATGGGTACATAACTTAATCCACCTCCAGTCAATCCCATAAAGATTAACGCAATAACAGCCAGATACTTACAAACTTTCTTCTTATCATATACAATGCAAGCGGTTATTGTAGATACTGCCATCGTTGCCCACATCAGAATGGCAGATGCCAGATAAGAGTGCACCTTATGTGTCAAATCCAAATAAGGGAACCAATGTATGGCAATTAAGTTCCATTGAGATTTGCCGGTGATACAACTCATATCATAAGCTTCTTGCAATTTTAGCAAGAAATACGCTTCATCATAGGCTGTAAAGAAACCATAACGGAAGCCACTTACCTTTATGATAGTTAACACGAGAAGAACTATCAAAAGCAGTATATAAGGGATATTTTGTTTTAATAACGCTTTCATATCATACATTTTTATTTATCGTTCTAAAATCTTTCAATGCCTGCACGCCGATGCGGAAGATACGCGGGAGGTTGATGCTGTTCACACCGCCTTGTCGCGGGCGGAAAGTGATGGGATACCAACCAATCTTATAGTGCCATTTTACGGCAATAGCAGACACTGCCACATTCGCTAAATTATAGTTTTCTGGCAGGCATTTCATAATCGGCTCCAATTTCTCCACACGCATCAGACGAAACGGGGTATTCGCGTCTTTCACCCATTCGCCAAAGAGTAACCAAACCACCAACCGTAACGTTTTGGTTACAAACACACGGCTCCTACCATCTTGTCTGCCGCCGCGTGTACCAATCTGAAAATCGTATTGCGCACGATTGTTCCACATTTGCCAAAACTCATTCGGCAAGGTCTGTCCATCGCTATCGGTTTGGAAGATATAGTCCGCTCCGTGCTCAATGGCATAGCGATAAAGATAGAGGACAGTGGCTCCATGTCCGGAATTGGGCTTGTCTAAGGCTTGCAGATAGGGATACTTTGCTTGCAAGCGCTCCAACACCTTGCCCGTACTGTCTTTGCTACCATCATTAGCAATGACCAACTTCGCCGCATTGCCTTCGGCATTGATTTTTTCACATATAGGATGCCATTGAGACACCACCTCCTCTATGTTTGCCTCCTCATTGTAGGCAGGCATTACCAAATACAGAGTGTCCATTATTGTTTGGTTTTGAAAGTTTTCGAAAATAGATATATCACCATATCGTATATTCGCATAAGCCCGAAGGCAGTGCAAAAACAAATTAGGAAAACGATGAAACTGCCGATTATAGTAGGCACTTTCTCTAAGAAAGGATGTAGGAGTAGGATGCTTGCATTTATCACAAATTGATGCAACAGATAAATAGCAAAACTATTCTTATCTATACTTTGTATCAAGTTGTCTGCGAAGTGCGGCAAATACCCCCCCCATCAAGTATTCGCGACTTGTTCACCAATAAATATATAACAATCAGTAACAATGCCACAGCCACTGAAGTCGCATTCAGGTAACAACGGTGCACTATTTTTGTAAAGATAGGGATAGATAAACATATTCCTAAAATCGACCATCTCAGTAGAGTGGTTGACCTCCGTTGTCTTATATAGTTCAAAAAGACCTCTCCTTTTTCTATTAACGCATTAAAGCAAAAACCAATGTAAAAAATAGGAAAATATTGAACAAATTCCCAAAGCGTGCGCCAATTGGTATAATTCTGTAGTTTTACAGCTATGAGGTATATACAAACAGATACCCACCATAAACGTGGCTTATACACTTGGATGGAAACCACGAAGATACATAGAAAAATCATAGGGATATACCATAAGTGGGTGCCATTGACCGGATTGTTATCAAACATCATAGCGGGAAAAAGCAACTTGTATAGGAACGCATATACTAAGCAGGGTACTGCCAGACGAAGCACTTTATGCCGGACAAATGATAGATAGTTTTTCCTCTTGTAGGTCTGATAAAATAATACAAAGCCGGACAAAAAAGTAAATGTGCTTAAACCAAATAGTTTGAAACTACTACTCATAAGCCTTTCTATAGGAAACGAACGCAATTCTCCCCACTCCCATGTGAGAGGAGGCCATCCGCCATATATGCACATAGAGTGGTGCATCAATATGCAAAGTAACGCAACAACCCGTAAAAGGGCAATGGTTTTATTTCGTTGCATGTCAGTTATTTTTAGGCGTTTTGAAAGTTACAAATCTATTCAATGCATATTGCACCAGCGCAACCACCACAATACTCAGCAGTTTGCAGACAATCTCGTTCCAGTGGGCAATATCCACCATCAGATAGAGCATTAGTTCGCTAATGCCAAGTCCTATTAACCCTACAGCATAAAATGAGAGAAAACGGCGAAAGATTTTGTCTTTCACCCGAAAATTGTAACCGCGGTTCAGGAAGAAACTGCAGAATATGCCGCAATGGATACTGATGACATTTGCCCACAAGTAAGGCAGCCAACCGAAGTGGCAAAGCAAAGTAAAAATTGCAAAGTCAAGTGCTGAACAAAAGCCGCCGATTAGGGCATAGAGAATAAGAGTGCGAAAACGCTGATAAAGCCTACCAATGGATTGGCTCAATGGATGCAGTTCCATAATACAAAACGTGAATTTCGTTTCTGCTCGTCTGTCCTTTGTGGCCCTAGGAAAGCCAATACAACCAAATAAGCAGAGCAGAAATCCACGCTGTGTAATATACCCCGCCAAAACGTATTATGGAAACTTCCATAATACGCCGACGGGTGTAACTACACCCGCAGACATCTACCACTACCTGCTTTTGTGTTGCTTGAAATTTCCTAGGTTTCAAAGGAACAAAAACAAGCGTTAGTAAACGCCTTTTCTAAAATATAACCGCAATGTGCTATCGTCTGTGGGTACAGACATAAAGCCACATTGCGGTTGCAAAGGTACTACAATTCTTTGAGATATGCAAAAAAACGGCTATCTTTTTGCGTTTTTTCCGTTTCAGATAGCCATAACGAAAGTTAGATTGCAGCAAATTGCGCCATCACTTTCTCTACGATAGGAGCCATATCGTAGTATTTGTATTCTGCCAAACGACCGCCGAAGATAACGTCCATTTCTTGCGATGCCAACTGCCGATATTGCTCTGCCAGCGCATTGTTGGAGGCATCATTAATCGGGTAGTAAGGCTCCATCCCGGGATGGTATTCCGCCGAATACTCCTCGCTGATAACCGTCTTTGGACAAGCATAGACCTCCTGACCGAATAGCTCGAAGTGCTTGTGCTCTATCACACGGGTGAAGGGCACATCATGGGAGGTGTAGTTGACCACGGCATTGCCTTGGTAGTTGGGCGTATCCTCCACACGGGTGCAGAACGTGATGGTGCGCCAATCCAATCTCCCCAAGCGATAATCGAAATACGCATCCAGCGCACCCGTATATACCAGCGTATCCGCCAAAGCGCGCCAATTATCTTGGTAGTCGGCAAAGAAATCCACCCCTGTCTTGCACTCTACTCCCTCCAGCAAGCCATCGATAAGACGGTTGTACCCGCCGATGGGAATACCTTGATAGAGGTCGTTGAAATAGTTATTATCAAACACAAAGCGCACGGGCAGACGGCGGATGATGAACGCGGGTAAGTCCGAGCATGCCCGCCCCCATTGCTTCTCTGTATATTCCTTGATAAGGCGCTCATAGATATCACGTCCGACAAGACAGAGCGCCTGCTCTTCTAAATTGGCAGGCTCACGACCGTCCAGCGCAGCCAATGCCTCTTTTCGTTGCTCGGCTATCCGCGCCTCCGCCTCCGGCGGGGTATGCACGTCTTGCCACATTCGGCAAAACGTATTCATATTGAAAGGCAGGTTGTATAGTTCACCATGGTAGTTGGCAACGGGACTATTGGTGTAGCGGTTGAACGGCACGAGGGAATTGACGAAGTCCCATACCTCTTTGTTGGAGGTATGGAAGATATGCGCGCCGTATTTGTGTACGTGGATACCCTCTATATCCTCGCAATAGAGGTTGCCGCCAAGGTGGGGACGCTTGTCAATCACTAAACATCTCTTGCCTGCTTTCTTGGCAAAGTGGGCAAACGTGGCACCATATAGTCCGGCACCGACAATCAGATAATCATATGTTTTCATTTCAATATAGATTTGTGGTCATGTAGAAGCCGTTGGATGGCGAACTTGCCGGTTACGGCGGCGTTGGGGAGACCTCCCGGGGCTTGCAGCCACTGCCCCGCGAGATAGACATTTTTCAGCCCGCGCAGGCGTCCGTCGTGCGTTACTTTCTCGTTGTGGGGCGTGAGTGCGAAACTCATATACGCCCCTTGGTAGGTGTTGCAGAAACGGTGGTTGGTGGCAGGCGTGCACACATCCAGCACCATCAGCGCGTCGGCTAACTCGGGGAACGTGCGGACGAGGCAGTCTTGAACACTTTGTGCGACAATCCCTTTCTCGGTGCGGTAGGTCTGGTAGTTGTCGGTGCGCAACTGCTGCCAGTAGTCGAAATCGTCCGCGTATTGGGTGATGAGCACTTGCAGGATAGTGGTATCGGCGGGCGCAAAAGAGGGCTCGTAGTTGAAGTGCTTGAGGAAGGCGTAGGCGATAGGCTTGCCGTTGATTTGTACGTCCGTCAAGTCAAGGATACGCGCTTCGGGGATGGTGGTGGTGCGATGATTCACCGCGAAATAGAGGTTGACGCTGCTGTAGGTGGGGTATTTGTCGGGCTGCCCCATGAACCGCTCCCACATGTATTTGTCCATATAGCCCACGGGGAGCAGGCGGGTGATGGCATGGTGGAGGTCGCAGGCGAGGATGATATAGTCCGCCTCCACGGTCTGCCCGTTGCGGAAGGTAACAGAGACGGCTTTGCGGTGCTTGATGTTCACGCGTTCTGCTTCCCAGCCCGTTTGGAGCACGCCGCCCAAGGATTGGTAGCGGCTGACCATGCGCTCTACCATGCCTCGGCTGCCTCCCGCGGGCAGGTCGGCATTGCCGTCGGTGAAGATACCGAAGACAAAAAAGAGGGAAGACACGTTGTAGTGGACGGGGAAATACGCCTGCAAGAACTTGCGGATGAGCGGGTGCGTGAACTGCTCGGCGTATCGGGCGATACTCATCTTGGCGTACTTGCGATGGACTTTGCCGATATGGCGCATAGAGTAGATGAGTTTGGCTTTCTGCCACAGCGAGTACTGCTCGAAGGGCTTGTCGGCGATGATGACGGTGTCGCGATAGGTACGGACGAGGCGGATAAACTCCTCTATGCGGGGCGTGTCGTCGGGCGAAAGACGGAGCATGTCCTCGCGCACACGGTTGAGGTCGCGCCATAGATGGAGCGTCTCGCCGTTGTGCTCCACCTGCATGAAATATGCGGGGCGATGAAGTTCTACCTCATCAGAAAGCACACCCACGTCCTGCCAAAGGCGATACATGGGTGTGCTGCTATTGGTGCCTGTGAGCCAGTGCACGCAGTTGTCCAAGAGATAGCCCTTTCGTTGCCAGTAGGATAGCAATCCGCCCGGCAGGGTGTGCCGTTCATAGATGGTGGAGGTAAGTCCGGCTTTTTCCCGATAGGTCGGGATAAGATGTGCGTAGATACCTGCGGTGAGTCCGGCTACACCGCCGCCTATGATGATGAGTTTGGGCATGTTACTCTTTTCTCGGGTAGTCGATGTTGTAGTGCAGTCCGCGGCTCTCTTTGCGCTCGAGGGCTTGGCGGGTGATGAGGTAGCCGACGTTTATCATGTTGCGTAGTTCGCAGATGTCGCGGGTGGCGGTAACGCGCTTGAAGAGGTCTTCGGTCTCCTCGTAGAGCAGGTCAAGCCGTTCCCACGCACGGCGCAAGCGCAGGTCGGAGCGGACGATACCCACGTAGGTGGACATGATTTGCCCCACTTCCTTCACGTCCTGCGAGATGAGCACGCGCTCTTCGTTGCTGAGCGTGCCTTCGTCGTTCCAGTCGGGCACGCGCTCGTTGAAGTCGTACTGCTCAATCATGCTGAGGCTGTGCTTGGCTGCGGCATCGGCATAGACCACCGCCTCAATGAGCGAGTTGCTCGCCAGACGGTTGCCGCCGTGCAGTCCTGTGCAGGAACACTCGCCCACGGCGTAGAGACGATGGATGGACGACTCGCCGTCGAGGTTGACCTTGATACCGCCGCACATATAGTGCGCGCAGGGCGCAACGGGGATATAGTCTTTGGTGATGTCGATGCCTATGCTCAGGCACTTGGCGTAGATATTGGGGAAGTGGTGCTTGGTCACCTCGGGGTCTTTGTGGGTAACGTCGAGGCAGACGTGGTCCAGTCCGTGAATCTTCATCTCGTTATCGATGGCGCGTGCCACGATGTCGCGGGGCGCAAGGGAGAGGCGCGGGTCGTATTTCTGCATGAACTCCTCGCCGTTGGGCAAGCGGAGTATGCCTCCGTAGCCGCGCATGGCTTCGGTGATGAGGTAGGCGGGATGGGTCTCCCCCGGGTGGAAGAGGGCAGTGGGGTGGAACTGTACGAACTCCATGTCTTTCACCAGTCCTTTCGCGCGATAGACCATGGCGATACCGTCGCCGGTGGCAATGTTGGGGTTGGTGGTGGTGGCATAGACCGCGCCCGTGCCGCCGGTCGCCATGAGTGTAACGCGGCTCAGGTAGGTGTCTATCTTGCCCGTCTCGGGGTTGAGGATATAGGCGCCGTAGCACTCAATGTCGGGGGTGCGGCGGGTAACGCGCACGCCGAGGTGGTGCTGGGTGATGATTTCCACGGCGAAATGGTTCTCAAGCACGTCGATGAAGGGGTTGTGGCGCACGGCTTCCATCAGCCCGCGCTGTATCTCCGCGCCGGTGTCATCGGCATGGTGGAGGATACGAAACTCTGAGTGCCCGCCCTCGCGGTGGAGGTCGAAGTTGCCTTCTGCGTTGCGGTCGAAGTTAACGCCCCAGTTGACCAACTCTTCTATCTGTCGGGGGGCATTCTTCACCACCTGCTCCACGGCGCGGGGGTCGGACAACCAATCGCCCGCGACCATGGTGTCGTGGATATGCTTCTGAAAATCATCTACTTGGAGGTTGGTTACGGACGCAATGCCGCCTTGTGCTTTGGTGGTATTGGCTTCCTCTAAAGTTGTCTTGCAGCAGAGGGCAATCTTGTACTTTTGTGCGCGTGCTACTTTCAGCGCAAAACTCATACCGGCTACGCCGCCGCCGATGATGAGAAAATCGTATTTTTTCATTTTTATCGGGTGCGCGGGCGTCCCCGCCCGCTTTCGTTGTATTCGTTGCTTACGTAGTTTTCGTTCTTTTCGTTGCGTTCACAAACTACAAAAACTACGAAACTTACGAAAAATACGCAAAGCCTAAAATCAAGAAAGTTTCAAGTTTCTCCTTTCAAGTTTCGTTCCATAAAGTACGGAGAAACCTGAAACTTGAACCTTGAAACTTTCTAACGGGTAGTTGTACCTGCAAAAACAGACTGCTAATTACTCAGCCACGGTCTCAACTACTTCTTCTACTACAACAGAGTCTGCAGCAGCCTCGCAGCATGCAGCAGCGGAGTCAGCGCAGCAGGGAGCAGCCGCCTCGCAGCAAACAGCCGCAGAGTCGCAGCAAGTACCCTCACCTTTGCAGCACTTTTTTTTGTCGTTGCAGCAGCAACTCATTGCGCACAGCGCAACAGCAGCGATAAGAAGAACTTTTTTCATGACTTTAATGCATTAAAAAGGGTTATGTTTTCGAGTTATTTCGAAAAACGCTGCAAAATTAGCACATTTTTTGCATATCTCCAAAAAAAATAGTATTTTTGCACAACATTTTTAGCAAAATCATGGAAAAACAGCAAAAAAAGACCCCTCTTGCGGAGAAAAACGGCAAAAAGACATGGCTGACCTTGTTGCTCAACCTGCTATTGGCGTTGGTAATCATCGTCTTGCTTATCATGGGGCTGTGGTTCTGGTTGCGCAGTTACACGCACCATGGCGAGGAGGTGAATGTGCCGAGCGTGGTAGGGCTGTATATGCCCGAGGCGGAGCCTTTGGTGCAGGCGGCGGGTATGGTGCTGGTCGTTACCGACTCCACGTTCACGAACAACGTCCCATTAGGGGCTATCGCCGAGCAGACACCGCCTGCCGACAGCCACGCCAAACGTGGGCGGCAACTCTATGTGGTGGTGAACTCATCCAGCAAGCGACAGGTGCTATTGCCCGATGTGCACGACCTCAGTTACCGCCAAGCCACTGCCACCTTGCGCTCCATGGGTGTCCGCGTGAGCGAGGACTACGAGTGGGAGCCTTCGGAGTATAAGGACTTGGTGCTGGACGTGAAGCACAACGGCGAGTCGCTGCCCGCAGGAGCACGGGTGGACGAAGGAGCGGAGGTAACGCTGGTGGTCGGCTTCGGCAAGGGCACGGAGATGACGGATGTGCCGAACGTGGTGGGCAGGTCGCTGCCGGAGGCGCGTGCCCTACTCCTCAGCCAACGCCTGACAGTAGGCACCGTGGAGTATGACGAGCCCATCGACGAGACGGGGCGCACGGAGAGCGGAGAGTTGCCCGTGGTCTATCTGCAAACGCCCGAGTCGGGGCAACGAATCTTGGAAGGCTCCATGGTGAATATCAAACTCTCTCAAGACATTGAGAAAGCCGTTACAACCCACAATACCGATTCCGAGGATGAGTGGTTTTGAGCGATATAGTTGCACGGTGGACAAGGGGCAAGCGCCTGTCCGCGTGGATAAGTACCTGAGCGAGCACATGCCGGGTACGAGCCGCAACCGTATCCAGCAGGCTGCCGAGGCGGGGAATATCCTTGTGAACGAGCAGCCCGTGGCGAGCAACTACAAGGTGAAGCCGCTCGACCTCGTGCAGGTCATGCTCGACCACGAGCCGATAGACTTCACCATCCAGCCCGAGGACATCCCGCTCGAGGTGGTCTATGAGGACGCCGACGTGCTGGTTATCAACAAGCCTGCGGGCTTGGTGGTGCACCCCGGGCACGGCAACTACGAGCACACCCTGCTCAACGCCCTCGCCTACTATTTCCAACAGACGCAGGCGCACCTCGACATCAACAACCCCGAGATAGGCTTGGTGCACCGTATCGACAAAGACACCAGCGGGCTCCTGCTCATCGCCAAGACGCCCGAGGCGAAGACGAGCCTCGGCAAGCAGTTTTTCGACCACACCACCGAGCGCACCTACAACGCCCTCGTTTGGGGGACGTTCACCGAAGAGAGCGGCACCGTCACGGGCGCCCTCGCGCGCGACACGCGCGACCGCACCATATATAGGATATACGACCCGGAGGAGAACCCCAACGCCAAGGAGGCAATCACCCACTGGCGCGTGCTGGAGCGTTTTCCCTACGTAACGCTGGTGGAATGTCGCTTGGAAACGGGGCGGACGCATCAGATTCGCGTGCACATGAAGTCCATCGGGCACCCGCTCTTTGCCGACGAGAAGTACGGCGGTATGGAAATCCTGAAAGGCTTGCGCACGCAGAAATACAGCCAGTATATCCACAACTGTTTCGCTCTTTGTCCGCGGCAGGTGCTCCACGCCAAGACGCTCGGCTTCACCCATCCCCGCAACGGTGAGCGCATGTTCTTCGACTCCCCATGGCCCGCAGACATCGCCGCACTCATCGACAAATGGCGCAACTACCAACCGAACACGCTGATGTAATTAAATGTAGTTTTCGTTGTTTTCGTAGTTTACGTAGTTTACGAACGCAACGGAATCAACGAAAACTACAAAAACAACGTAAACTACGAAATCAACGACATCAACTTATGAACAGAATCCTTTGGGCGGACGACGAAATCGACCTCTTGACCCCCTACCTTATCTATCTTCGCAGCAAAGACTATGAAGTGCTGACCGCCACCAACGGGCAGGACGCTATCGACATTTGTCGGCAGGAGCCGCTGGATATCGTCTTCTTGGACGAGAACATGCCCGGTCTCTCGGGCTTGGAAGCCTTGCAGGAAATCAAACGCCTGCACCCCGAGTTGCCCGTGGTGATGATTACCAAGAGCGAGGAGGAGCGTATCATGGAGCAGGCGATCGGCGAGAAAATAGCCGACTACCTCATCAAGCCCGTCAACCCCAGCCAAATACTGCTGTGCCTCAAGAAGCACATCCACCAGCACGACATCCTCAGCGAGCACACCAACCAGTCTTACCGACAGGAGTTCAGCGACATAGCCTACATGATAGACACGGCGCAGACCTTGGAGGAGTGGATGGCGATAGAGCGCACGCTCACCAAGTGGGACCTCGACTTGCAGGACGTGGACTCCTCCATGCGCGAGATGCTCGACATGCAGCGCACCCAAGCCAACGCCGCCTTCGCCAAGTTCATACAGAAGAACTACGAGACTTGGTTCACGCCGACTACCGCCTTCGGCGGAAAGACGGAGGCCGCCTCCCGTCCCCTCATGTCGCCCGACGTCTTCAAGCGCGTGCTCTTCCCCATGCTTGACAAGGGCGAGAAAGTCTTCTTCGTGGTCATCGACAACTTCCGTTACGACCAGTGGAAGACCATCCAGCCCATGCTTGCCGACCTCTTCACCGTAACCCAAGAGAGTCAATACCTCTCCATCCTCCCCACCGCCACACAGTACGCCCGCAACGCCATCTTCTCGGGGCTCATGCCCTTGCAGATACAGGAGATGTACCCCGACCTGTGGGTGGAGGAAGAAGACGACGAGGGCAAAAACCTCAACGAGAAAGAACTCATCAAGACCCAGATAGCGCGTTTCCGCCGTCACGACACCTGCTCCTACTTCAAAATCAACGAGAGCGATTTCTGCGAGCGCGTCATCGCACAGATGAAAGGCTTGCAGACCCAACTTAATGTGGTGGTTCTCAACTTCATAGACATGCTTTCCCACTCCCGCACCGAGAGCAAGATGATGCGCGAGTTGGCGAACGACGAAGCGGCGTACCGCAGCCTCACCCTCTCGTGGTTCCGCCATTCGCCCACCTTCGCACTCTTCCGCCGCATGGCGGAGTTGGGCTACAAAGTCGTACTCACCACAGACCACGGCACCGTCCGTGTGAAGAACCCCGTGCAAATCTTGGCGGACAAGAACACCAATACCAACCTCCGCTACAAGGTCGGCAAGGCGCTCAACTGCCAGAGCAAGAACGTGATGGTGATTGAACAGCCCAAGAAAGTGGGGCTCCCTTGCCCGAACGTGAGCAGCAGTTACATGTTCTGCACGGGAAACGACTTCTTCGGTTACCCCAACAACTTCAACTACTATGCCCAATACTACCGCAACACCTTCCAGCACGGCGGCGTCTCCATCGAGGAGATGATTATCCCCCTCATCACCCTCGAACCCAAGTAAACACCGAGTACGCGGGCATAAGTGTTTCGCTATTTTCAGAATTCAGAAATAAAAAACTATTTGCACCTACATTTGGAAATAAATAAGGATATCTTGCGATTTTGTTAATTTTTTATGAAAATATATCCTTTAATTTGCAAATATGAAAAATAAGCCGTATCTTTGCACCATCAATCCTATTGATACACAGCGATAAAAACGCTGGTTCCCCGCCTGCAAGTGTGAAGATACGGCTTATTAAAAAACCTTTTGCACGCCGTTGTGATGGCATCTATTACGTAAGATATCGTAGGATATGCGGGGAGACTACTCTTTATTTGACAGAGAAAAAACCTGCTACGCAAGGTAGCATGTCATAATAATTACAAACAAACTAATTTACAAACATCATGAAAAAGTTAACTTTATTTTTAGCAGCGGCAATGCTGAGCAGCATGTCGTTTGCAACGACCTTTGAGAAGGTAACCGCAGAACCCGCAGATTGGACTGGTGAGTATCTCCTCGTCTATGAAAACTCTGAAACAGAGGCTTATGTTTGGACCGGTATTGACGCGGCATCTAATTATAGTGTTGCGACAATTGCAGACGGTGCTATTGAGGTTGCCGATGCGGTTACTATTGAGATAGCAGCAATGACAGGCGGCTATTCGGTGCTTGTTAACGGTGGCACCAATGACGGGAAATATATCTATGGAACATCGAATAACAACAAGTTAAACTTTGAAAAATCTCCTGTTGTCAATACTTTGGCATATACTGATAGTCATGTAGTTATGACCAGTGGCGAGATTATGGTTTTTAATACTACAAGCGGACAAACTCGTTTCCGCTACTATAAAAGCGCTACTATAAACGGTTCTACAGGTGCATCGTATAAATATCCTCAACTCTACAAGAAAGTAGCCGGAGCAGAAGTTCCCGCAACGGCTATCACATTGGATGCAACCACTTGGAGTGCAGAGCAATACAAGAGTACCAAACTGACAGCAACGCTCACTCCCGCAGAGGCTACTACGGAAGTCGTTTGGACTTCTTCCGATGAGAATGTGGCTACCGTAGCCAATGGTACCGTTACGGCTGTAGGTGTAGGTACGGCTACTATCACCGCTACCGCTGGTGTCGGCGTTGAGGCTACTTGCGCCGTTACCATTTCCGCTCCCACCATCCTCACCTGCGCACAAGCAGCAGAAAAAGCAGGCTCTGTAAGTGCAGACAACGAGGTGGTTCCCAACGGCAAGTATGTAGTTCGTGGCTATGTGATCAAGTACCAAACCAGCAAAACTGTTGAAGAGGATTTTGCTTCTTATGGCAACTACTCTTTCTGGATGGCAGACACCAAAGATGCTACGGAAGGCACTTTTGAGGCATATCAAGTAGCACCTAAGGATGGTGCAACCATTGTGGCTGTTGGAGATTATGTAGAGGTAGTGGGTGATTTGACCAAGTATGGCACTACCCCGGAAACCGTAGGAAAAGGCACTGCTACCGTGGAGAAATTGGCTAACCCGACCACGGCTATTGACAACGCTACCCTCAGCACTCCGTCTGTTAAAACCATCGAGAACGGACAACTCGTTATCATCCGCGATGGCGTGAAGTACAACGCAATGGGTATCCAACTCTAAAACCCACGTGGATAAGTAAGGGGGATTTAGAGGGTGAGCTTGTAAATACCTCAATAGCATCTTAAATCAAAGAGAGCACGTCGCGAGACGTGCTCTCTTTGATTTAAGCAGATAAGTCATCTCAGCCTCAGCACGATGGGCAGGTGGTCGGAGTAGCCGCCGTGGTAGCGCATGCCGATGTAGGTGCGCTTGGGTTGGTTGCCGAGGAAGCGCTCGTCGTCTTCCAAGAGGTAGTCGGGGGCATAGACACGGACTTCCGTCTGTTTGTTTTGTAGGCTTTCGGAGAGATAACACTGGTCAAGATATGACCAGATGCCGCGGTATTTGTAAGTACCGCGAATATGTTTCTTGCTCTTTGTTTGAGTTGTGGTGCGGCCTAGAGACCGCACCTCCTTGATAGGTTCAGTGCTCTTTGCCTGCATGTCGCACATCCGATTGTGCATGGCGCGGAGGTTGTTGTGGGGGGCGTCGTTCATGTCGCCCATGAGGATGATTTGGCGCGTGGTGTCGTTCTGCAGAAGCGAGTCTATGGTGTGCTGTATCGTGGCTTGTGCTTCCTTGCGATGGCGTGCGGCGGCACCATAGCCACCGCGCATGGAAGGCAGGTGGCAGAGCAGGAAATCAACGGTGTCGCGCTGCGGCATGACCAGTCGGGCATAGAGCAGGTCTCGCGCCGGTTTGCCATCGGAGAGGCGGACGGGGATAGGATAGGCGTGGAGCAGGGTGCAGGTGGAGCGATAGAGGAGCGCCACGTCTATGCCTCGCGGGTCGGGGCTATCGTAGTGCACTGCCCGGTAGTCGTTGCCTAAGGCGCGGCATATATCCGCCACGCACGCGCTGTCCTCCACCTCGCAGAGCCCTACGACCTCTATCTTCTGCCAGCCGCCCGCGTTGGCGACCACTTGGGCTATCTGCGCCACCTTGGTTCGGTAACGGCCGTATGTCCAGCGGCGCATGCCTTCAAGGGTGAACTCGCGGTCGGGGTTCAGACTGTCGATGTCGGGATGGAAGAGGTTCTCCACGTTCCACCACAGCGCCTGCCAGCCCTCCTGTTCGCTTCGCTCGGTAATAGGTAATCCGCGCTCCGCGCTGTAATAGGGAATATCTTTTCCCGTTCCGAACAGGGGCACATCCACGACGGTGCTGTCGGCTTCTTTACTCTGAGTAGTCTGTAATGCTTGCGGGCTTTGCGCCGCCGTGCTGACACAGCAGAGGGCAAACATAGACCATATGACGACTATCCTGCTACGCATACGCCGCGTTAATTATTCCCTCTCTATCTCGTCTATCAGGTCGTCCATCTCGCGGATGAGGCGTTTGTTCATACG